>JAIQFL010000150.1 GCA_020073365.1 Terriglobia bacterium | reverse complement strand
GTAGTCGAAACAATGCCGCTGGCCGCAGCCAGTCCGAAGGGATGCGTCGCATGGTCCACGTCGCCCCACACGCATCCGCCGGCGACTTGCGCCGTCCTGGCAGCGGGGTCCACCCGCACGCCGCGCATTCGTGACAGGTCGATCACCAGGCCGCCGTCGCAACTCCCCAGGCCCGGACCGTTATGTCCCCCGCCACGCACCGCCAGCAGGATCCCGTTCGAGCGCGCGTGGTTCACGCACGCCATCACGTCGGCGACGTCGACGCACCGTGCGATCGCGGCCGGCTTCTTGTCAATCATCGCGTTATACAGTTTTCGGGCGTCATCATAATTCCCGTCGCCCGGTTGAATCAGTTCACCACGCAAAAGTGCCTTCAAGGCGTTGTGGTCTGCCATCGTCTTCCCTCGTTACAAAATCCGCCCGCCGCGAGATGGGTTCCTCCCGCACGGAAGGGCGTATCGTCCTATACGAAATTGCCATTTTTCCCTTCCGGGTTGGAGTCAAGTATACACCGATCCTTCCGGCGATTGGTGTTGGTACGGCCACGCCGATGCCGTTGACTGTCACCGTGACATTCGCCACAGAACTGCGATCTCCGATGCCCGTTCCGTGGAGCGTGACATCCACCGGCGTGTCAAACTCCCTTCGCTGGCAGATGTCGAACTTGATATGCATGCTGTTGACCACTTCGTGGACAGTCTGCCGGGAAGTCAGAGGCTAGACAACCCCTAACTCTCGTGTGCTCAACCGGTCACCATGCTGGCGGCCTCGGCACGGCCCGTGCTTTTAAGCCCTGCGAGCGCCAACATGACACGGAGCTCCAATCAACGAGTCGGCGACTACGCTGAGGAGGCGGATTACGGAACCCTGGGGCGTTTCTCTTTTCCGATCCGCTCTGTCGCCGGCAGAGAGGGACGTTCCGGTCGTTCTGACTAATCTGTCGCATGTGAGCTTCCAGAAGTCGCCGACTGTTTGAGGCGTGGGTCGAACTGAAAGGGCTCTGGGGCGAGGAATTGAATATGCTTGAAGTCAGCGTGAGCAGGGTTCAGGATGTAGATTCTCTCTTGGCGAATAATGGCGGAAGATACAGAGAACACCACGTATTTGGGTATCCACCTAGCACCGTAGTGCTGTTCGTCTGTGTGGCAGGCGCCTTGGGGGTGGAGGCTACTGGCATTCAGGTGTGCGCCCTCCTTTATCGTCACGACGAGACATTCCGGTATGAGAAGGGCCGTGCACACAAAATCCCGAGGCAGTACGGCATAGTGTACAAGAACTTCCAGGGCCGCGAGGGATCGGGATTGCGCCGTGTAGATGACTTCGAGACCTTGAGGATTCCACCGCCCGCCATGGAGCGCTGCCCCTCTACCGTTGTTGGCTGGATATCGGCTAATATCGGCTAGAGTGCAGCCGGTAGACTTCCAGCATCAAAACACACCGTGCTCCAACTGATCGAGCACGTCCAAGACGGCGGTTTGTCCATCCCGATCATTCAACCGGGAGATCGGAGTTGCGTACCCAAGGGCACGTACCGGCATCCCGAGCCAGCGCATGGCCTCTTCTTTGTCGCCGATGACTTCGATCGCCCGGTTTATAACAACCTCGCGCTCGGTGTCTTCCGCTACTGGTCGTTCTCGGTGCATTGCCCCTCTATTATAGTACCTCGCATTCAACGATCGCTGATTCATATGCGCTCCTTGCAGGCCTCTGTCCGTTTAATCGGCAGGACGGTGCGAAAACTCTATGAGCCAGCTCTTTAAAAATCTTACGGTATGTTGCACGGGCCGTCAGGGCTGCCCTTCGGCGCACAACCCCAATGCGGCCTTGACGGGGCCCAACCGCGATGCGACGAAGAGAGGGAATGGCAGGCCATGTTCTGACACCTCTCCCACAAGCGGACTTTCTATTTTGCCGGAAGCGGAACTTTCTATTTTGCTCTGACCCCGAGCAGCCACGCGAGTGGCGTCCGGCCATGCCTTGCGTTAGAATACAGCCAATTTCAGATCCTGTTAGGAGAAAAACGCGATGCTCCATAAGATCGTCCTGAGATCGCTGCCAGGGTGCCTGGCCGTCCTGATCTGGCTGGCTTCCGGATCTCTGCTCTCGGCCCCCGGCAGCCCATCGGTCAAGGTCTGGGAAGAGAAAATCACCATACCAACCTATCTGGCCGGAGCGCCGGAACCCAACCCCATGTTCTTCTTCGGACGCGCATCCCAGGGAGCGCAGGGGCCGGTCTATCCATATCCGATGTACGATTCGCTCACCGGCAAAAAGGTCGACAAGACGTACACCGCGGTCTACCTGGAGAACAAGTACCTGCGGATCGGCGTGCTGCCCGAGATCGGCGGCCGGATCTTCGAAGGCGTGGACAAGACCAATAACTACAATTTCATCTATCGCCAGCACGTCATCAAACCCGCGCTCATCGGCCTCATCGGCGCGTGGATCTCGGGCGGCGTGGAATGGAACATTCCGCATCACCACCGCGCCAGCACCTTCATCCCCGTGCAGTACAAATTCGAGGAGAACCCGGACGGCAGCAAGACGATCTGGGTGGGCGAGCTGGAAGTGCGGCAGCGCATGCGGTGGGCGGTGGGCTATACGCTGCGCCCGGGTAAGGCGTACCTGGAGGCTTCGGTGCGCATCGTGAATCGAACGCCCGAGGTGAACACCATGCTGTGCTTCGCCAACCTGGCGGTGCACGCCAACGAGAATTACCAGGTGATCTTCCCCCCCAGCACCCAATACGGCGTGTTTCACGGAAAGCGGGAGTTCACCGCGTGGCCGTTCTCCACCACCAGGTATGCCGGCGCGGATTTCACCAAGGGCGTCGATATCAGTTGGTACAAGAACCACATCTCTTCCAACTCGGTCTTCGCCTGGAATTACCAGGACGATTTCTTTGCCGGGTATGACCACGGCAAGGAGGCCGGCACCATGAGCGTCGCCGACCACAACATTGTCCCCGGCAAGAAGTTCTGGACCTGGGGTAACGGTCCGAGCGGCCGCACGTGGGACAAGACCCTCACCGACGAGGATGGGCCCTATATCGAGCTGATGGCCGGGGCGTACTCCGACAACCAGCCCGACTATAGCTGGCTCCAACCCTATGAGACGCGATCGTTCTCCATGAACTGGTACCCCTTCCGCGACATCGGCGGAGTGAAGAAGGCCAACCTGGACGCCGCCGTGAATCTGGAAGTGAACAACAGCGGGGCGAAGGTCGGCTTCTACACCACGTCGGCGCACCCGGCCGCGCAGGTCCGTCTCCAGGCTGGCGACAAAACTCTGCTTCAGGAGACGGTGGCGATCGACCCCGCCAGGCCGTACGTAAAACAGGTGGCCGTGCCGGCGGGAGTAGACGAGCACGACCTGGTCGCCTCGATTTCGGACCAGGGCCGGGAACTGGTTTCCTACCACCCGATCCGCCTCACACCCTTGCCGATGCCCAAAACCGTGACCGCGCCCGCGCCGCCGCCGGAGATCAAGACGAATGAAGAGTTGTACTTGATCGGGCTGCGCGCGCAGCAGTTCCACGATCCCGCCATCGATCCCCTGGCTTACTGGGAGGAGGCGCTGCGGCGGGACGCGGGCGATGTGCGCGTGAACACCGCTCTGGGCATCACCTACTTTCAGAAGGCCAGGTACGCCGAGGCGGAGAAGCACCTGCGCGCTGCGCTGGACCGGCTCACGGACCGCTACACGGATCCCAAAGATGCCGAGGCGATTTACTACCTGGGCGCCGTTCTAAAAGCGGCAGGCAAACCCGACGAAGCGTATCCTTACTTGTACAAAGCCACCTGGAGCCAGACGTGGAAGGCCGCCGGGTACTATTCGCTCTCGGAAATCGCGGCCTCCCGCGGCGATATGGCCGCTGCCCTGGATTTCGTGGACCGCTCGATCGACTCCAACGCGCTCAGCATCCGGGCGCAGAACCTGAAGGCTGCGGTCCTGCGCCACCTCGGTCGTCCGAAAGAGGCGATCGAGGTGCTGGCTGCCGCTCACAGGGCCGATCCACTAGACGTTCGCTCGATGGCGGAGAATTGGCTGGCTTCGAAGAGTCCCGAGGCGGCCCGGACGCTCACTTCGACGATGAACCTCCATCCGGCAACGGCCCAGGAGACAGCGGCCGAATACCTGGACGCCGGTCTCTGGCAGGACGGCACGGACGTGCTGTTGGAAATGACTGCCGCGGCGCGGGACAAATCTAAAATCCATCCCATGGCTTACTATTACCTGGGCTATTTCGCCGGGAAGCTGGGACAGGCTGAGAAGGCGGCCGGGTATGACAAGCTGGCTATGGCCATGCCGCCGGACTATGTCTTCCCCTTCCAGAACGAGGCCGTGGATGTGCTTCGCGCCGCCATGAAAACCAATCCGCGGGATGCGCGTGCGCCTTATTACCTCGGTAATGTGCTGTACGACTGGCAACCGGAGGAAGCCACGAGGATGTGGGAGGCTTCCGCGGCCATCGACCCGTCGTTCGCCATCGTGCATCGCAACCTGGCGACGGCTTATGCGCACCAGAAGCCGCAGGGCGACCTCAACCGGGCGATTGCCGAAATGGAGAAAGCCGTGGCTGCCGAGCGCAAATACCCGCTGCATTTCACGGAACTGGACGAACTCTACGAGCAGGCCGGGGTTCCGCTCGAAAAGCGGATCCCGTGGTTCGACGGGAACGTAACCGTCGTCGCACAGCGCGATGACGCGCAAAACCGCGCTGTCGCGCTCAAGGTGGCTACCGGCGCCTACGACGAGGCCATCCGCATGATGACGGGCAGGCAATTCGCCGTCGCGGAGGGCGCGAACCTCAATGTGGCCGAGCATTGGACGGACGCCCATATTCTGCGCGCCCAGAAGAACATGGAAGCCACGCGGTACCAGGAAGCGCTCGCCGATCTACAGGCCGCCATAACCATACCCTCGAACCTGCCGTTGGGAGCCGCCGGCTTTGGCGCCGCGCGGAATGCGGAGGTGGCCTGGTGGACGGGAGTGGCCTATGAAGGCTTGGGCGACCAACAGAAGGCCATTGAGTCGTGGCACAAGGCAGAAGCGCCCGCGCAGGCCGGAGGCCGTCGCGGAGGTCAGGGCAACCCAACGGGCGGCGGTGCCCAGCAGTATTACCAGGCGCTGGCCCTTCAGAAACTGGGCCAGGCGGACCAGGCAAAAACTCTCTTTGCCGGCCTGGTCGAGTCCGGAAAAGCCGCACTGCAGCAACCGGCACCCGCGGGTGCGGGACGCGGCGGGAGAGGCGGCCGGGCGCAGTCGCCTCGCGCTCGCATGGCCAATGCCCACTACCTCGCCGGCCTCGGATACCTGGGACTCAACGACCCGGCACAGGCCAAGACCGAACTGAGCCAGGCCGTCGAGTTGAGTCCGGACCTGGTGGGCGCTCGCGTGGCCCTGGCGGCAATCCAATGATACGCGAAGCTATGAAAGAATCGCGCGCGGCGCGGAGGGGAGTCATGAGAAGGTATCTGTTCCTATTGCTCCCGCTGCTGGTGGCGGCGCAGGATCGCGACTTCTCGAAGCTGGACGCGCGGCGGAGCCCGGCTTGGGCGCGCGACGCGGTGGTCTATGAGATCAACGTGCGGACGTTCTCCCCGGCGGGTAACTTCCAGGGCGTCACGGCGCGGCTCGACGAATTGTCTAAGCTGGGCGTGAACGTGCTTTGGCTGATGCCGATCCATCCCAACGGGCAGTTGCAGAAGAAGGGTACACTGGGCAGCCCGTACTCGGTGCGGGACTACTACGCCATCGAGCCGGCTTTCGGGACGGCGGCCGATTTGCACGCGCTCATCGACGGCGCGCACCGGGGCGGCATGAAGGTGGTCATCGACGTCGTGGCCAACCACACGGCGTGGGACAGCGTGATGATGGCTCATCCGGAGTTCTACAAGAAAGACGCGAACGGCCACATCATCCCGCCTGTCGCCGACTGGTCCGACGTGGCCGGGCTGGATTACAGCAACGCGGAGCTGCGCGAGTACATGACGCGGATGCTCGAGTACTGGCTGCGGGAGTTCCAGCTTGACGGCTTCCGCTGCGACGCGGCAGGCATGGTGCCGACCGGTTTCTGGGAGCAGGCGCGGCCGCGGCTGGACAAGATCCAGCCCTCGCTGTTCATGCTGGCCGAGTGGAACTCGCCGGATCTGATGGTGAGCGCCTTCGACGCCGACTACGAATGGCCGATGCATAGCGCGCTGACCGATGTGCTGGAGAACGGCAAGCCCGCCAGTGCGCTGCGCGACGTCTGGAACGCGGAGCGCAAGAAGTTTCCGCGGGGAACCATCCACATGTACTTCTCCGACAACCACGACGAGAAGCGAGCCATCGCGCGGTTCGGCGAGAAGGGGGCCCTGGCCGGCTCGGCGTTGGTGTTCACGCTGGACGGGGTGCCGATGATTTACAACGGCATGGAGGTGGGCGATACCACAGAGTCAGGCGCACCGGCGCTGTTCGAGCCCTTGAAAGTGTTCTGGCCCATCGCCGAGCGGCGGCCGGAGTTTCACAAGTTCTATGAGCAAATGACCGCGTTGCGGAAGCAACACCCGGCGCTGCGGACCGGCGCACTGGAGTGGCTGGACAACAGTGACGAGTCGAGCGTGCTGACTTTCGTGCGGCGGGGCCAGGGAGAAGATTTGCTGATCGCGGTGAACCTCTCCAACCGGCCGTTCACGGGGACGGTGAGCCGCGGCGGCGCCGGATTTGTCCCGTTGGGAATGCAGGCGGCGCCGTTGCCGGAGTTACGGCTCGACGCGTGGGGGTGGCGCATCTACCGCGCCGCGCGTTGAGCCGGTGGGGGCCCGGACAACCGCATTCCTGAATGCGCGATTGAGGCGGGGCCGGATTTCAGCGTTTCCGCCATAATGACCTGCTCCGGCGAGGATGCTTCGTTGGCATCCCGATACGCGACCGCAATTCGGGAGACTGACTACTCAGTCACCGCCAGACATTTCGTTGCTAACCTCTCGCGCGGCCACCCGTCCTATAGGGTGACTGAGGGTAGGACAATGCGTTCAGTCTTTCCGGAACCACATGCCGCGCAGTTTGAGAGAGACAAGGCATGTCCCACCAAGCCGCGCCATGGGGGCCGGGCGGTACATTTTTTGGGCCTTCGCATGAACATTTGGGGCCTGACCGCCGTCTTAACTGCGGAACGAGGCCCATGAGCGAAGGCATCCGGCACCCCATACCGCTGTCGTTTGGGTCTGCCGATGGGGAACAGTCACTGCCTCCCGCCTGGCGGGAGTTTATCCGCTATTGCCGCGATCTGCGGCACGGAGAGATTGAACGTTTGAGCATCCAGGACGGGCTGCCCGTTCTGGCGGAGATCACCAGGAAGAAAATCAAGTTCAAGTAAGACAAGCCGGCGTGTCCACTGGACCCGCCTGTCTTGTTTTGGGCTGTATCGAGTGAGCGGCTGACCGAAATCCTTGGAGGCCGCCGTCAGGGAGCGCCAACGCGGTCCCTGACGGCGGCCTTTTGCTTTTCTGGAGGGACTATGAGACCCGGGGTGGTAATCGTGTGTGGAACTGTGGCATTGCTCGCAAGCTCCGCCTTGGCGCAGACGGATACATGGATGGAGCTGATGCAAAAGGGGCGCGGGCTGGAGAACGCCGGCAACTTTGCGGGAGCGGAGGCCGCCTATCGAGACGCCGTACACCTTGCGGAGCGGTCATCGGATTCGCGGCTGTTGGTCGCGATCAATGCCCTGGCGAATGCCGATG
Organism: Terriglobia bacterium; assembly: GCA_020073365.1. Lineage (GTDB taxonomy): Bacteria > Acidobacteriota > Terriglobia > Bryobacterales > Bryobacteraceae > JAIQFL01. Next base: position 18,162 of record JAIQFL010000150.1, on the reverse strand, counting down.
GGGAATTGGGGCGGTTTTTGGAAGCCGGGCGCCTGTACCGCCGCGCACTGGCGATCGCGGAAAAGAGCGGCGATAAAGAGAATCTCTCGTATGCCACCACGCTCGGCAACCTGGGGGTGCACTACCTGGAATCCGGGCAGACGGGCAAGGGGGAAGCACTGCTGCGCGAGGCAATTGCCCTCTACACCGCTCTGCTGCCGCCGGAGAGCATCCAGCTTGCTCTGGCGCGTAACGCTCTGGCGAACCTGGTTGTGGCCGACGGCCGGTGCGACGAAGCCGAGAAACTGATTGAGGCATCCCTGGCCGTCTTCCGCAAGCACGGGGAGCCGGGCACGGGACAAGAGGCGGTGGCGCTGAACAACCTGGGAGCGGTGCGTCGCTGCCAGGGCCGAAATGAGGAGGCCACAATTCTGTTCGAGCAGTCGGTCCACCTCACCGAAGCCGAGTTGGGCGCCGGCCATCCCATGCTGCTGCGCGCTTTGAGTAACCTGGCCACCATGTATGCCCACGCTGGACGCCGTGAGGAAGCGGACGCAGCATTCCAACGGTCTCTCGGGATCGCGGAAAGGACCTTGGGATCGGCGCATCCTGTCTACGGCAAGGTACTGCTGAACTACGCGGGGTTTCTGCGCATGTCCGGCCGGAAGGCGGCCGCGAAAAAGCTCGAAGCTCAGGCCAACGCGGTGTTGCGGGACAACTCCCGGGCCAACGGCAAGGGCATGACGGTGGACGTCTCGGCCTTCCGGCATTAGTTAGTCCATCTGCGATACACTTGGCAGGTCCCATGAGGATCCTGCTTCTGCTGATCGCCTGCGCACAGCTATGGGCCGCGGACGAACTTACGGTCTACGAGCTGCTGGCTCCCTCCACTCACTCGTTCGACATCATCTACGATGTCACCGCGGCGCGCGAGGGATCGCCCTACCTCTTTAATCCGATCCGGGAAGGTTCGGTGGCATCGAAGGAGCGTGTCATCGACCGCGCCTCGGGCAAGCCCCTCGTATGGGAAATCGTCGACGGCCGCACGGCCAAGGCCTCCGGGTTCGGCCCGAAAGGCGGACCGGATGATGCCCACTATTTGCGCGTCAAACTGCTCAAGCCGGTGCCCGCCGGTGCGGAAACGCGCATCCGCATCTATAAGACATATACCGATCCGCCGTCGTATTACGAAAAGGACAACGGTTTCGTCTTCGATCGGCTGCTGGGCGTCAAGCGCAACGTAGTGGTGCTGCCCAAGGGCTACGAGCTGATCGGCTCGGCTTCCCCGGCCATCGTTTCCACCGACGCGGATGGCCGCATCCGGGTGAGCTTTCTGAACGATCGCGACGACCAGCTCCCCGTCAGGATTATCGGGAGAAAGCTGCAGTGAAGTGGCTCCTGCTCCTGGTTCCCGCGCTGCTTCTGGCGCAATTCCATCGCGCCGAACAGGATCGCGAGATTCGTTATTGGCTGCTGGACCCGTCCACTCACAAATTCCTTATCTCGCACGATTTCACGGTCACACGGCCAGGCCAGAAGTCGGTCCACAGCTTCGTGCGCAAGGGAAGCACGGTTTCGCCCGATTCGAAGATGTCCAATCTGGATACCGGCGAACCGCTCCACACCCACATCGTCAGCGGGAAGGAAGTGAATGCGCTGGGCTATTACCCCACTCCCACCGATCCCGATTCCGTGGTGGTCCAGGGCGATCTGCCGAAGCCCGTGGGTGCCGGTGAATCGGCGCGCATCCGCGTGGAGGAAAGCTATGTGGACCCTGTGGGCTACACGCTGCAGAACCGGGAATTGGTGTGGACGCGTACGCTCGGCCGCCCGCTGAACTTCGTCACGCTCCCCGAAGGCTGGAAGCTCACCAGCGTCAATACCCCGGCGGTGATTACGCTCGACCCCCAGGGCCGGGTCACGCTGCGCTTCACCAACCCCCGCGCCGAGGAGCTCTCGGTGACCATCAAGGCAAAGTAAGATCCATGACCAAACTTACACTCACTTCGCTCTTCGCCTGCCTGTCTCCCGCGCTCCTCTCCGCGCAAGTGACCGCCATCCGCGCCGGCCGCCTGGTTGATCCCGATGCGGGTACTGCCAGCACCAACCAGGTGATCCTCATCGAAGCGGGCAAATTCAGGGAGATCGGAGCCAACCTCGCGATCCCCGCCGGCGCCGAAGTCATCGACCTGTCGCAACTCACGGTCCTGCCCGGCCTGGTGGATGCCCACAACCACCTCGCCCTCACCTACAAACGCGACCCCGAGAACAACAGCTACTACCTGACCAGCGTTCTGGATTCCACGGCGATCCGCGCAATTCAAGCCGTCTCTAATGGCATCACCATGATGTCTTCCGGCTTCACCATGGTCCGCGATCTGGGCAACGCCGCCAATTATGCCGACAGCGCACTGCGGGTGGCCATCGAACAGGGCTGGATTCCCGGCCCCACGGTCATCAATTCGGGGATCATCATCGGCGGCATGGGCGGGCAGTTCACTCCGGTGCCCGAGCGCGCCAGCCTGGTCTATCCGGAATACCTGGATGCCGACACGCCCGACGAAATCGTCAAGGCCGTGCGCAAGAACATTCTGTTCGGCGCCAAAGTGATCAAGATCATGGTGGATGCCAAATCCTACGGCTACACCGTGGACGAGATGAAGCTTTTCATCGCGGAAGCCGCCAAGAGCGGCTTGAAAGTAGCCGGGCACGTGCAAACCCGCGCGGGCGCTTTGCGGGCGATCGAGGCAGGTATCTGGTCCATCGAACACTCCGGCGCGCTCGACGACGAGACCCACAAGCTGATGGCCAAGAAAGGCATCTGGCGCGTGGGCACCGAGACGCCCATCTCGACATATTTCAGTCCCAGCCAGGCGCGCTTCGACCGCACCGTGGAAGGCCTGAAAAACGCATACGCCAACGGCGTGAAAATGGCCTTCTCCACCGACGCCGATTACTACATCCCGGGCATGACGCGCGGCGAGGTGGTGATCGACTTCCTCAAGACGTGGAAGGCCGCGGGGATTCCCGCACCAGCGATTCTCAAGATCATGACGTCGAACGGCTACCAGGTCTGTGACCTTTACGACAAGCGCGGCCCCATCAAACCCGGTCTGCCGGCCGACCTGATCGCGGTGAGAGCCAATCCTCTGGACGATATCGACGCACTCCGCGACGTTCGCTTCGTGATGAAGGACGGAACGGTATTCAAGCGCGACGGCGTCATGACGCCCGAAAAATTCTTTCACAGCGGTCCGGTGAACGGCTGGCGAATCCACTAGCCTCTAACGCCTATGCCCCTGGCGACGGACTACGTTCTATTCCACTGCGGCTCGAATCACCGCTGCCCGGCTCTGGCGCCACGTGTTCGCCAGGGTCGCGGAAAGGATCACGCCACCGCCGGCCAGAGACCATGGGCCCGGCCGCTCCCCGTGAACGAACCACGTCCAGACCGGGTTCATGGCGGGTTCCAGCATCAGCAGGGTGGCCGCTTCCAGCGCAGGCACGTGCCGCATGGCGCGCGTGAGGCACACATAGGCAATGCCGATCTGCACCACGCCGAGATAGAGGATGACCACCAGATTCTCCGCCGCGCCGGCCCTGACCGGAAGCGCCATAGGCAGCGCCGCCAGGCATGCGAAGACGTTGCCGAGGGCCACCGTCGCGACGCCCATATTGCCCGCGGGCCGGCGGCCCAGCCAGCGAAACCCCGCCAGCATGATGGCGTAGAAGAGCCCGCTCACGGCCGCAACCACATTGCCCCGCGCCGGGTTGGGAGCGGTGGCCACGGCCGACTCCGTCCCCAGGAAGAACACCGTCATGCCGGCCACCACCACTACCATGTATAAGACGTCCGCCCGGCGAATCGGCTCGCGCAGGAGCCACGGTCCCAACAGCAGGAGATACAGCGGCGCCGTGGATTGCAGGAAGATGGCATCCGCCGCCGTGGTGAGCCGGTTGGCCAGAACGAACGTGATGAGCGTCGCGGCATAAGCCGCCGCCACCGGCACGACCCGCCACGACCAGCCGCGGCGCGCCTCCGGTAACACCAGAAGCAAGACGATAGCGGCCACACCGGAACGGAAGCTGGCTACCTGCCAGCCCGTGAGGGTAGCGGCTTTAATGGCCGCTCCGCCGGTGGAGAACAGGAAGGCGGCTGCGAACAGGAGAAGGCGGTTGCGGATGGGCGACGATTCCACGCCTCAGCCAGTGTACCGGATATCGGCGCGGCGTTATTCCCATCGCAAGCGACTATCGGACCGGGTGATGGGGCAAGGGACGAGCCCGTCGATGGCGGAGGCAGGTTGCAGCACGCCTAGCTGGCAACCTGGGCGAGCAGATTGCCGACGATCCTCTTTGTTTCGACTGAAGACAAGAAGCCCCGCAACCACTCCGTGAAATCCTGTTCGGTTTCGAATCGGAATTCGCGCCCCACGACAGTGACAGGATACAAGCCAATGCCGTGCTCAATGGTGAAGAGGTTGTAGGTATAGTCGTTCAATCCGGGTACAACCAGGTTGAACAGATGCCGGAACGCGCCACGGTACGATTCGGTATACACTGTGGCTTCCACCAGGTTCTTTGTCTTGGTCCCTAGCAGAGCAGCCTGTTCCCGCAAGATGGCAACGGGAGTGCGCACCACGGTGGGTGCGATCTCCCCCCAAAAATCCGTCTGCGCTGCCATTTGTGACGCCCCAATCAGAATTCTACCTCGAATACCAGCGGAAGGTGGTCGGATCCTTTCTGTTTGTCCGGCCTGCCGTTCGGCCGGACTAACGAAAGCCGTCCAATTGCTCTCACAATACTGAGTTGGCTTGGGTGGAAACGGTCGGCGAGTTCAGGGCGTAGCATCACCTGGTCGAAGATATTCCAGTAGTAGCTCACATGTTGGCTGGCGTCGTAGAAGTACGATCCGGCCGTTGCGCTTCTAGCGTCGCCGAAGTGGCTCCACATCGGGTTGTAAAAGAATGGATACTCGCGGCCCTGAACCGTTCGCGTCCCGCGAGACGCTACTTGCCTCGACATCACTGAATTCAGGCCGATGGAGCTTACAAGTCCGCTCTCAAACGGGTTCATGTTGAAGTCGCCGACCAATATTGTTCGGCTGTGCCCGGCCTTCTTTTCCTCGATCTCTATGCGATCGGCCAATTCAACGCACTCAAATCCTTGACTCTCTCCCGACCAACTCCGCTTGCTGAGCAAATGCACGGCCGCGAGCAAGACGGGCAGGCGATCCGGGAGAACGAGCCGACGGATCGATACCCGTTCGTTCTCGAATTCAGGCCGAAGAAACTCAGTAGAGAACCGAGTAAAGGTCACGATGCGTTCGCAGAAGCTGACGGGGATTCGGAAATCGGTTCCAGTGGTGCGATTGAGCGCATCAAGTATGATCGCGGGATCGGTGTCGCACTCAGCCAGTATGACAACATCAACCCGGTGAATCTCCGCCAATTCGGCGACCAGCCCGGCCAGCGGTCTTCGATTGATGTTCCAGAACAGGAATTTCGTGATGGGCAAAACGCAAATCTAACACAATGCGCTGCGCCAGCCCCTACTTCTCCCCCGTCCCTAACAGCGTCTCAAAATGCGGCGCCTCGGGCTCGCGATACACCACGGCCGTCTCCACGTTGCGGAACCCGGCGCCCTTCAGGTACTTCTCGATCTCCAACTCCGTGAACCCCAGCCACAAGTCGGCGTACATCTCGCGCGCCTCCTCGAAATGATGCCGGTTCAGATCCAGAATCGCGATCCGGCCTCCCGGCTTCACGATGCGCCACGCCTCCGCAACGGCCCGGTCGGGATGCACGGCGTGGTGCAGCGCCTGGCTCAGGAACGCCAGGTCCACCGTCGCGCTGCGGATCGGCACGTCCTCCAGGTCACCCAAGCGGTATTCCAGATTGCCGATGCCGTGCTTCTTCGCCAGCTCCGCGCCGAACTCCACCATCTTCTCGGAATTGTCGATCGCGATCACCTTCCTGGCCCGCTGCGCCATCAGTTGCGAGATGGTTCCCTCGCCCGCCCCCAGGTCCGCGATCACCATCGGCGGCAGCAGCTTCAACATCGCTTCGGCGATGCCTTTCCACGACCGTCCGGGAACGTACTGCCGGCCGAACTTGCCCGCCAGTTCGTCGAAGTAGCGGCGCATGGTGTCCTGCCGCTTGCGCAACACGAGCCGCAACGCCTCGCGGTCCTGCTTCGCTTCGGGGACCTCGCTCACCGCCTGCCGCAGCAACGCCATCAGTTCCGCGGGCGCCTTCGAGCGGTAGAAGGCGTTCTTGCCCGTGCGCCGGTCGTCCACCAGACCCGCTTGTTTCAACTGCGCCAGGTGGGTCGAGGTCTGGCTCTGCCCCTTCGCCAGGATCTCCTGGATCTCCGCCACGGACAGCTCCTCCTGTTCAAGAAGCAACAAGACCCGCAACCGGCTCGGGTCCGCCGCCAGCCTCAGCGATTTTAGGATTGACGCCATACACCAAAACCGTATAATATCAATCTATCAAGATTTATTGATACGAGGAAGGTAAAAATGGGCACTGCAACGCTGAATCAGACGACCACCGACTTCAAAGTCGCCGACCTTTCGCTGGCCGAATGGGGCCGCAAGGAAATCTCCATCGCCGAGTTCGAGATGCCCGGCCTGATGGCCATCCGGCGCAAGTATGCCACGGAGAAGCCCCTATCCGGCGTGCGCGTCACCGGATCGCTGCACATGACCATCCAGACCGCGGTGCTCATCGAGACGCTCGCCGATCTGGGCGCCTCCGTCCGCTGGGCTAGCTGCAACATCTTCTCCACGCAGGACCATGCCGCTGCCGCCATCGCCGCCGCCGGCCTGCCGGTTTTCGCGTGGAAGGGCGAGAGCCTGGAAGACTACTGGTGGTGCACCTACCAGGCTCTTAGCCATCCTGGCGGCAAGGGCCCGCAGTTGATCGTGGATGACGGCGGCGACGCCACGCTCCTCATTCACAAGGGCTACGAACTGGAAAACGGCAGCGACTGGGTAGACAGCCCCTCCGCCAGTCACGAAGAGAAGGTCATCAAAGACCTGTTGAAGCAGGTCCAGGCCGAGAATAGGAACCACTGGCACGAGGTGGTGAAGGATTGGCGCGGCGTCTCCGAGGAGACCACCACCGGCGTGCATCGCCTGTACAAGATGCAGGAAGCCGGCAAACTTCTCGTGCCCGCTATTAACGTCAACGATTCCGTTACCAAATCGAAGTTCGACAATCTCTACGGCTGCCGCGAGTCCCTGGCGGACGGCATCAAGCGCGCTACCGACGTGATGGTAGCCGGCAAAGTCGCAGTGGTCTGCGGCTATGGCGATGTCGGCAAGGGCTCGGCGCACTCGCTGCGCGGCATGGGCGCGCGCGTGATTGTCACTGAGATCGACCCCATCAACGCGCTACAGGCGGCCATGGAAGGCTTCGAAGTCACCACCATCGAAGACACCCTCGGGCGCGGCGATATCTACGTAAGCTGCACCGGCAACTGTGACATCATCACTCTGGAACATATGGAGAAGATGAAGGATCAGGCCATCGTCTGCAACATCGGCCACTTCGACAACGAGATCCAGATGGACCGGCTGAACACCTCGGCCGCCATCAAGACCAACATCAAGCCACAGGTGGACATGTACACCTTCCCGGAAGGCCAGAGCATTTTCATCCTGGCGGAAGGCCGCCTGGTGAACCTGGGCTGCGCCACCGGGCACCCCAGTTTCGTGATGAGCAACAGTTTCGCCAACCAGACGCTCGCCCAGCTCGACCTGTGGAAGAACCGCGATGTCTACAAGGTAGGCGTCTACACGCTGCCCAAGAAACTGGACGAAGAGGTGGCGCGCCTGCATCTGGAAAAGATCGGCGTGAAGCTCACCACCCTCACACCCAAGCAGGCCGATTACCTCGGCGTGGCGGTGGAAGGGCCGTACAAGCCGGATCATTATCGGTACTAATCAGGTGGGGCATGCTTTAGCTTGCCAATCGGAACACGCGACGCGGCGGGCTAAAGCATGCCCCACCCGTGCTAAATTGAATGACAACGCCGCAGGAGGCTATTTTGGCAGATCATCAACGACATCTTTTCACCTCGGAATCCGTCACGGAAGGTCATCCGGACAAGATTGCGGACCAGATTTCGGACGCCGTATTGGACGCGGTCCTGGCGGACGATCCCACCGGGCGCGTGGCATGCGAAGTCCTGGTCACGACCGGTACGTGCATCGTCGCCGGAGAAATCACCACCACCACTTACGTGGACGTTCCGCGCATCGCTCGCGGCACCATCGAGTACGTGGGCTACAACGATGCCAGCTACGGATTCGACTGCCACACCTGCGGCGTGCATAACCTGATCCAATCGCAATCGCCGGACATTTCGATGGGCGTGGATACGGGTGGCGCCGGAGATCAGGGCCTCATGTTCGGCTTTGCCTGCGTCGAGACCCCGGAGCTGATGCCGCTGCCCATCATGATGGCCCACAAACTGGTGCGCCGCTTGTCGGATGTGCGCCGCGAGGGCATCCTGGACTTCCTCCGCCCCGATGGCAAGAGCCAGGTCAGCGTCGAATACGCCGGGAACACCCCCAAGCGCATCGAGGCGGTGGTCATCTCCACGCAGCACAGCCCCGAGGTGTCCACCGAGGAACTCCGCAGGGAAGTCAAAAAGCACATCATCGATCCGATCGTCCCTTCGAACATGGTCGATTCCGCAACCAAGTACCACATCAATCCAACGGGCCGCTTCGTAGTCGGCGGGCCGCATGGGGACACCGGTCTGACCGGCCGCAAGATCATTGTGGACACTTACGGCGGCATGGGCCGGCACGGCGGCGGCGCCTTCTCCGGCAAAGATCCGACGAAGGTGGATCGCTCGGCCTGCTACATGGCCCGCTACATCGCCAAGAACATCGTGGCGTCGAAGCTGGCGAGCCGCTGCGAAGTGCAACTGGCCTACGCCATCGGCGTCGCCGAACCGGTGTCGGTCCGCGTGGATACGTTTGGCACCGGCGTGATCCCCGACGAGCGCTTCACCGAACTGGTCCGCGAGAATTTCGCGCTCACGCCGCGCGCCATCATCGACCATCTCAAGCTGCGCCGTCCGATTTACCGCAAAACGGCTGCCTTCGGCCACTTCGGCCGCACCGAGGACAGCTTCTCCTGGGAGGCCACCGATAAGGCCCACGCGCTGAAAGACCAGGCCGCCGTAGCCGCGGTGGCAAAGTAGCCGCTGAGCGCCCCGTGTAGCGGCTTGGCCTGCATACATCCACCGCACATAACGGATGCAGGCAATGTACAGGTTCCCCGCGCTTCATCCAGGCGGCCAGACGGAAGCCATTGAAAATCCGAAACGATCCAACTGGGCATAGGCGTGCCCTATTGGTGGCATGGCCACCTCATATCGCCGTCTCGTAGTGACCGCCGGAGCGACCTCCCTGGTTCGGATCTGCTGGGCCGTTCTGCCGCCGACCGCGCTGCGGTATTCCGGTGTCCTCCTTCGTCAGGGAGCAAGCCAGTGAGAATTCTGCTGGTTCTCCCCGCCGGCGAGAATGTGCGCGTCACGTCCGAGCGGCCGGAAGTGCCGAAGCGGGCGATGCTGCGGTTTAGCGTCCTCTCGCTCACGATCGTGGCGGCGTTGACGCCGCGCCGGCACGAAGTCCGGATTGTGGATGAAAACGTCGAGCCGCTGGATTTCGAAAGTGAGGTAGACCTGGTCGGAATCACCTTCATGACGGCCCTGGCGCCGAGAGCTTACGAGATCGCAAGGCGCTTCCGGGCGCGCGGCAAATTCGTGGTTGGGGGTGGATTCCATCCCACCCTTTGTCCCGCGGAAGCCGCGGAACACCTGGACGCCGTGGTTGTGGGAGACGCCGAAGGAGCCTGGGAGCGTCTGCTGCAGGACGTTGAAGCGGGTCAGGCGCGCAAGGTGTACGTGGGCAAAGCCTGCCCGGCGGAAGATATCCGCACGCCGATTCCCCGCCGCGACCTGCTGGCGCCTCGAGCGAAACAGTACGTCACCATCAATGCCGTACAAACCGGGCGTGGTTGCCAGCATGCCTGCCGGTACTGCTCGGTAACGGCGTTTCACGAACAGAGCTACCGGCAGCGGCCGATAGTGGATGTCATCGCGGAGTTGCGCGGCGTGCCTCGTGACTTCATCTTCGTTGACGACAACATTGTCCGTTCTCCACAGTACGCCCGTGAATTGTTCCAGGAGATGCTTCCCTTGCGCAAGCGCTGGGTAGGACAATGCTCGATCGAGATTGCGGATGATGCGGAGCTCTTGCCATTGGCGCACGACGCGGGGTGTCGCGGCCTGTTCATCGGCATCGAAACCGCGAACCAGGACAACCTCGCATCCGTGGGAAAGCAGTTTAACGACAGTGGCCACTACCGCGAACGCTTGAGGCGGATCCGGCGCCAGGGAATTGGGGTTGTGGCGGGCATGATCGTCGGGCTCGACCAGGATGAGCCGGGTATATTCGAAAGCTGCCTGCGGTTTCTACAGCGGCAGCGGATCGACGCACTTCAACTGAACATTCTCACTCCTCTTCCAGGGACGCCGTTGTTCCACGATATCGAGCGCACGGGCCGCATCACAGACTGCCAATGGGATCACTACGACTTCCGACATGTGGTGTTCCGGCCCCGCCGAATGACCGCCGTCCAGTTGCAGGAGGGTGCGAACTGGCTCTATTCGCAGTTCTATCGGGCCGACCGCATCCTCGTCAGGTTCCTACGAACCTTATGGACCTGTGGATGGATCCCGGCGTTGTTGGGCTTGAGGCTGAACCTCACGTATCGGTATGACAACCGCCGCGAGCGAATCCGGGGGCGCAATCCTGCGCTTTGACCACGGGTGCCAACCGAACTAATCCATCAACGCCGCGGCCTTCTCATCCAGGAACCAGGCCACTCCCCGGCCATGGTGCGACGCGATCTGCGCGGGATACTTTTTCGGATCGTACTCTTCCCGAAATACCGCGCGCACCGCCTCGGCCTTGTCCTCCCCAGCCACCAGGAACACCGTGTGCTTGGCCGCCAGCAACGCCCCCGGTAGCAGCGTCACCCGCCACTGGGGAGACTTCGGAGCGAAGACCGCCGCGGCGATCCCCTCCCGGTCGTCAATCAGCGGATCTCCCGGAAACAGGCTGGCGGTGTGGGCATCCGGTCCCATTCCGCGCTGTACCAGGTCGAAATGCGGCAGCTCGCCCTGGTCGAGTCCGAAGAACTCCCGGATCTCATCGGCATATCGTACGGCCGCCGCCTTCGGCGCCATCTCGCCGATGATGCGGTGCACGTGCCTCTGCGGAATGTGCGCCGGACGAATCAGGTAATCGTCCGCCAGTTTGTAGTTGCTGGCCGGGTCGGTGGGCGGCACGCACCGCTCGTCCACCCAGAACAGATGCACATGATCCCAATGAGACTTGGAATGCGCCAGCTTCTCGAAAAGCAGCCGGGGCGTCGACCCGCCCGAAACCGCAAAGGTCACGAATTCCTGGCCGGAAAGCACTTCCTCCAGGACCGCGATCACGTGATGCGCGCAGGCTTCGGCGGCCGCGGCGGCATCCGGTGACGTATACCAGCGGACACTCATCAGTCCGTAGGATACGCGAGTCGGGCGGCAGACGCCAGGGTCCTCTCGAACACGGCGTCGTGGCGCACGATCCCGAGTTCCTCGCGCATCAGCAGATAATCGCTCGGCTGCGGCAGATTGGTGCAGTGCGAGAAGCCGTTCACCGTAATCACCAGCCGGTCTGCTTCTCGAACCAGTTCCACGCTCAAGCCGCCGCCCGCCAGAGAAACCCGTAGCGTAACCGGAACGCGGGAGCGCGCTATGGCGGGTCGCGACGGGGAACCTCCACCCGCTGCGTCTTCCGGCTTAACCGCCGTTTCCGCCCGCACCCCCACATCCGCCAGCGCGTTTGCGATCCACACCGCCATGAAGCGCGCCGCCACTTCGTGATCCTCACCGAAGCTCACGCGCACGCTCGAGATCCTCGCCAACTGCCCCAGGTATTGCTGGTTCTCGAACACCTGCGAGAGCATCTCGCGCCAGCGGGTCAACTTCGTCCAGGAAAGATCTCCCAGCAGCACGCCGAGCCGGCTCAACTCCGCCATCCGTCCCAGGGCCAACTCCGGGTCCGGCACCTTCGCGCTGTCCACCACCACTTTCCGCGCCATGGCCGCGATCTGGTGGAATTCCGGCATTCCCAATAGCCGCGGGGTTCGGCACCACAGGATGAGCGGAAGGTCCGGCACCGCCAGCGGCAAGACCACCGACGGCAAATCCGCCAGCGACGCGTCGGAAGCCGTGAGCTCAATCTGCTCGCAGCAGATTTGCCGCCGTTGTCCGAACGGCATCCAGCACTGGGAATAGACGCGCTCCGTCAGCGCGCGCTCCCCCGCGCCGCGCAGCCGCACCACGATGGCGCGCGCCGGGTGCTCGGGCATCAGCGCGGCAATCGTTTCGCCCAGCGCCATCACATCGTCGCTCTCTTCCGCCAGCACCACCAGGGTCATGGAGCAGGCGCGCAGCACGCCGGCGCCGCCTTCGGACTGCCCCTCCTTACCGAGGGAAACCCACAGGTCCGCCAGCTCCTTGAGGATGTGATCCGGCGCCACTGTCGCGCTCATTACGGTCTCCTCCAGACGTGCCCACCGGGCGTGGGGTTGGCAGGCGGAAGCGCCTGCCCCACAATCGCGCTCATTACGGTCTCCTCCAGATGTGCCCGCGCTGCGCCAGCATCTCGTCGGCCGCCGCAGGCCCCCACGTCCCCGCCGCGTAGTTCGGGAAGTCATACCTGGTTCCGTGCCACACGTTTTGAATGGGCTCCACGACGGCCCAGCTCGCCTCCACCATGTCCTGCCGCGTATACAGCGTGGGGTCCCCAATGATGGCGTCCAGCAGCAGCGTCTCATAGGCCGAAGGCGACCGCTCTCCGAAGCTGGAACCGTAATTGAAATCCATGGAGACCGGCCGCAGTTTCATTCCCGCCCCGGGAGTCTTGGAGAGGAACTTGAGTGAGATGCCCTCCTCCGGTTGTATGCGGACGATAAGGAGGTTGGGGGCGCTCCCCGCGCCATCCTCATCCTCGAAGATGGCCAGCGGCGCTTTATTGAACTGGATGGCGATCTCGGTGACCCGCTTGGGCAGCCGCTTGCCCGTCCGCACGTAGAACGGGACGCCGGCCCATCGCCAATTCTCCACGAAGAAGGTCACGGCGGCATAGGTGTCGGTTTGCGAATCCGGATGGACCCCCGGCTCCTGGCGGAATCCCGGCACGTCCTGGCCGCCTATGCGCGCCGGACCATACTGTCCCGGCACAGTATTCTTGCGGATTTCGTCGGGCGTCATGGCCCGAATGGACCGCAGCAGCTTGGACCGCTCGTCGCGCACGGAGGTGGCGCGGAAGCTAGCGCTTGGCTCCATCGCGATGGTGGCCATTACTTGCAGCAGGTGATTCTGAATCATGTCCGCCAGCGCGCCCGCCTCCTGGTAGTACGCGCCGCGCCCCTCCACGCCGATGGACTCGGCGGCGGTGATCTGCACGTGGTTCACATACCGCCGGTTCCATAGCGGCTCGAAGATTCCGTTGCCGAACCGGAACGCCAGGATGTTCTGCACGGTCTCTTTGCCCAGGTAGTGATCGATGCGGTACACGTCGGATTCGTTGAACACCTCGTGCAGCCGGTCGCTCAGCTCGCGCGCGCTTTCCAGGTTGTGGCCGAAGGGCTTCTCCACCACCAGGCGGCGCCATCCGCTGCCTTTTCCGAGCCCCGCGGCACCCAGCCCCAGAGCTATGGGCGCGTACTGGCTGGGCTGCGTGGAGAGGTAGAACAGTACGTTGCCGCCGGCATGCCGCGTCTCTTCGACCTCCGCCAGCTTTTTGCCCAGCCGTTCATAGAGCCCCTTGTCACCGATATCTCCCGAGACGTAGAACAAGCCGCCGGCGAACCCCGCCCACACGTCTTCGTCGAACTTGGTGTCTTCGGAGAATTCCTTCACCGCCTCCAGCATCTTTTCGCGGAACTGGTCGTCGGTGAGCGGCGTGCGGGAGATCCCGACCACCGCGAACCCCGCCGAAAGCCGGCGATCGTAGGCCAAGCGGTACAGCGCGGGCATGAGCTTGCGCTTGGTGAGGTCCCCGTTAGCCCCGAAGATCACGACCACGCATTCCGGCACACGCCTCTCGAAACGGAGCGGATCCTGAAACGGATTCTGGATGGGCATTGAGTCCAAAATAGCACGCACCGGCGCAGGCTCCCGGCGCTCCGCTGGCGGTTTCGGAAACCTTGGTATGTTGGGGCCGAGAACTGGGCCGAAACGCACGCAGGAATGCCCGCGGGGCTTGCTATACTGGCCGCGGAGCTCGAAATATGCGGAAAACCATCCTCGTCTTTCTGTGGGCGGGCCTGGGGATGGCAGCCCTCGAAGGGACCTCGCAAACCACCCCACCTCCGGCGCAGGATTCCACGCGGTTCCCGAATCGGGAGGCGGAGCCGCCGCCGGACTTCCCGCCCTCCTACCAGGTCCACATTTCGCCGACGAGCATGGAGAAGCCCGGCACCTCCACCGCGGCCGGCCGGAGTTACTGGGTCGCCCGCGGCTGGGATCTGAAGAGCATGATCGGCGAGGTGTACCATGTGGACCGGAGCCGCCTGGACGTGCCCAGCTCTTTAGACGACGGCAAGCGTTACGATTTCGCCATGGTCCTTCCCAAGCCGGAGAGCGAGGAGACCATCTACGATTACGTTCGGCAGGCCATCCAAACCGAATTCCACCTTCGGATCGAAACCGAGGCGCAGCTCAAGGATGTGTATGTCCTCACGGCGCCGAACGGCTTGTCACCGGCGGTGAAAATCCTGCCCAAGGTCACACAAGGCGGTTGGGGCAGCGGGATGGGCGTGACGGACAATTCGATTTCCGCGCATGGGATCACGATGGATCAACTCTGCCGCATGCTGGAGCGATTGCTGGGCCGCCTGATCGTCGATGAGACTCACATCGAGGACCGCTTCGACGTGAAGGTTCAGGGCTCCGGGCACGGCAAGGACGCACTAATTGGAATGCTGCGCGAACAGCTCGGCCTGGCGTTGACCCCCGACCACCGCGATGTCCCAATGCTGGTAGTCCGGTGACACGGGCGTTCCTGCCAGTGTTGATTTTGGGCTTGGTCGCGACGGAGCGAAGCCAAGGGGCAGGAGTCAGTGGGCGGGAAAAGTTCGATTGGGGAAAATGCGAGGGGGAGTTGAGACACTTGTGCCTCACGGGTGGGCAAAGACAACACAGGCAAGAATGCCCGTGGTACGTTGCGGGCGGCCGGGCTTTTGGGGGTGTCCCCTCGGACTTATCGCCGTGCGTGTCGGCCGCCCAATGGATTGAGCCGTACCTTCGATGATCTAGGCCCGCTGGATGGCGGACATATCGTTGCCGATTCGATACCAGGCTCTCTGAATCCCTACGGGGCCGGCAATCAGCGCTATCCGCACACCAAAGGGCGTTATGGGTCGTACCCAAGAATCTCCCTCTCGACCCCGTACCACTGGTCAGCCAGCCGTTCAGCCGTTCACGGGCTTAGAGGAAGTTCAGTTCCACCTCAAAATGCAACGCTTCCTGGCCAGGAAGAAAACTGTTGGAAGAAGCTGCGGTGGAGCAACTCCTCCTGATTTGACGTTAGCAAACGGTATTCGGGCTATTCGGACCTGGTAAGCTGAAAGTATCTGATATTAGGGCGAAAAAAATATTTCTGGAGGCTGTGATCGTTTACCGGCCATCCGACCGAGGCGCTTCAACTTCAACGGAACCCGACCTTTTCGCAGTATCCTGGTTTGAGTTGGTTTGAGTAGAAAGCCTGGCCCGGCCCTAATTCATGGTCGGCCCTCTAGTGTCCGCAGTTCCGCGGTTAGGGAGTCCTGTACTCGGTAGAAGCGGATGTACGACGCGTTCATCAGTTACTCACGCGCGAACCTGCACCACGTCGAAGCACTGAAGCTATGGCTGGATGAGCGCCTTTGCGCGTCTTTCTCGACATCAACTCTCTCCGCGCCGGTAAGGACTGGCCGCCTCAACTCGGCGCCGCGATTCAGTGCTCGCGGATGATGGTTCTGTGCTGGTCCGCCGAGGCCAAGCTCTCCGAGTGGGTGCGTGCGGAGATCAACCATTGGCTCAGTGCGAGGAAACGGGTGCCGGTCTTGCCCTGGCTGCTCGACAGTACTCCCCTGCCGTCGATGATCAGCCAAATTCAGGGCATTGGCGGAAGCGATCCGGCCCCGGTTGTAACCGCGGTGGCGGTTGAGCGGAAGCGACACCAACGGCGACGTTTGGTGACAATAGCGGCAGCCGCTCCTGTCGTCGCGTCAGCGCTGTGGTTCGCCCGGGGCCTTGTCACTTCGGAGAGCTTTGCCTTTCGCGGCCATGTGGTAGACGAGCAGGACAACGCGGTGGAGAATGCCGTTGTGGATGCAGGTGGCGTCCGGGGCAAGACCGGGCCACGGGGCGATTTCCTACTGACATTGCGCGGAAGGCCGGGAGGCGCGCTTAGAGTAACAGTGAGTAAAATGGGCTATGTTAATAAAACGATCGAGACGCTATCGGATGTTCCCGATCTCGGCGTAGTTCTCGAGAAGGACCGGTAAGTGACTCAGATGTCCCGTACCTTCGCGCTCATCTACCTCGTGTTCGTTTTCGGCAACCACGCGGCGGCGCAATCGAGGCTGCTCGTGGGGCGCCTGGTGAACGCCGGCAGCCGTCCGCCGACGCCGGTCGGCCAGGCGAAGGTGACACTGGTGGACACCAACCAGGAGGCTCTTACCGACGCTAACGGACGTTTCCAGTTTACGTTGCGGGCGGCGCTGGGCGCGGGCTTCGAAGTGCAGATCGCGGTGAAGGCGGGGAACCTCCGCATTTATCTGCCGCGGAACGGCGTGGTGGTGATCCCCGCGCCGGGCGCGAGGCCGGTGGAGGTGCAGCTTTTGCCGGCGGGCTCCAAGCTTTTTCTGGAGCCCGCGGCGATTGAGGCGCTGCTCGCGCAGGCGTCCAAACCCCCTACCACCGCGGCGCGGAACGACCCTGGGCAGCCGGCCGACCGAGAGCCGCGGCTCAAGCGTTTCCTCGAACAGTGGGCCGCCGACTACGGCTTCAGCCTGGAAGATGTCGAGCGCGAGGTTAAGAATTGGGGCGACCAGGTACGCGCCAAACGGCAGGATGCCAGCGTCCGCCAGCGCGCGCTGGCTGAGTTTCAGGCTCAGCACTTCGTGGAAGCGGCGATGCTCTTTGAAGAGTCCGCGAGCGCGGAAGCAACGGCTCTGGACAAGGTGGAGCGGGAACGCAAGGAGCGCGAACTCGAAGAGAGAGCCGTCTTACGGCGTTTCCTGGATGACAAGATCCGCGCGGCGGAGGCACTGACGCAAGGTTTGAAGTATGAGCAGGCAGCACAGGTGCTGGAGGTTGCGGCGAAACGAGTGGACCGAGGGCGGTACGCGGGTTTCTGGGCCGAAATGCAGGTGCGTTGCGGTTTAGCCTTGGGCGACCTGGGTTCTTCCGGTGAAGCCCCGCTTAGCATTGCTTCTCTGCGGGCCGCCGTCGCCGCGTACCAAAATGCTCTTCAGGTCTACACGAAAGAGTCCCTCCCGCAGGATTGGGCCGCGACCCAGAACAACCTGGGTAATGCCAACGCGAGCCTCGGGATGCGGCTGAGCGGGGCGGAAAACCTGCGCGCCGCCGTCGTCGCGTACCAGAATGCTCTCCAGGTCTACACGAAAGAGTCCCTCCCGCAGGGTTGGGCGACGACCCAGAATAACCTGGGCAGTGCCTACGCGAGTCTCGGGGAGCGGTTGAGCGGGACGGAAGCGGTGGACAGCCTGCGGGCGGCCGCCATCGCGTTCCAGAATGCTCTCCAGGTCCGAACGAAAGAGTCCCTCCCGCAGGATTGGGCGATGACCCAGAACAACTTGGGAGATGCTTACCTAAGTCTCGGCGAGCGTCTGAGCGCGAAGGATTTTGTGGAAAGCCTGCGGGCCGCCGTGACCGCGTTCCAGAATGCTCTCCAGGTATACACGAAAGAGTCCCTCCCGCAGGCGTGGGCGGCCACCCAGAACAACCTGGGTGCTGCCTACGACGCTCTGGGGGAGCGGCTCGGCGGGACGAAAGGGGCGGAAAGCCTGCGGGCCGCCGTGGCAGCGTTCC
>JAIQFL010000598.1 GCA_020073365.1 Terriglobia bacterium | reverse complement strand
GGGCCTGCTCAAGCTTCACACGCGTTACGGCCCGCCGGATTGCTCGCCCACCATGTGTGGACTTTGTCGCGAGGTTCCGATCAGCCCCGTTTCCAGGACTCACCGCTCGCCAGCTATCGAATCTAACCATCAACTATTCGAGTGGGTCCTTCCCCCACTGGTAATTCAGCCCCTTTGGGGCACACGCGAAAGCGCCTGTCCCACCAAGACCAGACCTCGCGCTTCTGCGGGCATGGCCGAGCGGGTAGCCATGACGACCGGTGTTGCGGCCGGCGCCGTCGTCAAGGGTGGCCGCGATACCGGGTTGCCGCGTTACGACTGTCTCACATGGGGCTATTCCGGAACCACTTCGTAGAGGCGGGGCCTGGGCTGCACGGCGGCGCGCTGTTCTTTCAGCAGGTCGGCTTCGAGCTCGTCGAGCGCATCCAGGGCCTTCAACAGATGCGGTGTGTTGTCCTTCTCCAAAGGAACCTGGATCTGCCGCCAACGCGCGGCGTGGATATTGTTGTGGCGCAGCGTCAGCGCGTGGACCTCGGCGGCCTGCCGCGCCATGGGAGTCGGGAGATCCGCCAGGTTGATGCCGGAAGCGAGTTGTTCGGCGGTGAATGCGCCAGCCGGTTCCCCGTCGATTCTCACGGTGTAGTTCCCGGCGGCGAGACCGCGCACCTTAAGCGCCTGCTGGTTGAGGGCCTCGACGAAATCGGAGGACCGCAAGGCCAACGCCACGTTGGGGTCTCGCATGTCGACGGGCATGGGGAGGGCTTCGTCGGTCTGGACCCAGGTGAGACCCTTGGCGGCGTGGAGGCTGGTGATGTGCGTATTGCCCTGGCGGACGGGCTCTTTTCGCGCCGCGTCGATTTCCACATCGGTGACCACGGCGGGCGCGTTCCAAGCCCTAAGCAATGCCTCGGCCATGAGAAGGTGCACCGCCGCAATCGGATGGACGCGGTCGGGGATCAGCCGTGCCGCGGCCGTGGGGTCGGCGGCATTCGCCTTTTGCAGGGCGGCCACGACGGACGTGTTCAGGTCCGCAAGGCCGAGCTTCTGGTCGGCCGCCAATTGCTTCAGAAAATCGCTGAAGCGCAGGAGCACCTGGTTGTAGCCCCCTTCGAACAGCGGCGCTCGCGTAACGTCATCGTACGGCGAAGGCTGAATGACGGTGACGCGGATGCCTGGGACCTGGCGTTTCACGGAGTCGACGATGTGCTTGAAGCCGGTTGAGAACTCGTCGAAGATGGTCTGGTCGAAGGCGCGGTAGCGGCCGTCGTTCATCCCCAGCATGATGGTGAGGACCGTGGGATTGTAGGGCAGCACGTCTCGCCAGATGCGGACGTCTATGGGACCGCCGGCGCCCCCGGTAACGCGGTCGCCTCCCCAACCCGAATGCACGAAGCTGACGTTGAGCCGGGGGAAGCGCGTGACCACGTAAGTCTCGGCGAAGGTAGTGTAGAGCCGCTGGTCCGTGATACTGTCACCGAAAAACACGACGCGGTCGCCGTCGCGCAACGCAAAGCCGTCCTCGGCGGCAGCGGCGCCGGCCGCCACCGTCAGGGCCGCCACGATCCAAAGCAATCTCTTGGGTTCACGCATGCCAGTCAGTATATCCCTCGGATCGGGAAAGTGGCAGGCCTTCTTCCTGGTGACGCTTGCTGTCCTACCGCGGCGACGCCAGCGCTTTCAAATAGCGGTAGAAGAAGTCCACGCCGTCGTAGTAGGAGCTGACGCGCACCCGCTCGTCTTTGCCGTGCATCCGCAGATCGTCCTGATCGATGGCCACGCCCGAAATGCCGTAGGTAGGCAGGCCGGCAGCCATGGTGTAGATGCTGTCGGAGGCGCCGGTTTCCATCCCCGGCAGCACCGGCGCTCCCGGCCACATCTCGTCGGCCACCTTCTCGAGCGGCTTTAAGACATCGGGACGGGGGGCGATCGGCGGAAACGCCTGCCTCTCGGGCGCGCGGTCGGCTATGTCGCCGGCATCGCTGACGTAGCGGAGCACCACCTTGGGGTCGGCGAAAATGCGGATCAGCTCCTGGCGGATCTCCTCGGCGGAGTGGCCAGGCAGGATACGGCAGTTGACGATGGCCTGGGCGGTCTGCGGCAGCGCATTGTTGGCGTGCCCGGCGTTGAGCCGCGTGGGCACGCAGGTGGTGCGCATGGTGGAGTTGTAGCGGGCGTCGGTGGAGAGACGCGCGATCGCCGCCGGGTCGGGTTTCGTCTGCAGAATGGCCTTCATGTCGGCGGCGGTCTGGCCGGTTTCGCGCTCGGCCCGGCGTCTGAAATAGTCCCGGGTCACGGCATTGAGCTCGAAGGGGAACGGCTTGCGCTCCAGGCGGGAGAGGGCACCGGCAATGTGGTAGATGGCATTATCGGGAACCGGCAGGGAACTGTGGCCGCCCGGATTGGTGGCGGTGAGCTGGAAATCGGCGTAGAGCTTCTCGCTCGCCTCCACGTCTACGTTGACCGCTTTGCCATGCATCGTGGTTACGCCGCCGGAGTCGGCGTTCAGCACGAAATCGGCGTCGATGAGGTCGCGGTGATTCTTCAGGAGCCAATCGACGCCGTTCGACTTGCCACCCTCCTCATCTGCGGTGAGCGCCAGGATGAGGTCGCGGTTGGGACGGTAGCCTTCGCGCCTGAAGCGGATGAAGGTGGTGACGAGTGCCGCATCGTTCACCTTCATGTCCTGGGTGCCGCGTCCATAGAAGTAGCCGTCCTTCTCAACGAACTGGAAGGGATTGGTGGTCCAATCCTCGGGGCGCGCTTCGACCACATCCAGATGGCCGATGAGCAGGATGGGCTTGAGAGCGCCCGCGCCGGTTCCGCGCAGCCGGACCACCATGTTTCGCTTGCGGTCGTTGGGGCCGAGGACCTCGACGTCGGCTGGCGGGAATCCGGCATCGAGGAGTCGCCTGGCCATGGCTTGTGCGGCGAGAGTGGTGCTGCCCACCGAGTCGGTGGTGTCGATCTCGATCAACTCACGAAAGATCTCGCGCGAGAGACCGCGGGTGGCATCGTCGAGCGGGGCCGCGGCCAAACCGGAAGACAGTGCGGCGGCGATGACAGCGAGCTTGGCGTATCCCATATCGGTGAGTTCTCAAGGTAACACGGGCATTTCCGGTTTGCGGATCCCCAGAGTGCGGCTCCGTTCCGGACGTTCCGGACTCGCTTGTGTTGGTCTTGGCTCGACACCCCGCTATGCCGCCGGCCGTTATAGTACTGCTCTCCCGCAGCTCCTGTTCAGGTCTCGGAAGGGCATGGTAAGCTGTGGGTGCTGTGCCTCAATTACCGCACATGCCGCAGATGCCCCAACCGCCGCAGGCGCCTCAGCCCCCGCAGGCACCGCAGGCTCCCGCGCCACCGCTGCCTCCCGCATGCGCCGATTGCATGACCACGCTGCAACTGGCCCAACCCGGCGCACTTCCCCAGCAGTCGCCATCCCAGATGTTCCGTTCGGCCGATGGCAAGATGCGGGTGGATACGGGCAACACGTCGGTAATCACGGACCCTGCGTCGCAGAAGGCCATGGTGCTGGACCACATCAAGAAAGAGGCGCACATGTTTCCGCTTCCACAGGCCCCCCAGGCGCCCCAGATGCCGCAGATGCCGCAAATGCCAGGCGGGCTTCCATCCAATATGCCGAAGCCCCCCCAGGTAGAAGACTTGGGCAAGGGATTCATCGAGGGTCACGAGGTGGAGGGCAAGAAGTACACGTTCCACCCGCCGGATCCACCCAAGCTTCCCGACGTGCCCAAGCCGCCCGAATTGGCCAAGCCTGCCATGCCCGGTATGCCGAACGCGCCGCAGATGCCCCCGATGCCCCCGAAGCCGCCAATGCCCACTGTGGCGGAAGTCTGGACCAGCACCGAAACCAAGATGCCGGTGCTCACCAAGGTCACGGGTCCATTCGGCCAGCAGGTTTGCCACTGTAAGCCAGGCGCTCCCGGCGAGCCGCCCCCGGCAAAATTTCAGGTTCCGCCCGACTATAAGCTGACTTGAGGGGGCGCTAGCGTACTGACCGGGCCGCCGGCGAAACGTCGCCTCGAAGTCCGGCATCTTCCATCACAAATGCTTCCCAGCCAAGGCGCGTTTCACGCCTTCGGGGTCGTGGGCAATCACGGTCAAATAGGCGCGGGCCGGCTGGTCGGGCTCACACCGCCCCTGTTCCCAATCGCGCAGCGTGCCGAGCGGGATATGATACCGCGCGGCGAATTCTTCCTGCGTCAGGGCAAGGGCCCGGCGCAGTGTTCTTGCGCGCGGAACCCGGCGCGCGGTACGGAGCTGCTCAGGCGTCGTGGGTCGCGCGTCCGGATCGCTCATCGCCGCCGCCGTGACCTCTTCGTCGGTCATAGCCCGGAGCCGATCCCAATCCGTCTTGTCTTCAAACGGCTTGGTGGAGCCGTCGGGCAACACCTGAACGATGGTTCCATTACTCAGCCGTTTGGCTACGATAGTATTCCGCTTGCTCATGCTTCGTTGCCTTTCTTGCGGAGATGATTCGCGTGTGATCGCCTCGTTCTGTATAAACCACGGTCAGAAGAACGTCATTGACCATTCCTGCAATGACGTACCTGATCTCGCGTGGCTCCTTGTCAAAATCACACCGCTCAAAGGCAAACACATCGTCGAACACACAACGCCGCCTCGAAGCTGACGCCGTGTTTTACGAAGTTGCTTTCGGCTTTGGCGGCGTCCCATTCGAATTCTTCTTCATCCATTAGGCATCGCGCAGAAATAAGTTGGACATTT
>JAIQFL010000149.1 GCA_020073365.1 Terriglobia bacterium | reverse complement strand
ACGCTGAAGGTGTGGGACCTGGAGAGCGGCCGGGAGCTGCGCACGCTGGCAGGGCACTCTCACGGGGTCTCTGGCGTGGCGGTGACGCCGGATGGGAAGCGTGCTGTTTCCGCGTCTGGGGACACGCTGAAGGTGTGGGACCTGGTGAGCGGCCGGGAGCTGCGCACACTGGCAGGGCACTCTTATGTGGTCTCTGGCGTGGCGGTGACGCCGGATGGGAAGCGTGCGGTTTCCGCGTCTTGGGACTACACGCTGAAGGTGTGGGACCTGGAGAGCGGCCGGGAGCTGCGCACGCTGGCAGGGCACTCTCACGGGGTCTCTGGCGTGGCGGTGACACCGGACGGCAGCCGAGCGGTGTCCGCGTCTGCGGACAAAACGCTGAGGGTGTGGGACCTGGAGACCGGCAGCCTCATCGCCACATTCCACTGTGAAGCGCGAGCCGATTGCTGTGCGTGTGACAACCACCGCATCGTCGCAGGCGACGAAGGTGGCCGCGTCTACTTCCTGTCCCTGGAGGAACGGCCCCAATCCTGACCTCCCCTCGCACGCCGGTCACACGCATTTGCCCCAATCCCATCAACAACTTAACTCAGAACCCGACTGTCTCAGTGCTACCGTAAGCGTGTGTACCTCCGAGTTCGTTCCGTCACTTTTGTGGGGCAGGATGTCATCCTGCTGGCCGATTTTCAATCGGCCAAGGCCAGCCCCCGGCTGGCCCGCCTGGAACCCCCACCCACGATTTGAGTTCGTTCCGTCACTTCGCCAGCAGTCCCGTTCCACCCCCCAGATCGGGTTCGTTTCGCTTCCACCAACCCCTTTATCTCCAGACAAGTACGCCAGAAATTGGGTTCGTTTGGTATTTTTCCGCCGCCTCACACCGCCGTGCTGAATCTCACCGGGGTACCATCTAACATCATGGGATTCGAGAAGCACCTCTTCATCAGCTACGCCCATCTGGACAACGAGCCGTTGACCGAACAGCAGCAAGGCTGGATCACGCGCTTCCACGCCTCCCTCTCCACCCTCCTCAGCATGCGCATGGGAAAGAAGGCGGAAATCTGGCGCGACTCCAAGCTGCGCGGCAATGACATTTTCGCCGACGAAATCGTGCAGCAGTTCCCCAAGACCGCGCTGCTGATCTCCGTGCTGACCCCGCGCTACGTGGAGTCGGATTGGTGCACGCGGGAGGTCCGCGAATTCATCAAGACGGCCGAAGCCTCCGGCGGGCTGGTGGTGGACAATAAGGCCCGCGTGCTCAAGGTCATCAAATCGCCCGTGGATAGCGAGGCCCGCCTGCCTCCGGTCATGAAAGATGCGCTGGGGTATCCATTCTATATCTTCGACGACGAGGAGACCCCCCTGGAACTGGACCCCGCGTACGGCGGAGACTTGGCGCAAAAGTACAACCTCAAGCTGGCCAAATTGGCCTGGGACGTAGCCCAGCTCATCAAGAAACTGGAGGCATCCGCCCTTCCCCCCAACCCGGAGCCGGCCGCTCCGGTCACGCCCGCCTCTCCCAAGCCGGTCGTCTACCTGGCCGAGTGCAGTTTCGACCGGCGCGAGGCGCGCGATGCCCTGGAATCGGATCTTCGCATGCACGGCTACACGGTGCTTCCCGAACGTCCACTCTCCGATGTCGAAGCGGAATTCGTACCGGCGGTCGACGGGCTGTTGGCGCAGTCCAAGCTGTCCATTCACCTGGTGGGCGCAAATTATGGCGCCGTGCCCGATGGACCCAGCCAGAAGTCCGTCACCATCCTGCAGAATGAACTGGCCATCCAGCATGCCAGAAAGAACGGCCTCGAACGAGTGATCTGGCTGGCGGAGGGAACCCAATCCCCGTCTTCCCGGCAGCAGGCGTTCATCGAGGCCCTGCTGCGCGACGCCGGCGTGCAGTTCGGAGCGGACCTCATCACGGGTGACCTCGAGAAACTGCGCGGCGCGGTCCACGCCGTGCTGAAGAAGCTGGAAAAGCCGGAGCCTCCCAAGGTACCGCAGCCGGCCGGTAGTCCAACCACTCCGCTGGTCTACCTGATCTGCGACGAGCGCGATCGCAAAGCCACCATCCCCCTGCGCAAGTTTCTCAAGGCCCAGGGCGCCGAAGTGAAGATCCCGCTCTTTGAAGGCGATGCCACGGAGGTTCGGCAATCCAATCAGGATCTCCTCACCGAGTGCCACGGCGTCCTGCTGTTCTACGGCGCCGGCGACGAAGCCTGGAAGCGCATGGTGGAGAGCGACGTGCGCAAGTCGCGAGCCTACCGCGGCGACCGGCCTTCGCCGGTTCGGTACACTTACCTGGCGGAGCCGGCCACTGGGGAAAAAACTGAGTTGATCGAGTTGGAAGAGCCCAACGTCATCAACGGCGTCGAAGGTTTTTCGGAAGCCGCCATCGGACCCTTCGTGAAAGCGCTAGAGAGGTTGTGAAGCGATGAATCGCCCCCCTGGCGCTCCCGGCCGCAATCCGTTCCCCGGTCTGCGGCCATTCGCCGATGGTGAGGAAGACCTGTTTTTCGGCCGCGAAAACCAGGTAAGCACTATGGTCGATAAACTGGCCGAGACGCGGTTTTTGGCGGTGGTGGGCGCCTCGGGCAGCGGCAAGTCCTCGCTGGTGAATTGCGGCCTGCGGCCGGCGCTCCACCGGGGACTGATGGCCAAAGCGGGCACGTCCTGGCGGATCGCGCAGTTTCGGCCGGGGACCGATCCCTTGCGAGCCATGTCCCAGGCGCTGGCGAAAGATGGCGTGTTATTCACCGGTTTCGAGTCCGAGGGCCTGCCGCTCCAGGATGTCGTGGCAGCCACTCTACAGATGAGCAATCTGGGCCTGGTAGACATCTTCCAGCAGGCGCCGCTCGATGAAGCGGTCAACCTGCTCGTGGTGGTAGACCAGTTTGAGGAGTTGTTCCGCTATCAAACGCTGGCGGGCGAAGGCGGCTCCAGTGCCACCGACTCGGCGGCCATCGCATTCGTGAACCTGCTGCTCAGTGCCACAGACGATCGCCTTTCGTCCTCTGCCAGTGGGACAGACGATCGCCTTTTGTCGTCTGTCAGCAGCCTATCCACCGGCTCAGCCCGCATCTACGTCGTCCTCACCATGCGCTCCGACTTCCTGGGCGACTGCTCGCGGATTCCGGGCCTGCCCGAAGCCATCAACCGGGGTCAGTACCTGGTGCCGCGCCTCACTCGCGAAGAGATCCGCGCCGCCATCAGCGGGCCCGTGGGTGTAGGCGGCGCGCGCATCTCGCCGGTGCTCTTGACCCGCCTGGTCAACGATGTGGGCGATAACCCCGACCAGCTCTCCATTCTGCAACACGCCCTCAACCGCACCTGGGCCCGCTGGCAGTCGAAAGGCGGCGCCAGCCCGCTCGATCTCGACGCATACGAAGAGATCGGTACCATGTCCCACGCCCTCGACCAGCATGCGGAGGAGGCCTACGCCGCCGTGGGAGGCGCGCGCGAGCAGAAGATCTGTGAGTGGATCTTCAAGGCCCTGACCGACAAGGGCAGCGACCCTCGCGGTATCCGCCGGCCTACGCGCCTGCGCACCCTTTGCGAATTGACCGGCAGCAGTGAAGCCGAGGTGAAGCGGATCATCGACATCTTCCGCGACCCCGGCCGCTCCTTTCTGATGCCGCCTTCGGGAGAGCCACTCGAAGCCGATACCGTCGTCGACATCTCCCACGAGAGCCTGATGCGCGTCTGGAGCCGGTGCAAGGTGTGGGCCGATGAGGAGGCGGAGTCGGCCGCGCAATATCGCCGCTTGAGCCAGAACGCGGAACTGCATGCCAGGGGTGCCGCGGGACTGATGACCGATCCCGAGCTCTCCCTCATGCTGAACTGGTTCGAAAGATGCCGGCCGAACGCGCCATGGGCCGCGCGTTATGGCTCGCCGTTCGAGCGCTCCCGTTTCTTTTTGGAGCAGAGCCGCGTGGCTCGTGACGCGGTCATGCTGGCCGAGGAGGAGCAGCGCAGAAGTGAGTTGCGGCGAGCGCGCGTTTTCGCCATAGTCGTCAGCGTCGGGCTTCTGCTCACCCTGGTGCTGGGAGTTTTCGCCTTCGTGGCTCGCCAGCACGCCAAGCTGGAAGCTCGCATCGCGGCGGCCGGCCGGTTAGCGGCCACCGCGCTCCTCAAGCGGGAAAGCCAACTGGACCTGGCCTCCCTGTTGGCCCTGGAAGCGGACCGGATCATCCAGACGCCCGAAACCCGCAACGCCCTGCTGTCCACCTTTCAATTCAATCCCACCCTCACGTCATACCTGCAACAGCCGGGCTCGGTCTATAGCGTGGCGTTCAGTCCGGATGGGAAGCTGTTAGCCTCGGCGGGGGATGACAGCACCATCCGGCTGTGGGATACCGCCAGCCGGCAGCCCATCGGCGAACCCCTTCGCGGCCACACCAACTCGCTGTTCGACGTGGCCTTCAGTCCGGACGGGAAGATCCTGGCCTCAACCGGCGACGACAACACCGTCCGGCTGTGGGACGTGGCCGGCCGGCGGCCCCTGGGCGACCCCATGCAAGGCCATACCAGGGCGGGGTCCGCAGTGGCGTTCAGCCCGGATGGGAAGGTGCTGGCTTCCGCCGGGTACGACGGCACCATCCGGCTTTGGGACGTGGCCACCCGCCGGGCGTTGGGGGAACCGATCCAGGCCCATGAAGGGCCGGCGCGCTCGGTGGCTTTCAGCCCCGACAGCAGGATGCTGGTATCGGGAGGGGAGGACAAGACCGTTCGCCTGTGGGACGCCGCGACTTCCCGGCCCGCGGGGAGCCCTTTCCAACCTCTCGCCGGCGCAGTGGTGTCCGTGACCTTCAGCCCGGACGGCCGGACCCTGGCTGCCGCGGTTTCCGACGTGATCGTTTTGTTGGACGTGGCCGCCCGGCAGCCCATTGCCAACCCGCTCACGGGCCACACCTCTCCGGTCCGCGCGGTAGCCTTTAGTCCGGACGGCAAGGTGTTGGCCTCGGGTAGCGACCAGACCATTCGCCTGTGGGATGTTGCCAGGCGCGAGGCTATCGGAGAACCCCTCAAGGGGCACACCAATCCGGTATGGAGCGTGGCCTTCAGCCCGGATGGACAAGTGTTGGCCTCGGCGAGCTCCGACAATGTCGGGTTGTGGGCCGTGGGGGGAAAAAGGCCCCTGCCGCCGCCTCTCAAAGGACATACCGGCACAGTTGCGTCGGTCGCGTTCAGCCCGGATGGACAGTGGCTGGCTTCGGGCGGCGCCGACGAGACCGTGCGGCTGTGGAATCTCCGCGTCCAACCGCCGGTGGGAGAGATTCTCCAGGACAATATGAATGCGGTCAACAGCGTGGCATTCAGCTCGGACGGGAAGACGCTGGCTTCGGGTACGGAAGACGGGCGAATCCGGCTGTGGCACATCGACGGTCCGAGGACTCTGAGTGAAGCCCTCAATGGCCAAACTCACCCGATTGCCAGCCTGGTTTTTAGCCCCGATGGAAAGATACTGGCCTCCGCGACCGACGACACCAGCATCTGGCTCTGGGATGTGGCCGGCCGAAAGCCGCTGGGAGATCCGCTCAAAGGCCACACCAGTTCCGTCTACAATCTGGCCTTCAGCCCCGACGGGAAAACGCTGGCATCGGCCGGCGGCGATAATACGGTCCGTCTATGGGACGTGGCGAACCGCCTGCCGCTCGGGGATCCGATCCGCGGCTTTCGCCACCCGGTTTGGAGCGTGGCCTTCAGCCCGGACGGGAAAACCCTGGCGGCGGCCAGTTCCGACACCGTGGAAATATGGGACCTGGGCACCCGGCAGCCAGCCGGAGAACTTTTGAGAGGCCGCGGGGAATTCGTTACCAGCATCGCCTTAAGCCCGGATGGCGAGACGCTGGCAGCCGCAAGTTCCAACACGATCATGTTGTGGGATATGGCCAGCCGGCAGCCGTTGGGAGAGCCGCTTCTGGGACACACCGGCATCGTCTACTTCGTGGCCTTCCGTCCCAATGGCAGACAGTTGGCCTCCGCAAGCAATGATAAAACCGTCCGGCTCTGGGAGACCGTAGAAGGCCATCGAACCAGCGTGAAGAGTGTAACGGAGCGGCCGTGCATTCTGGCCAACCGCAATCTATCTATGGCGGAATGGCGCGAGTATCTGGGAGAGAATGTTCCGTACCGGCGGACTTGCCCGAATTTGCCGCCGGGGGAAGGGGCTCCGGGGCAGTAAGGAACAACAGCACGAATCCATCAGTGCCATCAAGAATCGAACTTCATGCTCCGGATATGCCTGAGACGGCGGCTGCCATAGAGCCTAGACCTTCACCAGGCTCTTGAGAACGCCGTCCCAGGGAGCGCGATAAGGTTTGGAGCACATGGCGGCGGCTTCCTTATCGCCGATCACCTGCTCCTTTTCGGGATCCCACTTGATGGCGCGGCCGAGCCGCAGGGACATGTTGGCCAGGTTGCATGCTACCGCCACCTTGTGGCCATCTTCCACTTCGCACAGGGGGCGCTTGCGGGTCCGCATGCAGCTCAGCCAGTCGCGTTCGTTCATAGCCATGGTGTCTTCGCCGCCGGTGCCGTAGCGGGCATCGGACTCCACCCCGCCCTTGGAAGCCTGGATCCACGGCGTGGGCTTCACATCGGTATAGACCGGACCGCCGATTGGGTGTCCACTGAAGCGTGGGATGTCGTTGACCGGATCGATCTTGTTCTCCGGGATGACCTCGTAGCCGCCGGCAAGCACCAGGTTGCCCCTGGTGCCCAGGTAGACCTGCCCGCGCGTGGCGGTATCGCCTCGCATGGCGTTGGCTTCGCGAATGGCATAATTCACCGTGAAACCGCCTGGGAATTGCCATATGGCGTCCTGGGTATCCGGCGTCTCGCCGTCGTCCTCCAAGGCGAACCGGCCGCCGGTGGACATCACCATCGTCGGACCCTTCACATTCATGCACCACAGAACCTGGTCGATGGTATGCGCACCCAGGTTGGTCATCTGGCCGCCGGAATAATCCCAGAACCAGCGGAAGTGGTACAGGGCGCGGTGCCTCTGGTATGGCTTCTTGGGGGCCGGACCGAGCCACATGTCGTAGTCGATTTCGGATGGCGGATCCTCGACGGGAGTCTTGCCGAATCCGGGATAGATATTGCGGAAGGAGGCGATCCGGATGGAATGGATCTTCCCAAGCTGGCCGCTTTCGATGACTTTTTTGGCCGCCGCGACACCCTGGCCGTGGCGCCGCTGCGTACCCACTACCACGATGCGGTTGTATTTGCGAGCCGCCTGGATCATCCACTTGCCTTCGTCGATGAACACAGTCATCGGCTTTTCGACATACACGTCCTTGCCCGCCCCGCAGGCCATGATGGTGAGCAACGCGTGCCAGTGGTCCGGCGTGGCCACAACCACCCCTTGAATGTCTTTGTTCTCGTACATCCTGCGGAAATCGCCGTACCCTTTCGTAGTCGGATTTCCGATGTACCTGAGACCTTCCTCCACGCGCGGCTTGTAGACGTCCGAGAGACCCACGATATCGACATCGTCGAACTTCTTGAAATCGGTGACGTGCTGTTTGCCGATCAGCCCGAACCCGATGAACCCGATGCCGATACGGTCATTGGCGCCGAGAACGCGTTTGTATTGTGCGGCCGTCAAGGCGGTCGCACCCAGGAACCCTCGCCGGGTGGCCTGGGCAGTATCCAGTTTATTTATCACTTCTGCTCCTTTTCTAGAGATACGCCATTACTTGTATAAGATCGTGCGGGATGTGACCGAAGGGCCGCATCCCGCACGGGTATTCGGAACGGTCAGAAGTTCAACTTGAGCGCGAACTGGATCTGGCGCATGGGGTTCGCAGTTGAGGTAATTCTGCCGAAGGTCGCATTGGGCGCTGCGCTCGAGCCGTTATTCCAGCTTAACTGGCCCCCAACGTTCAATTCCACATGGTTGGGTGCGTTGAACATCTCCATGCGGAACTCCAGGTTCCTTCTTTCGGAGATCGGGAAATACTTGATTACCGAAATATCTTCATTCCCCAGCCATGGCCCCCGCAGGGTGTTGCGCCCACAGTTCCCAAACGTGCCGGAGACGGGGTTGGAGAATGCCGCCGGGTTATACCAGCCGTTCTGGTTGTGGTTGGGCAGAACCGGGTCCACGCCGGTAACGCAATTGAGCCGCGTGGCGTTCGAAATGAAATTGGTGCCCCCGGAATCCCACGAGGAAGTGTTGACCACGCCACCGCTTTGCAGCGTGGTGATGGTGCTGAGCTGCCAGCCGCCCACGATTTGGTTTACGACCCCTCCACGGTCGAGAAACTTCTGGCCTTTACCGAATGGAAGCGTGTAGAGGATGGAAGCGACGAAACGCTGCGGGACGTTGAAATCCGAGGGGGCCTTTTCGCAAGAAAGGGGGCAGCGCGCATCCTGGGGTGAGAAGTCGCTCCCCACTGTGCCGCGGATGGCGCTGGTGTCGTCGAGGGATTTTGACCAGGTGTAGGCAAGCAAGGTGTTCAGGTTCGTGCCGAAACGCTGGCTTACCTTGGCGGCGAGGGCATTGTAACTCCCGTTGGCGTCGGCATTCAGCCACTGGATTCCCGAAGCCCCCCATTCCGGATAGGGCAAGCGTTGAACCGTCGGTAAGGATGCGCTGAGAATCCCCTGATTCTGATCCGAAAGGTAATACAAGTGGCGGCTCTCGGAGCCGACGTAACCCACCTCCAGGGTCGTCGCACTGCCGAGCGAGTGCTGGACGTTCAAAATGTACTGCATGCTGCTGCTGTTCGGCAGGTGTTGGTTGCCACCCCAGGTGAGGCCGATGGGTAAGGTCACCGGAAGCGAGGCGGTGTTGATGAAGTTATCGTAGCTAAACGTCGGCGCCGCGTAGGTGGTACTCGTCAGCGCCCCCGTCCGGCCACCCAGTCCGCGATTGAAATCGAAGATGGAATTCTTGCTCTCCTCCGAGTAGAAGATGCCGAATCCGGCGCGGATCGACCATTTTTCCGAGGGGCCATAGGCGATCCCGATGCGTGGCGCGAAGTTCCCGTAATTGGTGTTGATCAGGCGGTCGCCCATCCGCCCGTCCCTGACAGTTTGCAGAGGAGGAGATCCGGCAATTCCTCCGCTGACACTGGACCAATAGGGTGCGTATCGGAAGTTGACGCCGTCGTAGAAATTCCCGCTCCCCGTGCGCACGTAAACCGGATGCTTGCTCTGATCTTGCACGTTCGCGACGTTGGGAAGCGGTTCGTTGAGTTGCACGTTGACTTCGTTGCCGGATTTGTCCAGCAAGGGTTGCATGACCTCCCACCGAAAGCCCAGGCTAAGGGTCAGGTGCGGGCTCAACCGCCAGGTGTCGTTGATATAGGTCGACCATTCGTGGTTGGCGAAATCGGCTGAAGCCAGCGCGACGGCGATAATGGCATTGTAGGTATCGCCCAGCATGAAGTCCGCGCCCGTGTAGCCACCGCTCTGCGTGGCGGTCGTGGGGCCCGTCGGCGTGATGGTGTTGGTGAACTGGCTGCTGTAGTAGAACTGGCCGCGGGGGAATTCATTTCCGAGCTGCGGAAACTGATTGTACCGGAACTCCCCGCCAAAGCGCAGCGAATGCTTCCCGATGACCCAGGAGAAGTTGTCCGTCCACTGGTAATACTTGTCGCTGATCTGGAACGGGCTGCTGGTCGGGTTGCCGAAGCTGGTCAGGTTCTGGGCCAGGGGGATGTTGGGTATGCCCCAGGAATTCGTATCCGTGACCTTCACCGGTATGCCCAACTCCGCATCCACGTCCTCTATGCCCGCCAACTGCTGGGTGATATTGTTGAACAGCGAGTTATAGCCGAACCGGGCTTCGTTCACTTTGGTGGGTGAAATGGTGCGGACGTTCGAGAGCACCCACTGGCTGGCCTTGGTGTAGAGAGTATTCCCGTCGTTGAGCCCCATCGTAGGGAGGACGGCAAGGGTGGATTCGTCGTTCAAGCTGTAGCGGCCGAACCACTGCGACTTCGAGCTTTCGCTGAAATCGATGCGCTCGGTGATGGTGTACTTGTCGACCGGCGTCTTCTGCGCGTACTGATAGTTTCGGAAAGGCAGCCCGGATGCGGCGGGCTGGTTCGGCGCCGGCATCCACTTGAGAAGAGTAACGGAGCCCTTGCTGAGACGGCTGGCGGGAATCTGATTGTTGGCGAACATCGACTGGGTGATGTTGGGGTAGGTCCCGCTGCGCGAGTTCGGGTCCGCCAGAACATACCCGGCGGAGATGATGGAGGAAAAGTCGCCGGTTCGCATTGCCGGCGTCAGCACGGTGGCTAACTGGGGGACGGTCAGGCGGGAGTTGTATCCCTCGTAGTTCGACATAAAGAACAGCCGGTTTTTTCCGTTGAACACCTTCGGAATCCAAACCGGCCCACCCACCGTGAAGCCGTACTGATTCTGGCGGTAGGGCGCACTCGCCGGTGAGGGGTTCGTGGCGCTGCGGCTGGCCGAGGAGAAGTCGTAAGCCCTGGCATCGACCTTGTTGTTGCGCAGGAATTCGGACAGGGTACCGTGGAATTCATTGGTGCCGGGCTTGGTGGAAACGTTGACCTGTCCGGCTGCCCGGCCGAATTCCGCCGGGTAAATCCCTGACTGGACTTTGAACTCCTGAAGCGCGTCGACCGACGGCTGAAGGATGTAAGTGTTGAAGTCGATGTCGGTGTTGGTGATGCCATCCAGGGTGTAGTTGGACCACGTCGCGCGCGCACCCGTCATGGCGATGGTGAGATTGCCACGCGAGCCGCCCAGGCGGCCGCTCGCCTGGGCGGCAGGAACGAATCCGTAGGTCACGTTGGGGCTCAGTGCGACCAGGCTGAAGAAACTGCGCCCGTTCAACGGCAGATCCATAATTCGCCGTTCCTCGATCACGGTGCCGACCGTCGCGTTTTCAGTGCTCAGCAACGCCGCGTTGGCAGAGACCTCGATCGTCTGGGTGGCTTGTCCCACGGCCAGGGTGAAATCGACGCGGGCGGTCTGCTGCACCTGGAGCTCGATGTTCGTCTTCACGATGGTGTCGAAGCCCGGCACCACGACCTTGACGTAGTACATTCCGGGTGGCAGATCGGGGAAACTGTAGAGTCCCGCGGTATTGGTTTGCGTCGACCGCGCCACGTTGGTCGCAATATTGGTGACCGTAACAGACGCGTTTGGAACTAACGCGCCGCTCGGATCTCTGACTTCACCGGTGATTTGACCACCAGTTTGAGCGGACGCGATACCAAGTGCCGCGCCCAACAATCCAATCGCTAGTGCTACAGTTCGCATATTGATCCCTCAACCAAGCAGAAATGAAATAGGTGGTCATCGCCCGAACCGAGACCAGCCGGCCGCCGCACCATGCCATCGCGCGCGCGAAGTGGAACAGTTCTGAATTGTCCACTGGCTGCGGGCAGCGCGCGGTGCAGGGTCTCGCCATGCACGCACGCCCAGATCGACTGCGACTGGAGAGCAACTTCCCAGTCGCCCAACAGCAGGTAATGTGCGACATGCGCAGGAGTGAGGTCCATGGCCAGCGCTAGAGGACATCCGGCCGTGCCGCGGTTGCATCGGAACAGGCATTGGAGGAGGCGGTTCGGAGGTGGGCGAAAAGGGAACCTCCCCCCAAGCAGTGGCGGGCTGCGCCATGAGCTTTCGCTCCTGTCAGGTCCCATAGATCCCGTAGTGCCGACCCACCGAGGGTTCCGGGTGATGGAATTACCCCGGTCAACGGTTGTCCTGATTAACTATTTCACCGCTTCATCCTGTCTGTCAATGCTTTTTTCAACAAGTTTTTTCCACAGCATGTTGACGCACGCTTCAGGCTCGATCCGAATGGCGTAGCTACGCTCCAGGCCCGGTCGGGTTCGGGTTCGTCGCCGTGTATCCAGGCGACGGACACCGAGTTGGGAAGATTTGTCGCCGGGAACGTCGGCATCAGCACGCCGCTCAATTCCGAACGGCGTTGCTCAGGGCGGTATCGACGGCCGAACTGACGGTTCGCAACCTCTTGTTGAGGTCAACATCCGTCGGAACGGCGGCCCCTTCGATGATCTTCTTGAGATCCGGATATAAGTGCGCAACTGAAGTAAGGCTCGTATTGGAGTACAGGCTTGCTTTGGCGGGCAGAAGATACGCCGGTACAGGAGACGGCCCCGTTGGACTGGTGAGGAATGACGGTTTACCAGGGAGAACGAGCTTCAGGTAGATGTCGTCCCGCTGCATGAATCGGATGAAAAGGGAAGCGTCCTGATAGCAGTCGCCGCTACAGGCGGAGCCGATCGCAAACGAATCCACCCAGGAGATGGGGACAGCCCCACCGTCGTCGAGCGGTAAGGCGGAGACGCGGAGATCTCCATCCGGGAAGCCTTCAGTGAGCACCGAGTGAAGTAGCTCCGAATAGCCTATCAATGCCTTCGAGCGTTTCAACGCGAACTCTCGCCCGTAGATGCCGGTCAGCTCATGAAAGATTTGATCACGACAGCTCCCCACGGGGCACATCTTGAGAACGCGGACCAAATCCGCTTCGAGACTTTCGTCGGCTGGATCGATATGCTTTTGGGCAGTGGCCCAGTCCCTGTATTTGGCGTAAGCCGCGCCGAGGTAGAATTCACCCAGCGTCAATCTTCCCCGCATATCCAGCAAGAGCTTAAACTGGGGATCTGATCCGACGAATGCCTCGAGATCTTTCAGCGTGTTGATTGGGCCTGAGGGCACGTTGTCTTTGCTGTAAAACAGGAAATTCCCGCAAACCCAATGGGCGGAGCCATATCGTTTGCCGTTCAACATCGAGCCAGCGTACGCGTTCTTCAGCAGTTGATCCGATGACAGGAGAACATTGTCCGGGAGGGGTTGAATCCTGTTGCCTTTCACGAAGTCGGCAAGAAACACCGAGTCCAATTCGTAGACGTCGGTAGCGACGCCTCCGATGTATGTTGGATCGGGAGGTGCACCGTCTTTTGGGGGGGCGTAGTAGTTACCACTGAGGTCCAGAATCGTGAGTTCGATCTTCGGGTTTTCGGCTTCAAAAAGGCGCTTAACCGTTTCCGCTGCATAAGTGAACTCTGGAATGAACGGATAGAGCGCGACGCGAAGATGCCTCCGCTGATTACCCGATTGTGGTAATGCCTGCCCGCACGACGTCAAGACGCTTGTTGAGAGCGCGATTGCGGACAAAACGACGACTCGAAGAAGCCTCATGATCTCTCCTCGCAGGTTCACCAAATCTGGGAAGTTTCAAACCTATACTGTCGTATTCAAGCACATTTTCAACTCCAGGGGCTCTGACTGGTGCTTTCGGTGGAGCCATCTTGCAGAACTCCCTGTTTGCCATGCCAAGGTGCAGGGGACCGGGAAAAAGTGCTGTAATGGACCCCGAAATTTGGATAGAAAAAAGGCCCTTTCTTAGATGGTGGGCGGCATTGAGAAATAAGGAGAGTCAATGCCCGAGCACGAAAGAGTCACCCACCCAGCCTGAAGGCCAAAGTCGCCGTGGAGGCCATCAAGGCACTTGGCGGTCACG
This sequence comes from Terriglobia bacterium, assembly GCA_020073365.1. Lineage (GTDB taxonomy): Bacteria > Acidobacteriota > Terriglobia > Bryobacterales > Bryobacteraceae > JAIQFL01. The sequence goes on along the minus strand of JAIQFL010000149.1, from coordinate 12,447 downwards.
CTGGGCGTGAACCGCAAGCGCATCCAGCGGCTCATGGATATTATGGGAATCGAAGCCCTCTATCCGAAATCGGATTTGAGCCGCCCGGCACCGAGCCACGAGATCTACCCCTACCTGCTGCGAGGGATCTCGATCGAGCGTCCCCACCAAGCCACTTCGTGCTGAGTTGGGAGCTCTCCAATACCATGGAGACCAGCTTCTGCCTGGCCGCACTGGAGGCTGCATTCCGCTTCGGCCAACGCGAGATCTGGAATGGCGGGCAATCGATTTCTGGTCAGATTTCGTGATAGACTTCGTTCATCAGCATCAGCAGATACATTTCGACACTGGCCCGCCGCCAGGGACGAGCTCCCCGTCTGACAGCACACCCTGACTTGCTCGGGTGTCCCTTGTGCGACATGTCCTCCCCCGGCGGCTAAGCCAAAGCGTTTCAACATATGCCAACGAATATTGAATTGAAGGCACACTGCTCGAGTCTAGCCGCGGCGCACGCTGTATGTACTTCCCTTGGCGGATCGCTGATCCGTTCGCAACTGCAGACCGACACCTATTTTGCAGTGCCTCAAGGCCGTCTCAAGCTTCGCCAGCATGGCTCCTCGGCATATTTGATTTACTACAATCGTGCCGACCAGCCCAGTGAGAGAGAAGCGTCGTTCGACCTCTTCCCGATCGGCGGCGATAGCGCCCGTCTGGCTGACCTTTTCTCCTCCCTCTTCGGCGCGCGAACGACGGTGGTGAAGAATCGTGACACATATGAGTGGGAAGGCTGCCTCATCAATTTGGATTCTGTTCGCGGCATCGGCGAGTTCCTGGAAATCGAAGTGCCGGTTGAGAAGGTCCAATCGCAGGAGCGAGCATTTCAGTTGGCTGCACGCCTCAAACGGGAATTTGGTATTACTCCCGCAGATGTTGTCCCCTGGTCATACGCTGACATCGCCATAATGTATGCGGCCGCGCTAAGGCATCAAGCACGTATTTCTCAACTGGAGAGCCCTGGGCAGGTCTTCATCATTGACGGACCTAGCGCATCAGGCAAGACGACTCTTGTACATTCTCTATCGCGTCGCTCCGAACTCGGCCTGCATCTTGTCCCTCGCTACTCAACCCGGCCGAGGCGTGACAACGCCGCTACAGAGAGTGAATACATATTTGTCTCGCCGGAAGAGTTTAGGGCCCTTGCCTCCGGCGGTGGCTTTATCGAGTACCGTGATTTTCAGTTCGGGATGAGTTACGGCCTACCGTGGCTAGAGACCATTGAGGCAATGGCACGAAAGGAGAACGTTATTGGCATTGCCAACTGGGGTAACATCCGGCATATCAAGGCTGTGTGCCCTGCTGCAATCACAATCCTGGTTGATGCTCCTCTAGACACTTTACGGAGGCGTTTAATGGACCGCGGCTTCAACAGCCCGGAGCAGATACAAGAACGTCTCGATAATGCAGCGGTGGCCAGGTTCTACAAACCTTACTATGACCACGTTATTCAGAATGATGATGGAATGTTAGATGCAACCGAATCAGAGATGTCCAGGATAATTGCATCATACTTGCCACGTTCACACTCCGCATGAGATCTCAAGAGCATATCCTCTATGGCCGATCCTTAGGCGGCCAGGCCTTCGGCCGCCTCAATCCACTCCCCTGCCGCACCCCCAGGGGCCTTTCGAGCACCTCAGATCCTGCAATCTGAGCCTCGCTGGCAACGCCACCCAATTGAAATTCCACCGCCTACCAGGAGGCGGGCGAATCATCGATCTCCGCCAGGAAGGTTGTGACGCATCTTCTCCAAAGACCGCGCCCGGTGCGTCACAGAGTCTCGATTCCCATTCCCAACCAACAGAAACAAATGAACTTACGATACAGCCTAATAACGTCCAAGTCCCTCGCGATGCGTCATCCGTCAGCCGGCCTGGGTCTTACTGGGGCAACTTCCTCTACCGATCCCCGCCCTACCCCGCGGCGGCAATGCTGTCGCACGCCCGAGGGGTCCGGTTGCTCCGCGCCTCATCCTCCCCAGCTGTTTCACAATGCGGTCTACCTCGCCGCATAGAATGGAATTTTCTCTCAAATTCCCTTGACACCCATCGTGCCTTATTCCATCATGGGATCTAATCTCGTTATCGCTAACGTCGATTAGCCTCAATTGCGCAGTGTGCTTACGACGCTTCGGGTCTTAGGAGGTCAGATGCCATGAAGATTCTTCAAGGGGCGCCCTGGCGCGCCGTCCTACTGCTCCTTTTTTCCGCCTCGCTCGCCCTCGCCCAGACCGCGACCGGCGAAGTCAGCGGCACCATAACAGACAAATCCGGCGGCTTCGTCGCAGGCGCCACCGCCAAGCTCACCAACCAGGACACGCAGATCGTCGACCTGGTGAAAACCAACCAGAACGGGTACTTCCTGTTCATTAATGTGAAGCCCGGCAGCTACACCCTCAGCGTGGAGATGACTGGTTTCAAGACCGCCCGCGTGCCCGCTTTCGACCTGGCGGTCAATCAGAATATCTCACAGAATATCGCGCTCGACGTCGGCGCACTCACCGAATCCGTGGTGGTCACGGCCGAAGCCCCGCTGCTGCAATCGTCCACCAGCGATCTGGGCACCGTCATCACCGAGCAGGCCGTCGTAGACCTGCCCCTCAACGGCCGCAACTTTACCCAGTTGATGATCCTCACCCCGGGCGCCAACCCGGTCTCCACCGCGCAGGGCTCGGGCATCGGCTTCCAGGATGCCGGCCTCACCGGGATCCCCGGCACCAGCTTCTTCAAGCCGTCCCTTCACGGCCAGCAGAACCGCTCCGTGCTCTATTACTACGACGGCATCATCAACACCGACTTCCGGGGCTCTGTCTACGGTGTGCTGCCCATCATCGATGCCGTGGATGAATTCAAGGTCCAGTCCCACACCGAGAAGACCGAGTTCGGCGGCGTCATGGGTGGCGTGGTGAACCTGGTTTCCAAGTCCGGCACCAACAGTTTCCACGGCTCCGCCTGGGAGTTTGTCCGCAATAACGCCTTCGACGCCCGCAACCCGTTCACCGATTTCTGCAACACGGCGCGCTGCGGACCCGGATCGCTCTCCACCACTCCGGCCCCTCCGGTGGCCTATCACCAAAACGAGTTCGGCGCTGCCGGCGGCGGGCCCATCGTCAAGAACAAGACCTTCTTCTACGCCGCCTATGAAGGCTGGCGGTACAGCAAGCCGCCGCTCACGCAGACCCTGATCCCCACGCCCGACGAGCTCTCGGGCGACTTCTCTCATTCCTTCTACAAGCAACTGATCTATGACCCGGCCTCCACGGTCTGCACCGGTTCTACCTGCACCCGCCAGCCGTTCCCGAACCAGAACATTCCCCAGACCTCGATCCTGCCCTCGGTGCAATCGTACCTGAAGGGCTACATCCAGCAGCCCAATATCCCTGTGGGCGGCAGCTTCGATTTCGTCGAGGGCCGGGCTCAGCAGGACCACTCCAATAGCTGGCAGATCCGTCTCGACCAGAAGTTCCGCGATGCCGACAACGTCTTCCTCCGGCTCTCCCAGATGTGGGTCGAAGACATCGCACCAGTGCAGGGCACCAACGAGACCACGCCCTCCAACTATCACGCCTACAATTTCGGTGGCGGCTGGAACCACATCTTCCGGCCCAACCTGTTACTCGATTTCCGCGCCGGCGCCGTCCTGAAGCCTTACGTCTTCAACCAGGCGCAATCCTCGGCGGGCACCGCTCCCGCCACCGCCGCCGGCTTCAAGAACGTCGATCAGTACGGCGGCATGGTTCTCACCCTCGCGGGTCCATATTTCACCAACGATATTGGCCAGCGGGGCCTCTCGCCGCGCGGCAATCCGGGCGCCAATTTTGATGGCGGCCTCATCTGGATCAAGGGCAACCACAGCATCAAGGCCGGCATGCAGTATATCTACGTGAACCGCTTCCAGAACAACCTGTTCCAGCAGTACACGTTCGCCGACACGCAGACCAGCCGGGTGGGCGCCGCCGGAACGGGCAATTCGCTGGCTTCCGCCTTGCTCGGCATTCCCAACACCTATACGGGCCAACTGCCGCAGTACGCCGGGGTCTATTTTAAGTTCAACGTCTGGTCGGGATACCTGCAGGATGAGTGGCGCGTCAAGCCACACTTCACCCTCAATTGGGGCTTGCGCTACGACTACATGGACAAGCTCACGCCGCTGAACGGCCGCCTTTCGAACGGCCTCGATCTCTTCGGCCAGAAGTGGCTGATCGGCGCATCCTCCGTGGGCGCTTGCACGACGCCTTTTGTGGACCCGTGCATTCCGGGCGGCCTTTCCGCCGTGCCGTCCAACGACCACATTGTACTGACCGGCCAGCAGAGCGTGGCGCCGCCCGCTATCCACGACAACATTGCTCCGCGCGTGGGCATTGCCTGGGATTTCGCCCGCAACACCATCCTGCGCGCCGGCTATGGCCTCTATTACGACACCGTCTCGGCCCGCAGCCAGTACGCGCAGAACACCGTGGAAGGTCCCACATGGCCATGGACTACCGGCATTGGCACTCAGAACGCCAATCTGGTCACCAGCAATATCTGGCCCGGTGCCACCGGCAATCCGCTCACTCTGATCACCTCCCTGGTGGGCAACTTCCCCAACCCGGTGGTGGCCGCGAGCCCCTGGACTTCGGCCGGCGGCGGTTTCGCCAACGCCCCGGACTATAAGAACCCGCGTTCCCAACAGTGGAACGTCGAAATCCAGCGCCAGTTGACCAGCAACATGGTGCTCTCCGTAGCCTACGTCGGCAGCCACAACAGCCGCCTCGACTACTCCGGCAAGGCCAACGCCGCGCGCACCGCTTCGCCTAATGGAACGGCGCCATCCGCGGTCGATCAACTGAAGGCATTCCCGATTGCGGCGACCAATTGGACCTATTCCCAGAGCACCGGCTGGTCCAACTACAACGCGCTCGAGGCCCGCTTCCAGAAGCGCTGGTCGCAGGGTCTGCTGACGCTGCTCTCCTACACGTGGTCGAAATCGCTCGACACCTCTAGCGGCTACTTTAACGTGGAAAACGGCGCGGGCACCGGCGGTTCCGTGGTCCAGAACTACTTCACACCGAATGCCAACTACGGGCTCTCCGGGTACGATGTCCCGCAACTTCTCACCTGGAGCACGGTCTACGATCTCCCCTTCGGCCGCCACCAGCGCTGGCTGAATAAAGGCGCGTTGTCCTGGGTGTTGGGCAACTGGGAAGCCAACTACGTCTTCCTGGCGCGCAAGGGCGCGCCGTTGAATCTCGCGGTGGGCGGCGATGTGGCCAACATCTCGGGCAGCAATGGCAGCGTGAGCGGTTACTCCCGCCCGAACCTGGTCGGCGACCCGCACGCCGCCTGCACCATCAACGGGGCCACCGTGCCCACCGGCACCATCACATGTTTCTACAACCCGGCCGCATTTGCCGTGCCGTCGGCTTCCTTCGGAAACTTCGGTAAGGATGTGCTTCGCCTGGAACCGACCTACAACCTGGATTTCTCGCTCGTGAAGACCGTGCCGATCAAAGAGCGGATCTCCGTGCAGCTTCGGTTCGAAGCCTTCAACGTCCTGAATTTCCAGATTCTGGGAACCCCGGCGACCACCATCGGCCAATCCAACGCCGGCCTGATCACGAACATCAGCAGCACCCCGCGCCAGCTCCAGCTCGGCGCCAAGGTGACATTCTAATTGGCGCATGCGTTAGGTTTGCGCGCCGGTGGGACAGGCGGTTTCGCCTGTCCTTAGCCGGCTAGGCGGGCCGAGCGAAGCTCGCCCGCCGGCGCCTGTTCGTAGGGGGCGTCACACGACCGGCGTTGCCGGCTAAAGGCCGGCTGACAGACGACGAAAGACGATCGTCTGTCCCACCGGGCCAATCTTTATTGCAGGCCCTTTTATCTGAAATTTCCTGGACCTGCCGTGCGTACTCGGTTATCGGTGAACTGGAAATGCAACGCACACATCCCACCCGCCGGGATCTTCTGGCGGTTGCCGCAGGAGCCATCACATCCCGCCTGTGTGCAGCGCCGCCCCTAACTGCCAGGCCGGTCGTCAGTATCGTCAAGATTCGGAATGGCAACATCGACTCGGCCGTCGAGCACGCCATCGAGTTGTTGGGCGGCATGCGCGCCATCACGCGTGGCAAGGAGCGCGTCCTGCTCAAGCCCAACCTGGTGTCGCCGCAGCCGAATGCCACCACCAAGCCTGCGGTGATTCGCACTCTGGCACGGCTGATGAAGGCGGTCAACAAGGATCTGTCGATCGGCGAAGGCTCGGCCGCGGCGGCGCCGTTCAACGTTCAGGGAACCGAGGTCTTCCGCACGACCAAAAAGGACCTGCTGAACGGATTGCAACAGTATGTTTTTGACCAGCTTGGGTACACCGAGCTCGCCAAGTCGCTGCGGCTGCCCTTGCTCAACCTTCACACGGGAGAAATGGTGGATGTGAAGGTGCCCGGCGCTTTCGTGTTCGACACGCTGACGATCCACCGCTCACTGGCTGAGACCGACCTGCTGTGCTCCGTCCCCGTGATGAAGACGCATTCGCTGGCCGGGGTCACGCTCGGAATGAAGAATCTGATCGGCCTGTACCCCGGCGTGGTCTATCAGGCCGTTCGCGGCCGCATGCACGACGCCACGGCCAAGGTGGAACCATCCGGCACGGCGGCGGCGATTGTGGATATGGTGCGCGCGAACAAGCTCGGTCTGGTGGTGGTCGACGGATCGACCGCTATGCAAGGCAACGGGCCCATGGATGGGACCCTGGTGCCCATGGAAACGATCGTCGCCGGCGCCAACCCGCTGGCCACCGACATGGTGGCGGCGAGTCTCATGGGATTCAACCCGCCGGAGATCCCCACGTTCGCGTGGGCCAACAAGGCCGGGCTGCGTCCCGAGCGCCTCGACGAAATAGAAATTCGCGGGGAATCTGTCGAGAGCGTCAGGCGGAGGTTCGAGCGCCCCCAGATCCTGCCATGGAATGTCGTCCGCAACTTCTGGGGCGCACGCGAAATCTAGGGTGATCGGTGTGTGAACTAGCCACCGGCCCTCCACCCGCAGTCAAGCCCATGCCCCAGGTCGCTTTATGAGAGACCGAGTTTCCGAATTACCGCGGCTGGCAGGAAGAGATGACGGGAATCGTCAACGAGTGTCTGGAAGCCCCATCCAAGCCCCAGATACCACTTGCGAGCGCTGTCGTCGATGGCATCGAGCACGAGCGCATAGATCCCCATAACCCGGGCGGCTTCCTCTGTCTGACGCAGCGCTCGCATCAGCATGAGCCTGCCGATGCCCTGGTGTTGGCAGCTTCGGTCCACGGCAAGCCGCCCTAAAAGAACGACACCGATGGGACCTTGGGGCAGTCCTTTCGAAGGAATGATCGCAGTCTCGACCGTCCGGGTCACCAGAGTGTAGTAACCGAGCACTCGTGAATCTCCCGCGGAAGCAACCACGACGTGAGTCACTCCGAGGTTGCGATCCGCGTTCTGCCGGGCCTGCCGCCGCAGGAATTCGTCCAGCGTTGCGTTGCCGCAACTAAACGTCTGCCGATCGTGATACCCCTGGAGGAGCTCGACGACGGGCATCGATCACCAGTTCGATTCAGGGTCTTGAGCGCGAAGCCGTTTGTATAAGGCTGCCGCTTTGCGCAGTTTCGCCGTCGGGGGCGTCGGGTTGTTAATAGTCTTGACGAAATGCTGGAAGTCGCGCTCGGAGAGACGGATGGCGCCGAAATGGGAGAGGACATCCCCGGCCTTTTCGGCTAGCGCAGTCTCCGTAAACGTTGTGATCGACTGGCCGAGAATCTCCGCCGCTTCCTCCGCGCGCCTCTTGATGGACGCACTGACGCGACAGTTGATGCGGGCGTGTGAGGAGCTTTCGCGTGGGGGAGTCCTCATTCGGTATCTCCTATGTGGCAGTTTGCCACATGTGGAGAGCTCTCGTCAAAAACAGCTTCCAATCCACCGAAGCCTGCTTGCATAAATTCGCCAAATCGAATATTCTAATGCAATGTCGAGCCAGTTGCGGGCCTACAAAGCCAGCGTCTTCCAGGCGCTGGCCCATCCCACCCGCATCGCCATCGTCGAGATTCTGCGCGAGGGAGAGCTTTCCGCCGGCGCCATGCAGGAGCGCCTTGGCATCGAACAGGCCAACCTCTCCCAGCACCTGGCCATTCTGCGTTCCCGGCAAATCGTGCTGAACCGGAAAGAGGGCAACCAGGTTTTCTACTCGTTGCGCAACAAGATGCTGGTGGAGGTGCTCGAGATCATGCGCCGCTACTGCCGGACGAATCTGCAAGAGGCCATACACACGCTGGGCCAAATGCGTCGAGAGGTGCACGATTGATGGCCGCGCCCGACGCGTTCTTCGCCGCCGGATTGCTCGTCTGGCTGGCAGGCGCCGCTGCCGGACTCGTAACCTGGCGGCGACCCGCATCCGCCCGCGTCGCGGCCTTCCGGTTGGCCATGGCGGGGAGCCTGATCGAGGCGGTTGCCGGCGGCCTGGGTATCGCCCGGGGCGCGGGCATCACCTGGGCCTTGCCGTTAGCCACCCCGCTGTTCCGCTTCTCTGTCCGGCTTGACCCGCTTTCGTGCTGGTTCATTGTCACGCTCGCCATCCTCGCGTTCGCCGTATCGTTGTTCTCCCTCGATTACCTGCGCCCCATGGAGCGCACGCGCAACATTGGAGCGCTCGGCTTCTTCTACAATCTTCTGCTCATCAGCCTGACGCTGGTTTTCGCTGCCGCCAACGCGTTCTTCTTCCTGGTGGCCTGGGAACTGATGGCCATCGCGGCATTCTGCCTGGTGGCCTTTGAGCACGAAAAGCCGGAAGCCCGCAGCGCCGGTGTCGTCTTCCTGATCATGTCCCACGCGGGCACCGGATTGCTGCTCGCCGCGTTCCTGCTGCTGGCGGCCTTCGGCGGCAGCCTCGAATTCGCAGATCTGCACCACGTGGCGTCCCAGCTTCCGCCCTTCGAACAGGGCGCGGTCTTTCTGCTCTTCTTCCTCGGCTTCGGTGTGAAGGCCGGCATCGTACCGCTGCACATCTGGCTGCCCGAGGCCCACCCGGTGGCTCCCAGCAACGTGTCCGCCCTGATGTCCGGAATCGTCATCAAGAGCGGCATCTACGGCATGGCCCGCGTCTTCTTCGACTTCTACGGACCGCCGCCGCTGTGGACCGGAACGATGGTTCTGGCCGTGGGCGTAGTCACCGGGCTGGTCGGCGTTCTGTACGCTTTGCAGGAGCACGATCTGAAACGGCTGCTGGCCTACCACAGCATCGAGAACATCGGCATCATCGTCATGGGCTTCGGGGCCGCGCTCCTGTTCCGGACGTTGGCGCATCCCAACCTGGCCGCTATCGCGCTGGCCGCCGCCCTCTACCACACCATGAACCATGCCACCTTCAAGGGACTTCTCTTTCTGGCCGCCGGATCGGTGGTCCAAACCACCGGCACGCGCAACATGGAGGAGATGGGTGGCCTGATCCGCCGCATGCCGTCGACCGCGTTCTTCTTCCTGATCGGCGCCGTGGCCATCTCGGGACTGCCCCCATTGAACGGCTTCGTGAGCGAGTGGCTCACCTACCAGGCGTTGCTGGCGGGCTTCGGCACCACCCAGAGCCTCACCCGCCTGATGTTCCCGATCGCCGGTTCGCTGCTGGCCCTGACCGCCGCACTCGCCGCCGCCTGTTTCGTGAAAGCCTTCGGCATCCCCTTCCTGGCGCTCCCCCGAAGCGCGCAAGCCGCTGCAGCCAAGGAAGTCGCGCTCTCCATGCGGTTCGGCATGGGATTGCTGGCCGCCGCCTGTTTCGTCCTGGGACTGGGCGCCACCTGGATTCTGCCGGTCTTCGATCCCATCACCGCGCAGGCCCTCGGCGTGCGCGTCAGTCCTACCCTCGTGGCCCACGGTATCGCGTTGCAGGCGGGCACTGCGCGGAGCGGCACCGTCTCTACCGCCGGTATCGCGCTGGTGTTCCTGGCGCTGGCGGGAATCACCGCGTTTCTGATCGCCTGGCGGCGCCCGAGGCCAAGCACCATCGGTCCCACGTGGGACTGCGGTCTTCCCGGTCTCACCTCCGACAATCAGTACACCGCTACCGCGTTCTCCAAGCCCTTGCGATTGATCTTCGCCGCCTTCTACCGCCCGCGCCGCGAGATCCGTCCGGAATACGAGGTCTCGCCTTACTACCCCAGCGCGATACGATTCGAGAGCGGCATCGAGCCCACTTTCGAGAAGCACGTCTACGGTCCGCTGAAGGACTGGATCTTCGGCGTCTCCCGCCGGATGCGCGCCATCCAGGCGGGAAGCGTCCATGCCTACCTCGCGTACATCTTCGTCACGCTGATCCTTCTCCTGCTTTGGGGGGTGCGCCGATGATGGCATCGCTCCTTGCCAAGGGTCTCGCCGCCTCAGTCCAGTTACTGCTGCTCCTGGCCATCGCCCCGTTGCTCAGCGGCGCCATCAAAGCGCTCAAGGCCAGGCTCCAGATTCGCCGCGGGCCGGGAATTTTACAGCCGTACCACGACCTCTACAAGCTCTTCCGCAAGGGAATGGTCATTCCCGATACAGCTTCGTGGATCTTCACCGCCACCCCCTTCGTGCTGTTCACTACCACGCTGATCGCGGGCCTGATGATCCCCATGGTCTCCGCCGAGGCCCCGCTCGGCCTGTTCGGCGGCGTTCTCGCCGTCGTGTACCTGTTGGGACTGGGCCGCTTCTTCCTGGCGCTCGGCGGACTGGATACCGGCAGTTCGTTCGGCGGCCTGGGGAGCAGCCGGGAAATGACGATCGCGGCCCTGGCGGAGCCCGCCATGATGCTGGCCATCTTCACGGTGGCGATCGGCGCCAATTCCACCAGCCTGTCGGAGGTGGCCCGGATGGCCATCGGGGACTATTGGCACTTCCTCGCCCCCGCGCAGATGCTGGCCTTCGCCGCGCTGTTCCTGGTGCTGATCGCCGAAACCGGCAGAATCCCCGTGGACAATCCCGCCACGCACCTGGAGCTGACCATGATCCACGAGGCTATGATTCTGGAGTATTCCGGGCCGTACCTGGCCCTCATCGAGTGGGGCGCGTCCGTCAAACAACTGTTGCTCATGACCCTGTTGATCAACGCCTTCCTGCCGGTCGGGCTCGATCTCGAATGGTCTTTCAAGGGCGCCGCGGCCGGCCTGGGGTACCTACTGTTAAAGCTCTTGGGATTGGCCGCCGCCATCGTCCTGATCGAAACGACCAATGCGAAGATGCGTTTCTTCCGTGTTCCCGAGTTGCTCGCCGTGGCGTTCACTTTGGCCGCGCTGGCGTTGGTATCGACGTTCCTGTTCTGAGACCCATGCATACGATTCAAGATCCGCAATTCGGCGACAAAATGGTCACCCTCATGGCGGCGCTGGTGCTGGTGCTGCAGATCGCCATGGTGGCGCAGAGATGGATTGTGACCAACATCCGGATCTTCGCCGCCCAGTCCTTTTTGTTGGCCGCCATCGCCAATACCATCGCGTACTTCAATCACGCGCCGCACATCTACGTCGTCGCGGCTCTGACGTTGTTGGCCAAGGGCATCCTGGTGCCGATGGTGCTGGAACGGCTGGTGGCAAGGATCGGGATTGACCAGGAAATCGAGCCGATTCTCAACGGGCCGCTCTCGGTGGTGATCTCGGGCGGCCTGACGCTGGTGGGCTACGTGCTGGCCGAACCGTTCTATCGTCCGGAAGAGGCCCCGGGCGCCGCCACCCTGGGCCACAATGCCATCGCCGTGGCGATTTCTCTTTTCCTGATCGGCTTCTTCATGATGATCAACCGGCGAAAGGCTCTGACTCAGATTCTGGCGCTGCTGTCCCTGGAAAACGGCCTCTTTCTGGCTGCCATTTCGCTGACCTACGGAATGCCGCTGATGGTCGAACTGGGCGTCCTGTTCGATGTACTGGTGGCGGTGATGGTGCTGGGCATTCTGGTCTATCGCATTCGTGGATCCTTCGACTCCATGGATGTGAGCCGCCTGCGGAGGCTACGTGGCTGACGTCCTGGCAGCCCAGACCATCGCCTTTTCTGGCCGGCCAAACTCTGTGGGACAGACCATCGTTTTTCGTGGTCTGTCAGTCTTGGCTTGCACCGGCTTCGAGACGCAAGCGCTGAGGTATCCCCTGTTCCCGCCGCGACTCCGCACGGTGCCTGAGCCGGCTAAAAGCCGGCCGACAGACGACAGAGAACGATCGTCTGTCCCACGGGGCCGCCCGTGATACTCACCTTCCTCCTGGCTGTCCCCCTCGCCGCCGGCATCCTCTCCTCCGCCGTCCGCAGGCGCGCGGTCATGGAAGCAGCGAACCTCGCCGCCTTCGCCCTCACGTTCCTGCTGGCTCTCGCGGTTGCGTCTAAAGTGCTCCGCGCCGGCGCCATCTCACTGTGGGACGGCTTTCTTTACGCCGATTCCCTCAGCGCATTGGTCATCC
>JAIQFL010000148.1 GCA_020073365.1 Terriglobia bacterium | reverse complement strand
GTGCCCTGCCAGCGTGCGCAGCTCCCGGCCGCTCTCCAGGTCCCACACCGTCAGCGTTTTGTCTCTAGACGCGGAAACCGCACGCACCCCATCCGGTGTCACCGCCACGCCAGAGACATGATCGGAGTGCCCTACCAGCGTGCGCAGTTCACGGCCGGTCTCCAGGCCCCACACCTCCAGCGTGTCGTCCCAAGACGCGGAGACCGCACGCTTCCCATCCGGCGTCACCGCCACGCCAGAGACCCTGTGAGAGTGCCCTTCCAGCGTGCGCAGCTCACGGCCGGTCTCCAGGTCCCACACCTTCAGCGTTTTGTCATCGGACGCGGAAACCGCACGCTTCCCATCCGGCGTCACCGCCACGCCATTCACCGCGTTAGAGTGCCCTTCCAGCGTGCGCAGCTCCCGGCCGTTCTCCAGGTCCCACACCTTCAGCGTTTCGTCCCCAGACGCGGAAACCGCACGCTTCCCATCCGGCGTCAGCGCCACGCCATAGACCCCGTTCGAGTGCCCTTCCAGCGTGCGCAGCTCCCGGCCGCTCTCCAGGTCCCACACCTTCAGCGTGTTGTCCCCAGACGCGGAAACCGCACGCTTCCCATCCGGCGTCACCGCCACGCCATAGACCACGTCAGAGTGCCCTTCCAGCGTGCGCAGCTCTCGACCACTCTCCAGGTCCCACACCTTCAGCGTTTGGTCCCCAGACGCGGAAACCGCACGCTTCCCATCCGGCGTCAGCGCCACGCCGTGAACCACGTCAGAGTGCCTTTCCAGCGTGCGCAGCTCCCGGCCGCTCTCCAGGTCCCACACCGCCAGAGTGCTGTCCCGAGACGCGGAAACCGCACGCTTCCCATCCGGCGTTACCGCCACGCCATGGACCACGTCAGAGTGCCCCTTCAGCCTACGCAGCTCCCGGCCGCTCTCCAGGTCCCACACCTTCAGCGTTTGATCCCTAGACGCGGAAACCGCACGCTTCCCATCCGGCGTCACCGCCACGCCAAAGACATCAGACGAGTGCCCTTCCAGGGTGCGGAGGAGCGCTGTGCCCGGAGGATGAAGCGCAGGGTGCAGCGGCCGAAGCCACGGCCCCGCCTCCGTGGCGGCAAGCTCCGCAACGAATTGTCGGATGGCTGGAGAGTCCTGATGCGGCAAGAGTCGCCCCACCATCTGGGATGTGAACTGCTCAGCATCGGCGGCCAGTACGTGGGCCGAAAGCCGCAATGCGCCCTGCAACAGGTCAGCTTCAGCGGAAGGCTTGAGGAACTCGATGTCGGCAATGAGGGCGTTCGTGTCCGTCGCCTTCAGTTTGGCACGCATCCACTGCGGGTCCCAAAGAACCCGCCGGATCTCCTGGTGGCGTTCCGCCTTTGCCAGGTGCCAGGGCAACCAGCGCCACGCGTACTCGCCCGGTAAGTCCGGCAGGTTCTGCCAGTCGGGCCACGCGGCCAACAAGCGATTGTGAATGGCGGGCTGGTCGGCGAGATTCCCGGACAGCCAGTTTCGCATCACGTCGTGAAGAAGGAGGATCGCGCGCTCGAGATCGAGCTTCAGGAGCGAGAGCCGCGCGAGGCGGCGTGACAGGTCTTCGGCATCGAATTCGTCCAGCTCCCAAACAGCGCCCGCGGCGGCCAGAGGGATCGCAACGTCCTCAGGAAAGATCGAGAGCTCGGCCAGACGCCGCTGGCCGTGGGCATCCAACAGATCGAGACTGACTTCGAGAACGCTGGAGATGGTGCGGTGACGGAGCGCGGCTGTGGAATCCTCGAGCGCCTTCACTCCCTTTCGCTCGATGATCTGGAGCAAGCGCCCGGCTGCATGGGAGGCCGAATCGCCCTGACGGATGCGCTCGCGCAGCATGGCGGCGGCCAGTTCCAGCGCCAGCGGCCAATCGCCCAGACGGCTGGCGAGGGTGCGTGCCTGCCCGGCTTCCAGGTTCGGGACGCTCTGGACGAGCAGCGCGAGAGATTCCGCCTCGCGCATCTCGTCGACGTTGACCGGGCTGGCGGCTGAGCCGATGCCGGCGTCGCGGGTGGTGAACAGGCGCGCCGAGGATTTCCCGCCCCGCAGAAACGGGCGCACGTGCTCATGGTCCCACACGTCGTCAATGACCAGCAGACAGGTGCGTTCCTCAAGCTTCTCGCCGAGTTGATACGCGGCGTCCGCAACGCCCGAGAAGCCGGGGCGGGCGCCGGTCAGTGCGGCATAGGCGGTGAGCAGGCTGCCCAGGACGTCGGGCGTTTGGCCGAGGGTCACCCAGAGGACGCCGTCGTCGAAGTTCTGGACGATGTCTTCGTCGTGACAGAGCGCCGCGGCGAGCGTGGTCTTGCCGAAGCCGCCCGCGCCGTGGAGGGCGGTCGTGATGGCCACAGGCGCGGTGCGGGTGGGGTTCAGGAGGAGATTCTTCAAGGCGTCGAATTCGGCGGGGCGCTGGACGAAGTGGGGCGGGAGGTCGGGCGCCATGAAGGCGACGCGCCGGCGGTCGCAGCCTTTTCTGAGATGGGCGAGGAAGGTGGGCCATTCCTTGTCGAGGTCGTAGAAGTGGGACTTACTCATCCAGCGCGGCATTTTGGCGAAGTGCAGGCCGGAATCGGGCGCGCATTTGACGGGGTAGACGCAGACGCCTTGCTGGCGGGCGTAGCGCCATTCCTTCTGGACATTGCCGGAGGCTAGCGCGGCGGGCGTCACGAGCAGGATCAGGAAATCCACGGAATCGATGGCATCGGTGATCTGCTTCCACCAGCCGTCGCCGCCCTCTAGGAAGAGGCGGTCCTGCTTGATGAGGATGTCGGGGGCGTCGCGGGTGAGAAGGTCCCGGAGCTCAGCGGCGCGAGTCTCGCCGTCTTTGCGGGCGTAAGAGAGGAAGACTCCGAGCATCAGGAGTTAGTATAGCTGTCCGGCGACGAAACACGTACGCGTCACCTATGCAATGACCGGGTGCTTCTTACCGAAGCCAGTCGCTAGTTCGAAGGCGTGCGCCATTTGCAGGACGCTGAAGTCTTCTTTGTTGCGGCCGACGATCTGCACGCCAACCGGAAGTCCTTCAGGCGTGAAGCCACCAGGCACCGAGGCCGCTGGATTTCCCGTTGCCGAGATATACCAGCAGGACTTCATCCAGTCGATGTAGTTATCGAACTTCACGCCCGCGATCTCTGTTGGATATGGCGTGTTGACGTCGAATGCCGGCAACTGGGTGGTGGGTAGAACAAAGTATTCGTACTTTTCGAGGAATGCCTGAAAGCTCCGCCAGAGCTGGGCGTGGGCGGTTTCGGCGTGCGCGAGATCCATGCCCGTGAGTCGCAGCCCTTCCTCGATCTCACCCTTAAGCGTGTCCTTGAAAGCGTCCGGGTGCTCATGCAGGCGTGCGCCATGAGTATTCGCCGAATTCCATGCACGCAGCATGCGAAATGCGCTCTCCGCGGGGGCGAAGTCCGGCTCCGCCTGCTCGACGATGCAACCTAGCGATTCAAATGTCGTACGATGCCCATCCACCACGGTGCGCACACGCGCGTCGAAGGGCACCCCGCCCAGGTCCTTGAACCAGGCCACGCGCACACGCTTGAAGCTGCGGTCGAGCGGGCGCGCGAAACGTTCTCCCGGTTCGTTGATGGAGAGCGGCGCACGGGGATCGGGGCCCGCGAGCGTGCTCAGTACCAAGGCAAGGTCGGCAACGGAACGCCCCAGACATCCCGAGGTGCTCAGCGTCGACCAGGCGAACGCGGCTTTCGGGTTCGGTACGCGGCCGATCGAGGGCCGGAAGCCAACTACGTTGCAAAATGCAGCGGGATTGCGCAGTGAACCGCCGGTATCGGAGCCACTGGCAATGGGCACGAGTCCGCAGGCCAACGCAACGGCGGCGCCGCCGGAGGATCCGCCGCACGTCTTCGTCAAGTCGTACGGATTGAGCGTCGCGCCGAAGACCTTGTTGAACGTCTGCGATCCCGCGCCAAATTCCGGCGTGTTGGTCTTGCCAATGGTGATCGCGCCCGCGTGCCGGATCCGTTCGACAACAAGATCGTCTTCGGTGGGGATGTAGTCCCTGTAGAGCGGCGATCCAAAGGTCGTGCGGATGCCACGGGTTTCGATCAGGTCCTTGTGCGCGACCGGCAGACCATGGAGCGGCCCCAACTTCTCTTTGCGCGCCTGCATCTCATCGGCCTTCGCGGCATCGCCGGCGGCAATTTCCGGCACCAGGGTCACGATGGCATTGACCTTCGGGTTGACTCGCGCGATCTGCTTCATGTGCGTGGCCAGCGCTTCGCGTGCCGACAGCTTCCCCGTGCGGATCAGTCGGGCCATCTCGACCGTGCTCGTAAAGCAAACGGAGGAAGCGGCGGCCTGAGCCTTCAGAGTGCCCGTGAGGAGGGACGCGGCAGCCAGTCCGCCGACAGCTTCGCGGCGGGTTGGATGGTCCTCACTCATTTACGTGAGTCTATCATCGTCGGAAGGCGCAATGCGGTTGCCGCGGGCTATTCCGAATCTGGTGTTCCTACCTCGGAAAAGCGGCCCAGGACACCCAGGGTCTGCAAACGGTATAGTATCGGTTGATGAGACCACTCAAGAAGTTCTTTATTGCGCTTACAGGCCTTGCCAGTCTTGTTTCAGCCCAGAGCCCGGGCGCCGAGGCATCCGCCACCATAGCGGGCAAGCCCCTCACGATTAAGTACTCCTCGCCTTCCGTGCGCGGCCGTCAGATCTTTGGAGATGGCGGCGTGGTATCGAAGGATTCGACCTATCCGGTATGGCGCGGCGGAGCGAACGCCGCCACCACGCTGCAAACCGGAGCCAATCTCGACATCGCCGGCCTCAATGTGCCGGCAGGCACCTATACGCTTTACGTCCTGGTGAAGGATCCCGAAAACTGGAGGCTCATCGTCAATAAACAGACCGGCCAGAACGGCGATTCCTACGATGCCAGCATGGACCTGGGCCGCGTCGACATGAAAATGGAGAAGCCGCAAGCGCCCATCGAAAAGCTGAAGTATACGATCACCGCCAGCGGCAATACCGGCAAGCTCCAACTGGAATGGGAGAACCACATCGCCTCGGTGACGATCCAGGCGAAGTAGCGTGGCGTCCGGACGACCGCTTTGAGTCACGTGCGCAGACCCCTCAGTAGTGCCGGCGACTGGACGCTACGAATCGAAACCGCGACCGCCGGCCCGCGGCAGTCGCGCGACCGGCGCGGCCGCCAAGCACACTGCCCTCCCATTCTGCAGTCGATGTCTGTCAGGAACGTGCCAAAATCAGTTTTGTCCGCCAAATCGGCGTTGTAACCCCGTTGGTTGACCTTGCACGATCTGCACGAGGTGTCACCCTTTTGAAACGGCCAGCAGCCGGTGAACCGTGCCAACCCGACTCCCAGCTTGTTGGCGATCGCTCGTATCGACTCCCCTGCCTCGGGCATCCTCCGCTACTTTGCGCCGGTCGAAGACGAGCTTCGGCGGGCTGCACGTTGTGTCGTGCCGCCGCTTCGCGACCCGCATCCCCGGCCCTGATCTCCTCGCGGCGCATCTGATGTCCGGCGGGTCTTGGGTTTGAGTTTTTTCGGCGGCTATTAACTGATTGCGGGCAAAAATTGGTCTTGACAATGGGGTCCACCTTAATGGGCGGTCATGCTGACAAGCCGCCCATGTCCTCCAGACGCACATACCGACGCAGAACTGATGGAGGGCCGGTAAGGCGACGCGATCCGTTTAGGACGATTGGCTAGGGCCGCCTGTGCCTCACCGGCCACCGCATGCGTTCCAAAGCCTGGTTCACCGCCTTCACATCGAATTCTTCCGCATGACCCGTCCCGCCAGCCCACACACGGAATTGTTCGGACTCCTGCCCAGGTTCAAAAATCACCTTGAGGAACTTCTCGTACCCGTGTAGCCCGCCTACGTCTTCGGGCGGGCACCGTCGCTCCCCGGCAATGCAAACGGGACGTGTGGACGGGGCGTCGGACAGCACGGTCTTTTCCAGGAAGACCTTGTGCCGCCAGTTGTCTCCAAAGTCGTACACGTAGACCATCGAATCCCCTTCGGCCGTGAGCACCTTACCAACGGCCACTCGGCTTTCATCCATGACCTCAATGTCGTCTTCAAACCCGTCGTAATCCCGCACACCCCAATATTTGCCGTCCTTTTCGAATTGGTGGAGATGGGAATCTGTCCAGCCCATGACGGCCTGGAGTACGTGGTGAAGGCGGGACAGCGGGATCGTGCTCGGGGCCTGGATGCGCCGCCAGATCGGTGGTTCAATCTCGAGCAGGGTGATCTTCAGTTGAAAGATAGACGGTTTGGTTTTCGCTGTGGGCATAAGAAATAATTGTCTATCAGAAACGTGGTATCGGTGATCCTCGTGGTGTCCATAGGCATCACCACGAGCTGAACCAACCGGCAATACTGGAGGATGCTCTTGCGTTTCAGCCCAAAGCCACGGATGCATCAGCTTCCGACGCCCGCTCAGCTTTCCAGGTTCGGATGTTTCAAGTGAAAGCCGGAGGCGTCCTGATAGGCCTTCGCCACAGCCAGGAGCTCGGCTTCACCGAATGGACGGGCATAGAACGTGATGCTGCCGGGTGTCCCGGCTTCGCTGAATCCGTTGGGGACGGACAGCGCCGGATAACAGGCCAGATTGGCCATGTTGAAATGGCGCTGGACGGCGCTGCGGCGTTGTGGATTGAAGCCGGCGCCCGGCGCAGCGCCACGGCCCCGGCCTCCACCGGTTCCACCGCGATCTCCCGGCGGCGCGCTGCCATCACCGGGAGTTGCGCCACCGCGGCCGCCACGGCCACCGCCTCCACCCGCACTGAACGGAGCGAGGTAGACGTCCACGTCCGCAGTCGCTGCGGAGAGCTTCATCATCATCATCGTTCGGGCGCGCTGCGACTGGAGGTACTCGACGGCGGGAATCGTGCGGCTGCTCCGGAAGCCATTTCCCCGGCTGGGATTGGTCAGTTGCTTGTCGCGTCCCGATCGGATGAGCTCATCGAAGAAGACGGCGGACTCCACCCCGTAGCTCGATACGTCCACAGTCCATTCCGGGACGGTCAGGGGAACCAGTTTCACGCCCAACGCCCGAATCTCCTCGATCGCCTTCTCCTCATTGCTTTTCGCAACCGCATCCCGGGTCTCATCGAAGGCGTCCTTGAGATACCCGACACGCAATTTGTGGATGTCCAGGTGCGCGTTCCAGTTGAACGGAATGTCGGAGACGCTCATGTCGCGGTTGTCGGGGCGCGCGATCACACTCATGACGAGGGCGCAGTCCTCGGCATACCGGCACAGCGGACCCAGGCGGTCCTGGGTCCACGACAGCGCCATGACGCCATAGCGGCTGATGCGTCCAAATGTCGGCCGCAGGCCCGTGACGCCGCATCGCGCGGAGGGGCTGAGGATCGAGCCGCTGGTCTCGGTTCCGATCCCAGATCCCACCAGGCCGCCGGCGGTCGCCGAGGCCGGCCCCGCGGAAGATCCGCTGGATCCTTCGGCGGTGTTCCACGGATTCTTGGTCTGGCCACCAAACCAGCGGTCGCCCTGCGCCAACTCACCGGACGTCAGCTTCGCCACCAGTACGGCGCCGGCATCGCGCAGCATTCCGATCACGCTGGCCTCTTCCTCGATGACCTGATCCTGGTACGCGGCCGATCCCCACGTGGTTTTGTACCCCGGGAGTGCGATGATGTCTTTCGCGCCCCATGGAATGCCGTGCAACGGGCTTTTGTATTTGCCCGCGGCGAGATCCGCATCCGCCTGTTTCGCCTGCGTCATGGCCAGATCGTCCAGAAACGTGACCACGCAATTCAACTTTTCGTTGTACTTGTGCAAGCGCGCCAGGTACATCCCGGTCAACTCCACCGACGTCGCCTGCCGTGTCTTGATCAACTGCGCAAGCTGCGTCACCGGCCAGAAGGCCACATCCTCCAGATTCGCCGGACGCTTCACCGCGGGCGTGCTGAAGCGAAGCGGCAGGCGCGTTCGATTGACCTTCATGCCGGGCACGATGGGGCTGAAGTAGAACGGCGGAGAGATGTCGTTCGGAATGTGAAGACTCCGGACGTCCTCGTACCTGGCCAGGTTCTGATTCACAGTCTGTAGCATGGCCTTCTGGTCTTCATCGGGAAACGACAGGCCGGAAAGGGTGAGCGCATCTTTGAGCATGTCCGCGGTGACCTGTTGCGCGCCGGTCTGCTGGACCTGCGCCCACAGCACGCCGGGAACGAGCGTCCCACCCAGTCCAAAACTGGAAAGACAGGCCAGGAATCGTCGTCGAGCTTCATTTTGAGAATGCGGCATTACCGGCGATTATACGGGAAAAACGGGGCGCGGCGGACTACGCTATTGGTGGCGGAGGGCCGCCATGGGGTCGATGCGGGTGGCCCGCTCAGCGGGCAGATAGCCGGCGACGAGTGCGACAACCGACAGGAAGATCGAGACGCCGGCGAACACCACCGGATCGAACCGGTTTACGCCGAACAGCAGGCTGGAAAGCACTCCCGAGGCGGCGGCGCTTCCGGCCAGGCCCAGCACCACACCGGCGGCCACGGGACGCATCGCCTGCGCCAGGATGAGCTGAAATACATCGCGCCGCCCGGCGCCCATGGTCATGCGAATCCCGATCTCTTTGGTGCGCTGGGTCACGGCGTAAGCCATCACGCCATAGATGCCGAGCGACGCCAATACCAAGCCGACCAGCCCGAGAGCGAATCCGAGCGACGACAGGATTCGCAAGGGAAGCTGCCACAGGTCGAGGTTGGCCTCCAGCCGTTCCACCCGGACCAGCACATTCGGGTCGAGAGCGCGGGTCTCATCGCGGATGGCTTTTGCGGTGGCTGCGAAGCCCGTGCGGCCATGCACGAGAACCGAGAGGCTGAGCTGGGCCTCGGGACTCGCCGGAAGGTAGAGGAAGGGGTCATCTACGGCTGAGAGAGTGGACGAGCGGACATCCTTCACGATGCCGACCACCTCGGAATAGACTTTGTCGCCGCCGAACCGCAGGTGTTTTCCGACAGGGTCTTCGCCCGGCCAGAAACGCCGCGCGGTGGATTCTGTCACGATGATGACATGCGTGCCGGGTTTCATCTCGCGCGCTTCGAAGGCGCGGCCCCGGATGATCGGGACGGCGAGCAGTTGGAAGTAATTGGCCGAAATATGCGCGATGTTGGTCGGGTAGTTTCCCTCGCGACCGTCGATCGCGACTGCATTGCCGCGCCGCGAGCCGCTCAAGGGGACGGAGTCGATGAAACCTACCTCATCGATGCCAGGCTGCGCGGCAAGCCGTCCGGCAAGCTGGCGATGAAAGACGGCGGCACGCGCCTGGTCGTAGCCTTCGAGGTTCAGATCGAAACCTGCAAACGCCACGTCCTTCATTTCGAAACCCGGATCGATCGATTGCGCCGCCTGCAGGCCCCGCACCAGCAGTCCGGCGGCAATCAGCAGCACCAGGCAGACCGCGATCTGTGCTGTGACCAGCGAACCGCGCAGCCATCCCCGTGAGCGCCCGCGAAACGCCCCGCCGGCCTCCTTGAGCGCCGAGTTGAGGTCGACATTGGATGCCTGGAGCGCTGGGATCAGGCCGAATCCGGCTCCGGTGGCGAGGGCCAGCAGCAGGGAGTAGAGCAGGATCCGCAGATCCGGATTCACGTTCAGAGTCACCGACTGTACTTCCTGCGGGAGCTTCGCCATTACGACCGGATATACGATGCGGAGTGTCCCCCAGGCGGCCAACAGACCCAGGGCGCCACCTGCCAGCGCCAACATCATGCTCTCGGTGAGTAACTGGCGCACCAAACGCCCGCGGGACGCGCCCACAGCCAGACGCACGGCAATCTCCTTCTGCCTCACCACGGCCCGGGCCAGCAGGAGGTTCGCGAGATTGGCGCAAGCGATCAACAGCACCAGGCTGACGGCCGCCAGGACTACGGCCGCGATGCCCAGAACCGGGCCGCGGCCCTCGGGATTATTCATCAACGTGGCCGCGTCGATGAACAGCGTGGTCTTTCTTCCCGGGCTCCCGGCATCCATGCGTCCGGCAATCACGGCAAGGTCAGCGCGGGCAGCCGTCAGCGTGGTTCCGGGCTTCAAGCGCCCCGCCACCTCAAGCCAGCTCAGATCGGGATCGGAGAGGAACTGGCGATCGTGAATCCACTGTTCCTGCATGGAGAGGGGCGCCCAAACATCCGCGCCCAGCACGCTGGCGCCTGCAAAGCCTTCGGGTCCGACACCCACAATCGTGTAATTGCCGCGATTCAGAACGATGCTTTTCCCCAGGATGCCCGGGTCGGCCGCGAACTGACGCTTCCAGAGGGCGTGACTCAATACCACCACCGGACTGGCGCCCGGGGCGCCGCACTCCTCCGGAAGGAAGCCACGCCCCAGCGTGAGTGACCCGGTCAGCACCGGAAAGTAATTGCAGGAGGTCAGAAAGCCCGTGAGGGGGCGGAGTTCGGGTCCGCCCAGCGTCAGTTGCGCCGCGGAATAGGCCGCCAGGCCGGAGAAGACGTGGTTTTGATCGCGGTAAGCCGCATACTCGGGATAGGATAGATAGCTCCGGGTACCGTGGACGTTGCGGAATTTCAAGCCGCGCATCGTCTGGTAGACAGTCACCACTTCGCCGGAATTCTTCACCGGCAGGGGCCGCAGCGCCAGCGCGTTCAAGAGTGTGAAGATGGCGCCATTCACGCCGATACCGAACGCGAGCGCGAGCACCGCGACAATGGCGAAGCCAGGGGCTTTCCGGAGCATGCGAAGGCTATAGCGAAGATCCTGCAGAAGCACACCCATCCGAGTTCTCCTTTGGATGGAGTACGAGGATTTCGCGGAGATGTTCCCGGTTTAATAAAACGCGATACGCTCTAGGCATGCATGCCATGTGCCGGTCCGGCCTTGTGCTTATACTGCTACTGTGTATTTTGCCTGCTGGGATTCACGCCGCGGTGTTTGACGTCGCGGCCTTCGGCGCTAAGGGTGACGGCCAGACTCCCGCCCGGGAAGCCATCAACAAAGCGGTCGAGGCGGCGTCCGCCGCGGGAGGAGGTACGGTGTACTTCCCTGCGGGAACCTACCTCACCGGGTCGATTCGCCTGCGCAGCAATATCACCCTGCAATTCGACCCCGGTTCCAGGCTCGAAGCCTCGGCCGACGTCGCCGCTTACGACGCTGCCGAGCCCAACCAATGGACCCAGTTTCAGGATTTCGGTCACAGCCATTGGCACAACAGTCTCATTTGGGGCGATAGCCTCGAAAACGTGGCGATCGTCGGAGGGGGTTTGATCTCCGGTAAAGCCCTGGGGCGCGGGGAGGGCCGCGGTATCGGCAAGGCCATCGCGATCAAGCTCTGCCGGAATGTGACGCTGCGCGACTTCTCGATTCTCACCGCCGGGCACTTCGGCGTCCTGGCGACGGGTGTCGACAACCTGACCATCGGCAATCTCAAGATCGACACCAATCGCGATGGGATCGACGTGGACGGCTGCCGCAACGTGCGCATCTCGAATTCCAGCATCAACGCGCCCAACGACGATGCCATCGTTCTGAAGGCCAGCTACGCTCTCGGTTCCGCGCGTCCGACGGAGGGCGTGATGATCGTCAACTGCCTGGTGAGCGGATACGATATCGGCTCGCTGCTGGATGGCACATACAAGCGCACGGTCACGCGGGCACCCGACCGGGACGGCCCCACCGGGCGAATCAAGATCGGCACGGAAACCAACGGTGACTTCAGGAACATCACCATCTCCAACGTTGTCTTCGACCGTTCGCGCGGTCTGGCCCTGGAGGCGGTGGACGGCGCACATGTCGAAGACGTGGTCATCTCGAACATCACCATGCGGGACGTCTCGAACGCTCCGATTTTCATTCGTCTGGGCAGCCGCCAGCGGGCGCCTGAGGGGACGGCCATCGGCGCGATTCGACGCGTGAGCATCAGCAACGTGGTGGTGTACGATGCCGACCCGCGCTACGCATCCATCATTAGCGGCATCCCGGGCCATGACGTCGAGGACGTGAAGTTGAGCGGTATTCGCATTCTGTACCGGGGCGGCCTGACGCTGGACCAGGTTGCCAAACAGCCCGCGGATCTGGTGAACAGGTTCTTCTTCCGGGAGGCGGGCGGCATCCCTCCACGGGAGCCCTACGAGACGCCGGAGCGGGAGAAGGAATACCCCGAGCCCTCCATGTTCGGCATATTGCCGGCATACGGGTTCTTCATCCGGCACGCCGCGGGGATCGAGTTGAGCGACGTGAATATCGGCTACATGCAGGAAGACCGCCGGCCGGCGTTTGTGCTCGAGGATGTGAAGGATATCGAATTCCATCACGTCAAAGCGCAGAAGGCGTCCGGCGTACCGGCCTTTGTGTTGATGAACGTCGAGAAGTTGTCCATCGATCACTGCGCGCCGACGCCCGACACGCAGGAGGACAAGGTGACGCGGAAAGAGATGTGAGGGTAGAAGCAGGAGGGCAAGACAGGCCACGAAAAACGATGGCCTGTCCCACTGCCCGACTAGCGGTCGTGTTGCAGAGCAGCGGAAACGGCTTTTCTCGGGCGAGTGGTCCCATGACGTCGTAACCGGCTTTCTGGAGAGATCCCGATGAAGAAGCAAACCAAAAGTATCGTACCGGCGTTCGCCACCGAGGCGGAAGAAGCGGAATGGTGGTACAAGAACCGCAACGTTCACGGCAACAGCCTCTAGCTGCCTTGAGGAGCGGCGAGGCCAAGATCCTCACCAAGGACGCGCTGCGGATCCCCGCGGCGGATCTCACTTTGGCGCGAAAGCAGGCTGAGCAGAAGGGTTTGCCTTAACCAGACCTACATCAAATCATTGCTGCACGAGACACTCGTCGAACGCGAAAAGCGAAAAGCGGGGTAGGCGGCCGCCCTACTCCGAGCGCAGAGAGACCATGGCGTCGATGCGCGAGGCACGGCGGGCGGGGATGTAACTCGCAACCAGGGCGACCACCGTCAGCAGCACGGGAATCGCGATGAACGTCGCCCGATCGGTCGCCTGAACGCCGAATAGCAGGCTGCGCATGAAGCGCGTCAGCGCCAGGGCTCCCACCAACCCGATCCCCACACCTGCGATCGCGAGAGCCATCCCCTGACGAACCACAAGTCCGAGAATGCCGCGCTGAGTAGCGCCCAACGCGATCCGGATCCCGATTTCCCGCGTGCCCTGGCTCACCAGATACGCCATAACGCCGTAAATGCCGATGGCAGCCAGCGCCAAGGCGAGCGAGGCAAACAGGGCCAGCAGCAGTTTGAGGAAACGGCGCCGCGCCAGCGATTCGTCGACGCGCTGCTGCATGGTGCGCACGGAGTAGATGGGGAGGTCGGAATCGAGAGCGCGGATCTCCCGCTTGACTGCCCCGGTCAGGGTGGCCGGATCCGCGCCGCTGCGCAGTACGATGGTCATGGCGCGCGAGGGGGATTGGGTTTGTGGCAGGTAAAAAGCGATTCGCGGATCGGAGTCGAGCGAGTCCTGTTTCACACGGCCTACCACGCCAACCACGATCTGCCAGAAATCGTTGGACTTCAACTGGACGATGTGGATGCGCTTGCCGATGGCAGTTTGGTTGGGCCAGAATTCCTGCGCCATGCGTTCGTCGATGATGACCACCCGCGGGTTCGTCGCGACGTCCTGTTCGTTGAAGAAGCGGCCTTGCCGGAGGGGGATTCCCATGGCCTGGAAATAGTGCCCGCCGGCAACCCGCGAATCGGCATTGAGGAACTTCTCGCCGGCCGGAGGCGTGCGTCCTTCAATGGTGATGGGCGTCCACGCAAAAGACTGGCTGAGCGGCAGCGACGTAGTGCCGCCGGCGGCCGTCGCTCCTGGTAGTTGTTCGAGGCGTTCCCAGAGCCGGTGGTAGGTGTTCAACACCACTTGCGGTCGGCGTATTTGCGGCCCGCCATGGTCAGATCGAACGTCAGCAGGTTGCCTCGATGGAAGCCGAGCGGCACGCTCTGCAATTGCGCAAAGCTGCGGATGAGCAGGCCGGCCCCGATGAGCAGCACCACCGACAGCGCCAATTCGGAAATCACCAGCAGCTTGCGCATAGGATTGCCGCGCCGCCACATGGCGCCGATGCCGGCGGAACCGCGGCCCGCGTCCTTCAGCGTGGTGTAGAGATCCAGACGGGAAACGCGCAGCGCCGGGGCCAAGCCGAAGAGCATTCCGGAGAACAGCGACAGCAGGAGAGTGAATAGGAGGACTCGCCCATCGATGCCGATATCCTGCAGGCGCGGCACGCTCCTGGTTCCCAGAACGTGGACCCAGCGCACACTCCAGGCGGCGAAGAGCGTGCCCAGGGCGCCGCCGCCCAGAGCCAGCAGGAGGCTCTCCGTGAGCAACTGGCGCACGATGCGGCCACGGGTGGCCCCCAACGCCGCGCGGACGCCCATCTCTTTCTGGCGGGCAATCGCGCGAGAGAGCAGAAGATTGGCGACATTGGCGCAAGCGATCAGCAGCACGAAACCGACCGAGCCCAACAGCACCGCCAGCATCGGGCGCACGTCGCCGACCACCTGTTCCAGCAGCGGCACGATACTGAAAGTCATGCCGCCGTTGGGCGGGTAGACTTCCGGATAGTCGTGGCGCAGGCGGGCGGTGATGGTATCCATTTCGGCCTGAGCCTGGGACAGAGAAACGCCGGGCTTGAGCTGGCCCATGATGTTGTAGTCTTCGTGGTCCCGAACGCGGGAAGCGGCGGGACCGAGCGGCAGGTTCACCAGGATCTCGGCCTCTTCGGCGCCGCCGAGGGTTGGCAGCACTTCGTGTGGCAGGGAGAAACTCCGTGGCAGGACACCCACCACCTGATACGGCTGCCCGTTGATAGTGATCGACCTGCCGACCATTCGCGGGTCTGCCCCGTAGCGGCGCGTCCACATGCCGAAGCTCAGCACCGCGGCCGGCGTGTGGCCTGGTGCATCTTCGTCTGACGTGAACAGGCGCCCGTGGAGCGGCCGCGCGCCGAGCATGGGGAAGAGATTCGAGGAGACACGGACCGTGCCTACCCGCTCCGGCTCGCCATCTCCGGTCAGGTTGTAATTGCCGCCGATGGCGATCGCGACCTGCTCAAAGCCGCGATGGCCTGTCTTGATGTCGGAGTATTGTGCGGTCGAAAACCAGTCCTGGGTGATGTTCAGGCCTGGCGAGCGATTCCAGAGAATCACCAGCCGGTCCGCGTTCCGATACGGAAGAGGGCGCAGGAACAGAGCGTTGGCGACGCTGAAGATCGAGGTGTTGGCGCCGATCCCGATGGCCAGCGACAACAGCGCAGCCAAGGTGAAGCCGGGGTTCCTGGCGAAGGTCCGGACGGCGTAACGGAGGTCCTGCGGCAGTGACGGCATAGCGGGTGGCTGACATCGTATCACAGGGAATGGCCGCGGACTTCCGGCCGCGTCCGCACGCGAAGCCCGCCGGCCGGCAGGGTACAATATTTTCTGTGAATCCATACGCATCTTTCCTGGGCGATCGGAAGCCGCGCGAAGTGATCGCCGAAACTTCTCAACGATTGGCCTCCCTGGCCGAACGGCTGGGGCCTGACGGTTTGGAGCGAAGCCTTGCGCCCGGAAAATGGCCGGCGCGCGCCATCCTCTGCCACCTCGCGGATTGCGAGACCGTCTTTGCTTTCCGCCTCCGGCAGGCGCTGGCGGAGCCCCACCACATCATTCAGCCGTTTGACCAGGATGCCTGGGCCACGCGGTATGCTTCCCTGGATGCGGAGGCGGCGCTCGCGGTTTTCTCAGCCGTCCGCAAGTGGAACCTGGCCCTGCTCGATGCCGTCACGCCGGAACAGCTTTCGAAGACCCTGCACCACCCGGAGCGCGGCGACATGACGTTTCAAACGGTGATCGAAACCATGGGGGGCCACGATCTGAATCATCTGCGGCAGCTCGAAACCATCGCGTCCCAGGCGCCTCGATAGCGGCCCATCACTCCGATGCCGCCGGCTACCGTCGATCGGGAGGGGATCGCTCGCACCTACGAGATGATTCGGCCGTACATCCGCCGCACACCGGTGGTGGAGGTGGATGGCGTGGATTTCGGGCTGGACGGGGTCGGGCTGGTCCTGAAGCTTGAGCTTCTGCAGCATGCAGGTTCCTTCAAGACTCGGGGCGCCTTTACCAACTTGTTGACGCGCGAGGTCCCCGCGGCGGGAGTGGTGGCAGCCTCGGGCGGCAATCATGGGGCCGCCGTGGCTTTTGCCGCCATGAAGCTGGGGAAAGCGGCCACCATCTTCGTTCCGCGAGTCGCCTCTGCGGCGAAGATGGAACGGATTCGCGGATACGGCGCGAACCTGGTAGTGACAGGCGACCGGTATGACGATGCGCTGGCGGCCAGCCGGGAGTGGGCGGCCGGGTCCGGCGCGCTCCCGGTCCACGCCTATGAGCAGATCGAGACGCTGCTTGGCCAGGGGACCGTGGGGTTGGAGTTCGAGGACCAGGATCCGAACCTGGACACACTGCTGGTGGCCGTGGGCGGCGGCGGACTGATTGGCGGCATCGCGGCCTGGTATGCGGGCCGGACGCAAATCATCGGCGTGGAGCCGGAGGCGGCCCCCACGCTCACCAGGGCGTTCGAAGCGGGGCGCCCGGTGGATGCCGAGGCGGGAGGCATCGCGGCGGACTCTCTGGCTCCGAAGCGTGTCGGCGAATTGATGTTCCCCATCGCCCGGGCTTATGTGAATGGCGTGCTGCTGGTGTCCGACGAGGCCATACAGGCCGCGCAGACCGTGCTCTGGAACGTGCTGCGCGTGGTGGCCGAGCCGGGCGGCGCGGCGGCCCTGGCGGCTCTCCTTTCCGGGCGGTATCAGGCCAAGCCGGGGGAACGAGTGGGGGTGCTGGTGTGCGGTGGGAACACCACGGCTGTGGACTTCGGCTTGTAATACGGGCGTTCTTGCCAGTGTGGGGTGACGACGCCAAAAGCCAACACAGGCAAGAATGCCCGTGTCACGCCGGCGGGGACGACACGAACCGGTAGCCTACTCCGCGCACGGTCCGCAGGTGGCGCGGATGCGTGGGGTCGTCCTCGATATAACGACGCAGGCGCACGATGAAGTTGTCGATCGCGCGCGTGTCGGTGTCCTCGTGCAGGCCCCACACCTCTTCGAGCATGGCCTTCCGCGATACCGGCTTGCCCTCATGTTGGATCAGGTAACGAAGGACATTGGCCTCCATGAGGGTCAGCGGAAACACCTGGTCGCGGACGTGTAGCTCCAGCAGGTCGAAATGCACCGCCTTGTCGCCGAACCGGAAGGCCTCCTTCGGCTCGGGGGCCACCGTGCCGTTGCCCAGCGAGGCCCGCAGCCACTCGCGGCGCCGCAGCAAGCCGCGGATGCGAGCGATCAGGATGGTCAATTCGAAGGGCTTGGTGAGGTAGTCGTCCGCTCCGGCGGCAAAGCCGCGGAGCACATCGTCCGGGTGGCCCCGTGCGGTCAACATGAGAGTGGGAATAAACTGTCCCGCCTGGCGGAGTTCGGAAATAACGGCAAACCCGTCCTTGCCCGGCAGCATCACGTCCAGCACCACCACATCGAAGGCCGACTCCCCCTTCGTCAGAGTATCGAGCGCCGCTTCCCCGTTGTCGAGAACCTGTACCTGATAGCCTTCGGCCTCGAGGTTGAAGCGCAGCCCCTCGGCCAGGTGCTGCTCGTCTTCGACGATGAGAATCCGGCTCATTGGGCAATCGGCAGTTGTAACACAAACGTGCTGCCGCGTCCGGGACCCTCGCTGTCCGCCCAGGCGCGGCCGCCATGCCGCTTGGCTACGGAACGGACGATGTAGAGGCCCAGACCAGTGCCTTTCACACGCGAAGCCAGCGGCCCGGGGACGCGATGGAAGCGTTTGAAAACCCGTTTGAGCTCGGTCTTGGGAATGCCCGGGCCTTCATCCTTCACGCGCACCGTGACGAACTTCCCATCCACCCTGGCGGTCTCGACGGTTACGTTCACTTCGCTCCCGGAATACTTTACTGCATTGTCGATGAGGTTGGAGATGGCGGCGCGCACCTCATCCGCGTCCCCTAATATTGCGACCGGCGGGCCGGGACGAAACTTCAGGGACTCCGCCGGCAGGCTGTGGAGCGCGCGCGCGCGCGTCAGACACTCCTCGATCAACCCGGCGATCTCGATCCGCGAGAGATTGAGCTTGCGGCTGACAGCGCCCATGCGCCCGGTCCGCAGGACCTGTTCGATGGTAGCCAACAGCCGGTCGCTGTCATCCAGCATGATGCGGTAGAACTCTTTGCGCTTGGACTCGTCGACCGGGCGTGTCTGGAGGGTCTCGAGGTAGAGGCGAATGGAGGCAACGGGAGTCTTCAGCTCGTGCGTTACCGCGTTGATGAAGGCATCGTGCTGCTCGTTGCGGCGGATCTCCCGAACCAGGAAAGCCGTATTAAGGCCCACGCCGCTGACGATCACGAGCAGCAACAGGACACCCAGAACCAGCAGGATACCGTGGTGCCAGTTCAACAGCCCCCAACCAACGTATAGAAGGACGGTGACCCCGATCAGGCCGATACCGAGCGCGATGAAGAATGCGATCGACTTGCGCCTGCCGGCAACCACCATGATTCCAGCTTAAGCCAGAAGTGTGTGGCTATGCTGCTTCGCGGTGGTCGGCCAGCCTGGTGTTGACGGTAGCGACGTGGATGGCCCGCGCTACTCCGAGGCCTTTCAGGACCTTGATGAGGATCCAGGAGGGATCGAACTCATACCATGCCAGGCCGTGCCGCGCCGAAGTGGGGTGGGCGTGATGGTTATTGTGCCAGCCCTCGCCAAACGAGATCAGCGCGACCCACCAGTTGTTACGGGAATCGTCTCGGGTAGCGAACCGCCGCGCGCCCCACATGTGCGTGGCCGAGTTCACCAGCCAGGTGGCGTGCAGACCGAAGACCACGCGAAAGAACATGGTCCATAGCACCATTTGCCAGCCGCCGATCGCGAGCACCAGAATCGCCAGTACGGTTATGGGCACCCAGTGGTAGTCATTCAGCCAGACGTAGAAGCGATGCTTTGCCAGGTCGGGTGCATATTTCGACATCATGCGGGTGTTGTTGTGGTTGGTTTCGCCAAAGAGAATCCAGCCGACATGAGACCACCAGGCGCCATCGCGAGGGGAGTGCGGGTCTCCGGGCAAGTCGGACTTCTGATGGTGGATGCGGTGCACCGCCACCCAGAAAATCGGCCCGCCTTCCAGCGTCAAAGAGCCGCATAGCGCGAAGAAATACTCCAACCACAAAGGAACCCGGTAGGAGCGATGGGTATGCAGCCGGTGGTAACCCATGCTGATCCCCAGGCCGGTGGCCACCCAATAGAAGAAAACGGTAAGGAAGAAAGCTTTCCAGCTAAACACAAACAGGGCAGCGACGGCCCCAATGTGGATGAATACCAGGACAAGGGTGGTAAACCAGTTCATTCCCTGGCGGTTGAAAGTAGCGACGGCGTCGTTCACGGGGTCTCCCAGATGCTAGATGTACTTTCAAGTTAGCAGGAGTTTGGCAACTGCTTTGTAAGACTTGTGTAATTTCAACGAGATAGTGACGATCGATTAGGTCAATGTGATGATTCGGAAGGCCGAATTTGAAGATATTCCGGTCCGGGAAGCTGTGAAAGTAAACGATTGGGCCACAGATGAACAACACGGATCAACGCGGATAAGACAGGACGGGAGTGACGGGAGTTATGAACTTGCTGGCTGCCGGTACTATATAGATAATATGCAGGACATGAGATTCACCCTCCGGATGCTGCGAAAGAGTCCGGTCTTCGCGCTCTCGGCTATCGTGGCCGCGGGGCTGGGAATTGGCGCCACCAGCGCCATCTTCAGCATGATCGATGGGGTGCTGCTTCGCCCCCTTCCGTTCCCGCGCTCCGACCGGCTGGTGAACGTTTGGGAGAACAGCCAGAAGCGCAATATCCCGCGCCTGGTGGCCGCGCCCGGCAACTACTACGACTGGCGCATCCAGAACCAGGTGCTGTCGGCGATCGGCGCCTACCAGCAGAATACGTTCAACCTGGCGACCCCGGACGGCGAGCCGGAGCGATTCGTGGGCGCGATTTGCGACCCGGGCTTCTTCGCGGCGCTCCAGGTGTTCCCCGTGATGGGGCGGCCCTTCACGCAGCGCGCTGGTGGTGGGGCAGGTGGCCATCACGCTGATGCTGCTGGCGGGGGCCGGCCTGCTGATTCGCAGCTTCTATGAAATCGCGCACGTGGATGCGGGGTTCAATCCGGAGCGCCTCTTGACCATGCGGCTGGCGCCGGCGTCTTTCAAATACCGCGGCCGTAACGATCTGCAGATCCAGTTGGCTCGCAATATTCTGCACGAGGTCTCGGGTCTCGCGGGAGTGAAGACCGCGGCCGTCTCCACGGACGTTCCGTTGCTGGGGAATCCCATCTACATCATGCGGTTCGAAGGACGTCCTCCGGTGACGCCCAGCCAGGCGCCGGTGGCCAACTACTTCGCGGTGACGCCGGGATTCTTCGATGCCATGGGGATGCGCATCCGCAGAGGGCGCGCCTTCACCGAGCGTGATACGGCGGATTCGCCGCTCGTGGCGGTAGTCAATCAAACTCTCGTGGATCGGTACTTTCCGGGGCAGGACCCGGTTGGAAAGCGTCTGGAGATCGCGTTCAGCACGCCGCCGAACTGGCGCGAGATCGTCGGAGTGGCGGCCGACGTCCGCAGCGCGGGCCTGGATCAAGACACGCCTGTGCAGGTCTACACCGCCTACCTGCAAAAGCCCGCTTTGCTCGGCAACGCAGCACCCCCGGCGATCACGGTGCTGGCCCGAGCCGCGCAAGACCCGGCTTCGTTGGGCGCCGCCGTGAAGTCCGCGATCCTGGGCGTGGACCGCTCGCAGCCGGTGTACGCCGTTCAGCCGATGACGGAGGTGGTGGCGAAGTCCATTGCACAACGCCGGCTGTCGCTCATTCTGCTGGCGTTCTTCGCGCTGTCGGCGCTGATGCTGGCGTCGGTGGGCGTTTACGGTGTGATGTCTTACAGCGTGACCGAGCGGACGGGCGAGATCGGCATCCGCATGGCATTGGGGGCGCGGCAATCCCAGGTGCTGCTGCAGGTGGGGACGCAGGGAATGGTGCTGGTGATGGCGGGGCTGGCGGCAGGACTCGCCGCGGCGATGGTCTTCACGCGGTTCATGAATTCGTTGCTGTTCCGGGTCAACGCCCGCGACCCAGTGACGTTCGGCGTGGCAACCGGAACGCTGATCGCGGTATCGTTGTTCGCCTGCTATCTGCCCGCGCGGCGGGCGGCGAAGGTGGACCCGATCATTGCGCTGCGAAGTGAATAGGGCTGTGAAACGCGCCTGCGGCCCGCAATGCCGGCGTTTTGGCCCGGCTTACAAAGACATGCCCGCATGAATGCTGGCATGGCAGCCTAAAAGGCCGCTCCACGGTTAGTTATTGCCCGTCGCGGCGTTTCAGGGTGGGCCGCTCATCCTGGTCGGTCTTGGGCTTCGTACCGTCTTCGTTCACGTCCACCGGGGCGTTGCCGCTACCGGGGGCGCGACGAAGGCGCGGTCGGCTCGGGTCGTCCGTATCCACCTTGCGGCGGTTGTGCAACATCGACAAACGGCCCTTCACATCGTTGAACTCGGAGGTGTTGACCACGTACTCCGACTTCGGCGCGAGGTCCTTTTGAATCTGGTTCTGCGCGGCCTTGATGCGGTCGTCGGTCATCGGGTGGGTGGAAAAGACCTTGGAGAGGCTGCCGGGCTTCCGCTTTTCGAGCGACTGGATCTTCTCGAAGAAGTCGACGAACGAGGTAGGATCGTAGCCGGACTTGTAGAGATACTGCAGACCGTAGTAGTCGGCTTCTCTCTCGAAGCCTCGGGAGAAAGTCAGAAAGCCCATCGGAATTGCGAGACCGGCGCCCTGCCGGATGGCGTACCCCGCCCAACCGCCCATGAAAATCAACGGGATGGAGGCGATGTTCGCCAACTGTCCGCGGGTTGCCTGCTTGGTACCGTGCCGGGCGGCTACGTGGGCGATCTCATGCGCCATCACCCCTGCCAGCTCCGCTTCGGTATCCGCCTTCAGGATGAGGCCGGAGTTCACGAAGAAAAACCCGCCGGGCAGCGCGAAGGCATTCACTTCCTCGGAATCCAGCACCTTGATCGTAAAGGGCACTTTGGCGTCGGAATTCCGGACGAGGTTTTGACCTACGCGGTTGACGTATTCCGCGATGACCGGGTCATCAATGATCTTCGCCTGGCGCTCCACTTCCTGCGCCAGTTGCTTGCCGAGCGCGATCTCGCGTTCCAGCGAGTAGAAGTTTACGCCCTGCCCGACATCCCGATTGCCGATTTCTTCAGGGTCCTTCTTCTTCTTGTCCCCGGCGAAAACACCCGAAGCCAAGAGGCTGAGAGCAGCCAAACCTACCACGAGCCGCGCGGCACGAACTTTCATTGTCCGAGAACTCCTCTATGGCTACACTGTACGCCCATAACCGGCGCACCGATACGCCTAACTGTTAAACGTCTGGCGCGGAGCGCAGGTTTCGACTCTTAGTGATGGAATATTGGGAGCCGAGCCGCTGGCGGCGGTTCAGTACAGGCCTAGGCTGATCACCGTGCCGTCGTGGTCCACCAGCACATCCAGGTGGCGGTTCACATAGGAGTAGAAGATTCGCCCTTTGTTCCCCTCTGTGGCGCTCACATTGGCGCCCCACACGCGCCGGCAATCCTGCCACGTCAGATTCCAGGGATACACAAAGACGCTTCGCAAGATACCCTTTTCCTTCTCGAAATCCAGCTCTATTTCCTTATAACGATTGCTGGGGTCGCGAAAGGCATATATGTGGCCGTTTTCGGCGTCCTCGTCGTCAATGGCGGCCCGCTGGCGCAGGGGTGCTCCAAAAATGGCGCGCGCGTCAGCGAGTCTCCAGCGACCGATCTGCCTTTGACAGAACACTCCGCTCTCGTTAGTGAAGTCGGGCGGGTAGGCGGGTTTGTGCAGATCGGGCCGCAATACCATCTCCCCATTGAGCGCTGGCGGAGGAGCAGGCGCCCTGACAGAGGCCACCAATTCTTTCACGGACGCCGACGGAGCGTACGGAGGAGCAACCCCAACCGCCGGTGGTGGCGGCAGCGCCGGCGCGCCTACGGGATGCCAGACCGGTAGGGCAATCGATGGGGCTGGCGGGCGAAAAGGTTGCGGCAGCACGCCGGCCGCCAACCCTTCCAAGGCGGCTTTGGTGATGGGCCGGGCCATTACGACGGCTGGTGCAGGTGGTAACGCAGGCGCACTCATCGCACGACGGGCGGGCAGAACGAATGCCGCGGCCGGTGGACGAGCGGGCACCCGCTTGGAGACGACCGGACCGGGCAGCGTGACGATCCTGTTATCTGCCGGCTCCAACCTCCTCAAAACCTGCGGGAGCCTCACTACTGGAATGGTGGTTTTCGCTCCGCTGGTGTCGGGACCAGCGTCCCTGTCGCGCCCCGCGACATCGTCGCCACCACTCGCCAGTCTTCCGGCGAGCGCCACAAAAGCAATGACCCGCAACCATTTCATATCTGCCTCGAGAATTCAAATCTACCCGAAGCGCTGCAGGCTGTAAATGGCTTTTGCCCCTCGATTTAGGCACTAATCCCGGTGTTGTCCGAAGTTAGAGTTGCCGCTCCCCGGCGAACGGTCTTTCCCCTGCTGGTTGTGGCCAATCCACCCCCTTCCGGGTTTGGGCACGAAGGTGTTCCCGAAGCGCATCCGAATAGACCTGGATGCCCTTGCGCGAATATCGCAGATAGCCCTTCTGGCGGAGGTGGTTCATCTGGAATGTGACGATTTCGCGCGAGGTGCCGACGTACTCCGAAATCAAATGGTGGGTGAGCGGCGGAATCGCCACCGACCCGTCTTCGGTCCGAGTACCGAGACGATCGGCGAAGCGGAGGAGCGCCCGGACCACCCTCTCCGGTGTCTTATCGAGGGCGAAGCTCTGGAGGCGTTCCTGGTAGTCGAGTCCCCGCTTTACCAACATCTGCAACAGGGCGATCCCCAGGCGTGGCTGGCGTTCGACCTGCTCCTCTATCTCCGCTACGGTCCAGGCAATGAGCGTAACGTTGTCCAGGGTCACGGCGCGCTCGACGTACTGCCCAGTTCCCAGCAGGGAACTCTCCCCGAAGACGTCATCGGTGGTGAAAATATCAACCACTGTCTGGGTACCGTCATCCACCGGAATACTGACCTTCACCCGGCCCTGTACCACCAGGTGAAGGGCCTTCGACGGCTGATGTTCGTCAAAAATGATCTGGCCCCTGCGATATTCGGCTGCGCCCTTTCTGGGCAGGAACATCAGAACGTCTTCCATTTCGCGGGAAGGGCCTAACTGTGCGCCATTTGGCATGTCTGATCTCCCCAAGAGGTTCATAGCAACTCTGGCCGAGACTGTCTACGACGGCTTCGGCTGCGCACCATATTGAACCATCCGGATTTCGGTCCGAACGTTCGCGGCTTGAAACAACGACGCCCGGTAGGGATTGGTCCGACTTGATCGCTACCTATAAGATTACGCCAAAAAGTGGCGGGAATTTGGCTACCTAGGGGTGGACTTGTGCCAGCACTGACAAAACCAGACCTTTGAGGGTTGGGAGGGGATGGCGGAAGCCAGTGGGAGTCGAGCTTTAAATGCCCTTTTAAAATCCACAACTTGCATGGAATCAATACCCCTCTGACACCACAGACACCCCGATTCTCCCCTCTGTGTCACCTACATGTCACCCGGAACGATTCCGCTAACCTAAGTCCTTTCGAATCTCGTGCGGAAGTATGGTAACGCTGAACAGACTTCCGCCAAGACCCTCATCACTTTTGGGTGACATCAGGTGACATAAAAACCGTCAGTGGAATGCTGCTCCGGCTCCTTTTCCGAAAAGCCATTGCGGTCAAGCCTTCCTCGGTTCCCGGCAACAACAGCCTCCATACCCACCGTCTCTCTCCGGTTGTCGCATGGCGAACAAAAAGCGAATCTGCTAAAATTCTGTTGCATGGCAAACCGCCCGGAAACTGAACCGATCTTGAGCCGCCAAGATCTGGAGGAATTCCGAAGGCATCTAGCGATGCTGAGTGTCCCTGGCGTCGAGGGCGTTTACAACACCGCCCATCGCGATTGCAGTTTTGATGGAAAGCGTCTCCCACCAGCAGTCGCAAACCAGCAGCTTGTGACGGCCTGGAAGGTGCTGCGAGAGTTGCACCACGGGAAGTGAAGAACCCGGCGTGGTGCTGGCAGTTGCTCACACCAAACCTGAGGGCGTTGGAGCAGGCAATCGCAGATTAAATCGTGGTCCAGGGACGATATCGCGATGGGCCGGTGTTCTGTGTCCCGTTGTGGAAGGTGCTGCTGATTTTTTCGCTACCATCTTGGCATGGATCTGCTCGATCAGAAGCTGCTCCTTGAAATGGAGACTCTCAACGGCATCATCGCCAAATCGGTGCTCGAAAGAGAACGCTTGGAACGTCTGGAAAAAGATGGCTTTGCCGAATCCACCCAGGATCAACCGCGTGAAGGCGTCCGAATCCGGCCACCTCGGAGATTCCGCCTCACGGAACAGGGTAGAGCAGCCGTAGTGTCCTTCAAGTCGCAAGAATGAATTTTGGTCCCGGCCACAGAACCGCCAGCCCGCACCGCTCCGCAAGTTCGCTCTTGTCAACACGAGACGGCGGCGACCGTCAACACCGAGGTTCGCTCCCATGGACGGCGTGCGCTGCCCGGTCTTGCGGGTCGAAATTCCATTCATAGCCCATCCCCGGAACGCGATACTCGTACCGCAAGATCCGTACAGCAGTGTAGACCCCTTGCACCCGAACGGTCCGCCCTGTGACCCAAACCTTAGGTGCGGCTCCGTTGTGGAGATGTGTTGGCCACGCGATTGACAGTTCGATTTCCATTCCGACCCGGAGGGGCTGCGGGGCTCGGAACAGAATTCCGTTGCTGGAAATGTCATCGTTTACCGCTTCAGAAGGCCGGCGAATCAAGGCCTGGACAAATCCGCACGAGGCAAGCAGCATAAGAAAAGGCTGGACATTCTCTCCGATCCATGCAACAATCCCTGTGGGTGACTGGGACACATCAATACGGGAGGGCGGTCTCCACAACACGCCCCGAACCAAAGATCCTGGAATATGTTCCGAA
>JAIQFL010000597.1 GCA_020073365.1 Terriglobia bacterium | reverse complement strand
ACGGCGCCTGGCGCAGCTCCGTTGCGCGACTCAGTTCTCTGGCTCCCGCCGCGTTGTCGCCCTCGAAATACGACACGGTGGCCAAATTTGCCCAGACCTGCCACGAATTCTCGTCTTCCTTCATGGCCTCCATCAAATACATTCGAGACGCCTCGTAGTTGAGAAACGGCGTCTTCATGACGTACGTCGCGTTACTCAACAGAACGCGTCGCCGCAGAGGGGATTTCGGTTCCAGGTAGCCAACGTCGGCGAGGAAAGCGCGGAGGGGGCAACACTCGTCTCCGACCGTCCGAGCAGGCGGCAAGAATCCGCTGTCGGTCATGCTTTGGATGATGGCTGCCGCGCTGACCGATTCCCCAAGCGGTGTGCCGTGGCAATTGTCGACCATGAAGTCAAAACCAACCAGGCCGTTGCTGGCCCGTTCGCCATACACTCTCTCCAGATCAACCAGATGGACGCCGGCGACTCCTGCTGCCGCGGCGCGAATGATGGAATTGATCTGGCTGGTTGCCCGGTAGGGGAAAGGGTCAAGATCCCTTGCTTTCACGAAAGACTCCCGGGCCTCAGTGTAGTTGCCCGTCGCCGATTGAATCTTCCCGCGAAGGAAGTACAGCATGGCGTCCTCCGGGTAGAGGCTGAATCCCGTGGTCACAGCGTCAGATGCCTCTCGATACTTTCCGTCTCGAAGGAGTTGCCGAATGCGTGACACCGTATCTGAGTAGAGCCGGTCTCGACCGGAGAGCTTCTTATAGACAGGAGGCCAATCGGAGAGGTTCGACGGCAGGGTGCCCAAGATCAGCCTGATGTTCCTTTGGCGCGTCAGCGTCACGATGAGATTCAGGCCCTGTTCGAAATTGGCTATTCTCCGCTTGAAGTACGCTGCCTCGCGGTCCCACGGCACAACCTGGCAGGGCATCACGTCACGTCTTCGAGGCTCTTGGATCTTCCTGAAGAACCCCTGCAAGAGTCGCATCGTGGCAAGATGCGATGTCAGCACCTCCCGGACCTGGTCACGTGGCTCGAAAAATTCGTTGTGTCCCGTGATGACGATCACCAGGTCAGGCTGAGCATCGATTCGGCGCGTCAATTGTTGCACCACGTAGGCTGTATCCATAGCTGGCCAGCCAAAGTTGTAGACCCGGATATCGCGATCGGGATACAGACTCCGCAGCCAATGCTGCATTTGGGCGACGAATCCGACCTCCGGGGCGGGCTCGCCAAACACCGTTGACCCGCCAAACGCAAACACCCGAAGCTCGGAACGGCCTTTTGGTGGAAGCTTCCGCAGTTGTGCCGGGGTGCGGCGGTCACTTTTGACTTGCTCTACGTATCGGCAGATCCCCTCTACGAGCGACAGCACGGCAAGCACGACCACGATATTTGCGGTTGCGATGAGCAGCACGCGTCGAGTCTTCGCGAATGTCATTCCGTGTTTCTAAGAGCGTATCGGCCGTTGCTTTTCAAGATCAGGACCCTGAACCTCGGGGTCCCGTTGGACGTAGCCTGTCGGACTTGGCAGCGCGCAGCGACCCAACGGCAAGCGGCTCGCCACAAGGACGCCGGCCCTAGCGCCGTGCCGGTGCCGCCGGTGCCCGCGTTTCGAACCAGCCGCGCGCCACGCCCACCATGAAGAGCCCGACCAGCACCGATACCAGGCCGCTCAACGTTCCCGGACGCGTCGGCAGCTCGCTCAGCGGCAGGGCCATGGCGAGATGGCCGACGGCGGCGCCGATCATGAACAGGATCCCGATGACCAGGAGGCCGAGGCCGACGATCCTGCAGACCTGCCGCAGCCCGACGACTTCGCCGCGCAGCTGCTCATGAAGCGCCGCCTTCTCGTAGGCCACGGCGATGTCGTCGGCGAGCGCGCCGAGAAACTCGAGATCGTCGGCGCCCAGCTCGTCGAGCGCCGGGTTGACCACCTCGATGACGCCGATGTTCCCGGATTGGCTGTGGAGCGGCGCGCACAGCAGCGCCCGCGTGGTCATGTGCGTCTCCTGATCCACGCCTTGGTAGAAGCGCGGGTCCTTCGACACGTCGTCGATACGCACGGCCTCGTCATGGCCTAAGACCCAGCCGGCGATACCGCGATCTGCCGGGAAGCGGGTTTCGGCGAGACGCTGCTGGGATTGGTGGTGCGCCTCGCTCTGGCTCGCGACCGGGAAGTAGAACTCGCGTGTCTCGCGGTCGAGGAGCAGCAACGCGCAGCCCTCGGCGTTGAACAGCTCGCGCGTGCGCTGCGTGGCAAAACGAACCAAGGCGTCGAGATCGGTGAGCGTGGTGAGCCGCCGATTGATCTCGTAGAGCAGGTGGAGCCGTTCACCGACCGTGGTCATGCGCACTCCGCGTCGTTCCGGCCCGCAGGCTAAGCGGAGTGCCGCACGGAATCAAGCGTCAAGGGACCACAGCGCTGAAGATCGGAGAACAATCACGAGAGCACGAAATTTCGAAAGCACGAAAAAGAGGTGGAAGACTGTATCTCTTCCGGGTGCTCACTGCGGGATTCCGCACTCGGCTGTGCAGGCTCATCCTCACCGCTTCGAACCATCCGCGTTCTTCGTGACGGCGCACAGGCGCTCCGCTTCGCGTTGTCCCTCGCGCATCGCCGCCCAGAAGCGGGCGCGTTCCACGTCGCGGCGGCTAGGTCTCGCATCGCCGTCTCTTCTCGGAATCACAACACCGAGGAGGTCGCGTACCTTGCTTCGCTGTTGCCGCAGCCACCGATACTGACGCCTCAACGCTTGAAGCAGGTGCATCGACGTTCCTTCATGCAGCCCTCGAGGCTCGGCAGGCAGTGGCCGCAAGGTTGTGGGGAGCTGGGTGCTCCCGATAGGGCTCGTACGCTTTTCAGTGGGGGGTCGTTGTACCCCCGAGTGCGGGCCGTGGACGTGTCAGCTACCTAGTCTCAGTGTCCGCCGTTAAAGCGTCGCTGTCAACCAAATGAACGAATCGACCGTTGTCGAGATGTTGTTCAAGGCGGTGGCCACCTGGGTTACCGGTTGTCGCGTAGCCAGTCGCCGCGTGCGTACCGTCTATCCGGCGAGGGCCTGCTCCAAATCGGCGAGGATATCCTCGATCGCCTCCACGCCCACCGAGAGACGGATCAAGCTGTCTGATACACCCGCCCGGTGCCGCGCCTCCGGACTCATGCCTCGGTGGCTGGACATCGCCGGCCGCGTGGCAAGGCTCTCCATGCCGCCCAGGCTCACGGCATGAACGATCACGTTGATGCGGTCGAGGAAGCGACACGCCGCTTCCGCGCCGCCCGCCAGCTCGAACGACAGCAGCGACCCTCCATGATCCATCTGCCGGCGAAAGATATCCGCCTGAGAACTTACGGCCAGTCCCGGATAGTGCACGCGCGTGACCACCGGACGCCGGAGCAACCACTCCGCAACGGCCTGCCCATTGCGATTGTGCGCTTCCATTCGCAGCGCGAACGTTCGCAGGCCGCGAAGCACCAGCCAGGCATCAAGCGCGTTCACTGTCCCCCCAAGGTTCTTGTGAATTGCCCGATGCATCGGCGACAGCCGTCCCTGCCGCACAAGACAACCGCCGATCATATCGGAATGGCCATTGAGGTACTTGCTCGTCGAGTGAATGACCCAGTCCGCACCGAAGCCGAACGGCCGTTGGTTGAAGGGCGTCGCCACCGTGAAAGATATCGAGCGCCTTGTCCTCTGGTAAGAGTTGAGGAGGAAAGACCGCTTCTAACAGAGGGAGGTCGAAGCTCCGCAGCAGGACACCATAGCGGGTCAACTCACGATAGGGCGAGGAAAGGCGCTGCTCCAGACGCTCCTGAATGAATTCTAATAAGGCACGCTCATTGAACTCGTCTTGCAGTTCTGGCAAATCAGCCAGGGTAAACGGACGTTCTCCCCGCTCTTGCCAGAGCGTACCTAAAATCGCCACACAGAGCGCATGACCATCCGTGATCTCATAGATTCGCCGACGGAGCGTCACATCTTGCATACCGATCTGTAGGAGGTAGGCATCTACCGCCGTCTTGTTCAACATCGTCAGTTCATTAGCATATTGCTCGTGTCGTAAGATGGCGCTGATGGAGAGCTTCTCTCGGCTGGCAATCACGACGGAGCAGCGTTTCCCTTGTTGCCATAGGCGATGACGCAATTTTGGCAGCAGTTCGTTGAGCACCCATTGACCAACCTCCAAACCCTCTGGCTCAATCAACCACTCACTCGTATCGAGGAAAAGGACGAGTTGAGAAGGCTTTAGTGTGAGTAATAGCTCATAGAAAGCAGTGGTGACCTCCCTTGTCACCAGTTTCCGTACCTCACGACGTTGCTCTCGCATAGTCGTGTCGATACTCAGTTGCAAATCCTTCGCAGTACTCTCATC
Source organism: Terriglobia bacterium (assembly GCA_020073365.1). Classification (GTDB taxonomy): domain Bacteria; phylum Acidobacteriota; class Terriglobia; order Bryobacterales; family Bryobacteraceae; genus JAIQFL01. Next base: position 426 of record JAIQFL010000597.1, on the reverse strand, counting down.
GCCAACCGTCACCACCTGCTTGATCTCGATCTGGCGTATCTGTGCATCAAGTTCCTCAAGTTTGGCACGTCCAGCATCAAGGGTCTGCTTGAAGGCTTGCGTGAGTGGTGCATCACAGTGAGGAGCAGCCTGCCACGCAAGTTCTTCCAAAATGAGAAGACGATCAGTGCGCAGCTCTAAATTCGCAAAATCCAGGGTGAGCGCTCCGACCTCTTGCGGTGTCTGGTCGATCAGACGTATCATCTCAATATTTGGGGGTAGCAGAGGCCGAGAGAGTCAATCAAGTCATGGAAAAGACCCATCTGCCCGCCTTTCATGTTGGGCAGAAAGGAGCATGTATCGAGAGCCCAGTATGACCAAAACTCCCATGAAGAGGCAGATCCACTAGACGAAAAACGAGGGAACGTGTAGATTATTGGGATGTTA
>JAIQFL010000596.1 GCA_020073365.1 Terriglobia bacterium | reverse complement strand
AGGGTCAAAAGCACTGAATTGGCTGCCGGCCCGCCTCAACACTGTTTGCAGCACCAACCCCGTCCTACTCGAACGGTCACGCTTTTGGACAGGAGGCGGCTAACATACAGGGATAGACCTCAACCTCAAAATCCTCCTTCCCGCGAAGCAAAGCCCCCGTTCTCAACACGGGCCGCTATTTTTGTGGCTGTTTTGGACAGCAGTGTTTCCTCCAATAGGGTCCGCAGCGGCTGTAAATATCTGCCGCCAACAATAGAAGAACGCGGTTCCGGCATAACCGCAAATAGCCCTTGTCTCATTTGGCACGAGTCGCAGCCCGCGATGGTTTTCGCCATCACCAATGTCTGGAACTTTTTTACATCTGCTACATTGGGGGACGGCGCCGAATGATCGGGCGTCATCCGGGCGGACCGGGACGGTCGCGGAGAAAGGACCGGCGCCTCAACATGCGGGTGATCAAACATGTCTTCGATGGGGCGAGACGCCAGGGTGCACCTCACGGCTCGGGCGTCTCGGATCGAGTCTCCGAAACGGACGGCTCGGCCGCCGGAGCCTCCACACCAGCATCAGCCGTTATGGGCGGCGCGGGCGGCTTCGGCAGGTAGACCGGATACCGTCCCAGCACCGCTCCGTAGATGACGTGTCCCAAAGAGGTGGGTTGCGCGGAGTGCAGCAACGCCACCAGGGGCATCACGCTTTTCCAGAGCAGGCCGAAGGAAAGATAATACCAGCTCAACCCGAACAACAGGCTCACCAGGAACACGCGCAGCCGCGGCAGCCGGTCGCGGACCGCCATCGCGAACAGGGCGCCCAGCACGCTGTAGATCAGCAGGTAGAGAGCCAGCCCGGAGAGCGTGCGGCCCGCAAAACCGCTGTGAATGGCTCCCTCTCCATAGAAGGCGCTGGCCATCAGGTTTTCGGCCGTCCAGAAGCTGCGACCCTGCAAAACCGCGCTGACGCCCAGCCACAGCAGCATCCAGCAGACGCCCAGCATGCCCGCCTGGAGACCCGCCGAAACGGCCGAAAGCCAGGTCGCGCGGCGACTCTCCGTAGCACCATCCATATGATTCAGCCTATACTGACGTTTGGACCAAAGGCAAAGCTAAATCGATGCGTCGCGCAGTGATCACAGGAATCGGCGCTGTCAGCCCGAATGGAATCGGCCGAGAGCGCTTCTGGAAAGCCACCCGAAATGGCGAGAGCGGGGTGAGAAGAATCACCCGCTTCGACCCTTCTGGCTTCGTCGTGCAAGTTGCAGGCGAAGTGCCGGATGAGTTCGATGAAAAGAAATACGTGGAGGTCAAGGACCGGCCCCACGTTTCGCGCGCCGTGCCGCTGGCCGCCGCAAGCGTGGCCGAGGCCTTCGAGGATGCCGGGCTGGATCCTCACTCCATGTCGCGCGATGAACTCCGAGGCATTGGGGTGATGGTAGGCTCTGGCGGCGGGAGCCAGGACTTCACCGAAGAACAGTACCGGCTCTACTATAGCGGTCATCAGAAGCAGTGCAGCGTCTACACCATTCCCACCGGCACCATCGGTACGCTGGCCAGCGAAGTCTCCATGCGCTTCGGACTGCGCGGGCTCAGCCACATCGTCTCGACGGGCTGCACCTCCTCCACCGACGCCATCGGCTACGCCTTCCGGCACATTCAGACCGGCGTATTGAACACCATCGTGGCGGGCGGGGTGGATTCGCCCATCGCCCCCCTGATCCTCCGCGGTTTTCAACTGATGCGGATCATGAGCACGCGGTGGAATCAAGAACCCCAACGCGCGTCGCGCCCCTTCTCGCGCGATCGCGACGGCTTCGTGATCGCCGAGGGCTCCTGGTTCTTCATCATCGAGGAAATGGAGCAGGCCCGCGCGCGCGGCGCCCATATCTACGGTGAAATCGCCGGGTACGGGTCCACCTGCGAGGCCTATCACCGGGTACGCCTGGAAGAGTGCGGCGAAGAGCCCGCCCGGGCCATCGGGCTGGCGCTGGGGGAGGCGGGCATTCCCCCCTCCGAGGTCCAGTACATCAATTACCATGGCACGTCCACCGAGTTGAACGACCGCATCGAAACCCGCGCCGTGAAACTGGCCTTCGACGGCAATGCCTACAAGCTCGCCGGATCGTCCTTGAAGAGCATGATCGGCCATCCCCAAGGCGCGTGCGGCGCCGCCGGCGTAGCCGCCACGCTGCTCGCCATGCGCGACGGAATCGTGCCGCCTACCATCAACGTAGAGGAGCCCGACCCCGAGTGCGATCTGGATTACGTGCCCTGCCCTGGCCGGCGGCTCGCGATCGAGCACGCCGTGGCTAACTGCATTGCGTTCGGCAGCAAGAACTCCGCCTTGGTTCTACGCCGTGTGTAGGACAGACGATCTCCAGCCGAGTTCAGGCCTGGGGCAGGCCTCCCCAGGCCGGGCCGAACCTCCAACAAGCCTATGAAGACTAAAACCATTCTCCCCGCGTTGGCGATTGCGGCCGTCGTTGCCGCGGGCTACTTCTATCCGCCCGTACGGCTGTTTGCCATGAAGGTGGTGGGCCGCAGCCCGGTCTGTCCCATGCAGAACGCCCTGGCAGCGGACCGCAACCTGCAGCTCCAGATCCAGTACCACAACGAAATCCTGCGAGCCAGCAAGGTGGTGGAGAAGGACCCCGCCGGTTATCACCTGGTGGCGACGCCGCACGGCCCCTGGTGGATTCCCGAGGGCAACGACTTCGTTTTGCCGTTCAACCTGGCGGAGCAGGCGCGCGAGATCTACGGGTCGGGCGAATATGCCGTCAAGCCCGGCGACACCGTGCTCGACTGCGGAGCCAACGTGGGAGTCTGGACGCGCACCGCGCTCGACCGCGGCGCGAAGCTGGTGGTAGCTTTCGAGCCGGCACCCGAGAACATCGAATCCTACCGCCGGAACTTCAGGAATGAGATTGCCGCGGGGCGCGTGGTGCTGGTTCCGAAAGGCGTTTGGGACAAGGACGATGTCCTGCTGCTGAAGCGCGATCCGCACAACAGCGCCGCCGACAGTTTCATCATGCTGGCAGATGGCACGCCGGGCGTTCAGGCGCCTCTCACCACCATCGATAAGGTAGTGACGGAGATGAAACTGGAACGCGTCGATTACATCAAGATGGATATCGAGGGGGCGGAAACGCGGGCCCTGGCAGGCTCACGCGAAACCGTCGCTAAGTTCCACCCGCGCCTTTCGATGGCCACCGAACATTCGCCGGAGGATGGCGTGCGGATCCCCGAGGCGGTCCACAACCTCTGGCCGGGTTATCGCATGACGTGTGGGCCCTGCCTGGAAACCAAAGACGGACATGTAAGACCAGACGTCCTTTATTTCCAATAAAAGACCGGCGAGCGCTCGGAGGAAAACACCCGCCGGTTTGGCCCGCGGGAAACCTGCTGTCCCGCGGGGCCATTCGTCAGAAGTCTCTAACACTTTAATGACGCAGCCCTGCCGCCCGGCGTTTCAGGCTGCGTAAACACAAGAGCCGCAACGCGATAGGTGTTGGCGTGAGCTTCGGCGGTACGCGCGATCGGGTCGGCATAGCCGCCTCCCAAGGTGACCACCACGCGGATCTCCAGAGCCTTTGTGAATTCAAATACCGCGTGGTCGCGCTCCATCAGTCCTTCGTGCGTGAGTTGGAGGCGGCCCAAACGATCGCCAGCCAGGGTGTCTACGCCCGATTGGTAGAACAGGATGTCCGGGCGAAAATCCGCAATTGCAGGCAATACTTCACGCAATCGGGTGAGGTACTGTTCATCACCGGTGCCGTCGGGCAGGCCGATATCGATGCCGCTTCTTTGTTTGCGGGACGGAAAATTGTTCTCGCCGTGGATCGAGACGGTGAGCACCGCCGGATCGTCCTCGAAGATACTGGCGGTGCCGTCGCCCTGGTGCACGTCGAGATCGATGACCGCCGCACGGCGGATGTCCCCGTCGCGCCGCAGCGCCAGAATCGCGATTGCCAGGTCATTGAAGACGCAGAAGCCCGAACCTTCCGCATGAAAAGCGTGATGCATTCCCCCGGCGAGGTTGCCGCCGAATCCGGTGGCCAGCGCTTCGGCGGCCGCAGCCAGCGTACCACCCACGGAGGCGAGCGTGCGGCGTACCAGTTCCTTGGACCAGGGGAAGCCGATGCGCCGCATGGTGCGCGTATCGAGCGTGCCGTTCAGGAACTGACGGACGTATCCGGCATCGTGAGCAAGTTCGATGGCGGAGGGGTCCGCCAACGGCGCCGGCTGCAAATCGTAGCAGCCATCTGCTGTAAGCAAGGCCCGCAGCAGGGCGTACTTTTCGGCGGGAAACTTGTGGCCCGGCGGGAGGGGGATGGCGTAGTGATCGCAATAAAAGAGACGGCGGGTCACTAAGGAAATCGTACCGCGACCCCGGCTCCATTCCGGCGTCTGGCGCGTTTCCCGGCGAACTACCCCGCCGCCGTACCCCTGTGGTTGACCCGGGGAACCCGACAGAATCCGGTACACGGCCATGCGGCCGTTTTTCAGTGAACTAACCGCTGCGCGGTAGATTCGCGCGCGGCCCCCCTGGCGTGGAGCGAGGCTCCTTGACACACTGGATTAGGTTATTCCCCAATGACCAATCCAACATCCAAGGAGCCATCGCATGTCACCGCTTCGTAAACGCATGATCGAAGATATGCAGTTGCGTAATCTCAGCAAGAGCACGCAGAGAGCTTACCTGCATTACATCATCGGCCTGGCCCGATTCTATCAGACCAGCCCCGAAAACCTCAGCCTGGAGGAACTTCGCGAATATCAGCTTTACCTGGTCAACGAG
>JAIQFL010000595.1 GCA_020073365.1 Terriglobia bacterium | reverse complement strand
GGGCCTGCTCAAGCTTCACACGCGTTACGGCCCGCCGGATTGCTCGCCCACCATGTGTGGACTTTGTCGCGAGGTTCCGATCAGCCCCGTTTCCAGGACTCACCGCTCGCCAGCTATCGAATCTAACCATCAACTATTCGAGTGGGTCCTTCCCCCACTGGTAATTCAGCCCCTTTGGGGCACACGCGAAAGCGCCTGTCCCACAAAGGAACTATGCCTCTCCCCAAGAAATCCGAAAACATAATTTTTCTTGACAGCAATATGTTTTCGGTGTAAAAACGAATTCCGGTTGGATGATGTTCCTGCGCAACTTGCGGCACGCCCTCACCCGGCACCTGCGAACTCCGTGCTGCCAGGCGATGCTGACTGTGGAATCGATGCTACCAGCCTCTGAGACGTGGAACAGAGTGATGGGCCGGGGCGGCTTCCTGGCATCCGGAACGGTCGAGAAGTTGGTCGAGGGAGACCGCTTCTCCTGGAGGACCGCCGCCGGTGAGGAGATCAGCGGCGTGGTCCAAATGGCCCATCCACCGATCTATATAGGAGGATCGCTCGAGCAGGCCAATGACTCGCTGTTTGGCATTACCAGCATGCCGACAGGGGTGATGCTTACCTTCATGTTTTTCGGATTGTCCGAAGCGCAGGCGGAGACCATTCAGTCGCGCTGGACGGAACTGGTCCGGTCGGCCGTCAGCACCTCCGCGGCGTGGGCCGAAGCGCGCGCGTAGACGCCGTCCAGGAATTCGTGGAAGTTGAGCCTGCCGCGCCAGAACGGGAATTTGCCCAGGCGGCGCGGCAGGGCGGCCTCCGTGACGGGGCGCGACTGTCGGGGAAGCACCTCCGGGACAACTGCGGGCTTCCAGAAGTCGGCCGGCACGGCGGGCAGCGGCTCGGGCGGAAGGGCTGCGGGAACAGAGCCAGGAATCCCTGTGACACCGGGAGCCAGCAATCCCAGGAAGCCTTCCCGCGACATACCGCGCATGCGGAAGATGAGGAACGGGTCGCGGTCGAACTCCTCGCCCAGCAAATAGTAGACGGCGGCGATGTGCTTGCAGGGGTTGGACCAGTCGGGGCAGGAGCACTCGGTGGTCAGGTCCATGTAGCGCTCGGGGAACAGCGAGACACCTGCTCCCCGAAAGATCTCTTCCATCTCCTGCGGCATCTCCCCCGCCAACAGTTTGGAGGCGAAGATCGCCTGGGCCGCGGCCGCAGCCGCCACGTTGGACCAGGCCTGCCTGGCCAGTTCCTTCACCTGGATCTTGACCTCGTACGGCTTGGGCCGCGATCCTTGCACCTTCGCCTGGATCTTGCCCTCGCTCACGTCGATGGAGAGTACCTGGCCGGAACGCGCGTAGCTTCGGCCGCGGCCCATGCGCGCGCCCAGCGCGAAGCCGTCGAGCACGGCGCTCCACCGCTTCGCCCACCAGCTTGCGCCGAAACCGCCGCGCTGCGATTGAGCGCGAATGCCGCCCTTCACCGTTCGCGGGCGTGACGGCGGGAAATATCCGGAATCCGAGTACCAGCGAGCCATGGCCTATTCTCCGACGGCGTCCTTGCGCAAGGCGAACAGCTCCCGCAGTTGTGCGTTCGACAGTTCGCCGAGCCACGCTTCGCCCGTGCCCACAACCCGGCCGGCCACTTCCCTCTTGCGCTCGATCATCTCGTCGATCTTCTCCTCCAGTGTGCCCGCGCAGACGAATTTGTGCACCTGTACATTCTTCGTCTGCCCGATGCGATAGGCGCGGTCGGTGGCCTGGTTCTCCACCGCCGGATTCCACCAGCGGTCGAAGTGGAAAACGTGGCTGGCGCTGGTCAGGTTCAGTCCGGTTCCTCCAGCCTTCAGCGAGAGCAGGAATATGCGCGGCCCGTCAGGCTCGGCGAAGCGCTCTACCATGTGGTCGCGCTGCTTCTTGGGAGTGCCGCCGTGGAGGAACATCACCTCGATGCCGTAGGTCTCCTGCAAGTGCCGCCGGATGATCTCGCCCATCTCCGCAAATTGACTGAAGATCAGCGAACGGTCGCCCACCTCCAGCGTCTCCTCCAGCATCTCCCCCAGCCGCGCCAGTTTCCCGCTTCGCCCCGGAATGCCCGAGTTGTCTTTCAGAAACTGCGCCGGGTGGTTGCACACCTGCTTCAGCTTCATGAGCGTGGCCAGCACCAGACCCTTGCGCTCGATTCCTTCGGCCGATTCGATAGCCTCCTCGGCATCCTTCACCACCGACTGGTACAGCGAAGCCTGCTCCTTGGTGAGATTGCAGAAGACCTTCATCTCGTTCTTCTCCGGCAGGTCGGCGATGATGCTCTTGTCGCTCTTGAGGCGGCGCAGCACGAACGGTCCGGTGATGCGGCGCAGGCGCTCGGAGGCGTTGCGGTCGGAATAGACCTGGATCGGGACGAAGAACTTGCGGTGGAAACCGGCGCGCGACCCCAGGAAGCCGGGGTTCAGAAACTCCATGACGCTCCACAGGTCGCCGACGTTATTCTCCACGGGAGTGCCGGTTAGCGTGATGCGGTAGCCGGCCGGGAGTGCGCGCGCCGCTTTGGCCTGCTTGGTTTCGGGGTTCTTGATGTTCTGGGCTTCGTCCAGAACCACGCCGGCCCACTCCACCTGCTGCAGGATCTCCGCGTCGCGATGCAGCAGGGCGTAACTGGAGATCACCATGCCGTGGCGCTCGGCTTCCGTTTGGAACGCCGCGCCGCGCTTCCGGGTGGTCCCGTGGTGCACCAGCACCGGAAGGTCCGGCGTGAACTTGGCCGCCTCCTTCTGCCAGTTCCCAACCACGGAAGTAGGGCAGACCAGCAACACCGGGCGCCGCTCGCCGGCCGCCCGCTCCTGCTGGAGGAGGGCCAGCGTCTGGATGGTTTTGCCGAGACCCATATCGTCCGCCAGGCACGCGCCCAGGCCCAGGCGCTTCAGAAAATCGAGCCAGGAATAGCCGCGCCGCTGGTACGGCCGCAGTTCTCCATGCAAGCCCGCGGGCTGCGGGAGCTCGGCGAACGGCTCACGTCCCTCCAGCTTCGCCAGCAGATCGCCCACCCAGCCCGTCGCGGTCACGCCATCCACTTCCAACAAGCCGAGTTGGCCATCGGCGCCGAGCGACATGCGGATCACGTCGCGCAAGCTCTTCTGGCCGCCCGCGTTCTTCTTCAGGAATTCCAAGGCAGCTTCGATTTCGGCGGCGCCGGCTTCGATCCATTGGCCGCGAAATTTCACGAGCGGCGATTTCTGACTCGCCAACGCCTGCAACTCCGCGCGCGTGATCTTTTCTTCGCCCAACGCCAGTTCCCAATCGAAATTCAGCAGGGTTTCCAGGCTGAGACCGCCGGCCGACGCCGCGGGTGGGCTCTTGACGTGGGCGCGCGCCTTGAGCTGCAGCGCAGTACCGTGCCGGGTCCACCAGGAGGGCAGCATCACGCCGAAGCCGCTCTGCTCCAGCGCCGGCGCTGTTTCGCGAAGGAACTGATGGGCGCCCGTGGCGTCCAGCGAGTAGCCGCCGGGAGCGCTCTGCTTCAGGCTCACGTCTACCCGCGGGCTGATCCCCGCCGCCTGGCCCAACGAGACCAACAGGTGCTCGCGCAGGGCCGCGCCATCCTGGCGCAGGGCCGCGATGGTCTTCGATTTGGCTTGCCACACCTCCTCCGCCCGAAGCTGCAGGCTGGGATCTTTCCGGCTTTGCAGCAGGTACTCGACGTGCCAGGGATCTTCCGCGGGCCCAGGTTCCTGAAGCCGGAAACACAGCCGGAAAGGAACCCGCGCGGCCGCCTGGATGGGGCGCTGCCATTCGTCCACCTGGCGGGCGAATTGCGCCAGCTCCGGCTCTCTGCCCAACATGGCGGGCTCGGCGGTCAGGGCCTTGAGCCACTGATCGTGGAGGCTCTCCTGGACGCGCGGGGGAGCGACCGCGGAATCGCAGACCAGGGTATCCACCATGGCTTGGGCGAAGGCCGTGAGCACGGTTTCCGCCGGCGTATCGGGTGGATGCTCCGCGCCCGTCCAGGTGAGCGCGCGGGCTGCGGGCGGCATCGTCTGGACGAGCGAGTGCAGGCGGGCGCTGTCGAAAATGGGAAGCCAGTGTGCCATGTAAGCCGCGTCCTGCCGAACCAACCCCGGAAGGAATTGGCCCTCGATCACCAGTTCCGCTGCAAACCGTAGAGCGGTGGCCCACCAGGCGAGGTCCTCGCCGATCAGGAGTCCGGGCGTGACGATCCGTTTGCCGGTCGAGGCAGCCAGCAAATCGATGGCGTGGCGGCCGCTGAGCGGCAAGACCGTGATCGCGTGCGGCGCGATTTCGCAGGCCGCATCCGGAGGGGCCTCGCCCAGTAGCGCCGTGGAAGGAGCGGGCTTGCCGCCATGACTGGGAAGCCACGCAGTCGCGGACCTGGCGATGCGCTTACCGAATTTCAGTGTTAAGCCGAGTTCGCTAACGGCGCCGACCAGAGACGCTTTGTCGGCGCCAGGCTCCGCCCAAACGGCCAGCGAATCGTCAAGAAACGCTGCGTGAAGGACAAGCATTTCGTGTTACACCATCGTAGCAGGGAGCGTGAGAGGTGCAGCCGCCGGCTGAGTGCTTAACCGAAATAGGGAAGGTGCCCCCAAAACGTTTGCAGGCGAAAGCGCCGGCCCTGCAAGACATTGGCAGGCGGAGGCGCCGGTCCCACAAAATGCATAAATACTGGGGTCATTTTGGGGCATCGGCGTAGCAATCGTGGGGAAAGCAGACGGGACACCGTTTGAATTTCAGGGGATCGACGTTGATGGGATGGGGCTTCGTCGGAGTACGTCATCATTTTTGTTATGACTCCCGAGGCTAAGGTGAAGCTCTTCTTG
>JAIQFL010000594.1 GCA_020073365.1 Terriglobia bacterium | reverse complement strand
TGGAATTCCTCGGATAAACCGATGTCCACGCGCGTGGCAGGTGGGCACGCCTTGAACGCATTGGCGAAGAACATCCAAAATCTCATTGGCGGGTCGGCGGACTTGAACCCATCGACGGAGACAGCGCTCAAAGGCCTGGGGGATTTCCAGCCTTCTGAAGTCACTGGAGCCGGCACCTTGGGTTCAGTCGGCGGCGAGTGGAGCTACGCCGGCCGCAATCTGGCATTCGGCGTTCGCGAGCATGCGATGGGAGCCGCGGTAAATGGCATGGCCGCTCACGGGGGTGTCCTTCCGTTCAGCGCGACGTTCCTGGTGTTCTCGGATTACATGAAGCCGGCGATTCGCCTGGCGGCCCTGAGTGGGCTGCAATCGTTGTTCGTATTCACACACGACAGCGTCGGTGTCGGCGAAGACGGGCCGACGCATGAACCTGTCGAGCATCTTGCCGGCTTGCGTTCGATTCCTGGATTGACGGTGATTCGCCCCGCCGATGGCAACGAAACTGTGGAGGCATGGGCGTTTGCCGTGCAACACGGTGGCCCGACGCTATTCGCCCTCACCCGTCAGAACGTTCCACATCTCGATCGCGGCAATGCGAAGGACCCGAGCGTGGCAAAAGGCGCGTACATACTGTCCGAGGCAGACGGTGGCACTCCTGAAGTGATCCTCATTGGTACAGGCTCCGAAGTGGCGCTCTGCATGAAGGCCCAGGAGAAGTTGAAGGGTTATAGTGTAAGCGCTCGCGTCGTTAGCATGCCAAGCTGGGATTTATTCGCCGATCAGGATGAGGCTTACCGCGACCGTGTACTGCCTAAGGCAATCAAGAGACGAGTAACCATCGAGGCCGCTTCCACTTTCGGTTGGTATCGCTGGGCTGGTGATGAGGGAACCATTATCGGCATCGATCGCTATGGTGCATCCGCTCCCGGGGAAGAACTCATGAAGCAGTTCGGATTTACAGCCGAGCATGTCACCTCAGCAGCTTTGCGCTTACTCGGCAGAAACGAGGAAGCCGACTGGGAACTCGGGGCGGAGACTGCCTTTGCGGCAACTGCTCCCGGCGGAGGTCTTGCTTAGGGCTCAGAGGACACAGCCCAAATGAATCGGGTGGGGCTACTTTGGAACGACGGCTAACCATGCGTAAAACCAGATGGTTTCAGACGGGCGCACAGATCTCTTGGTAGCAGCAGGCGACCAGGAGGAAACTAGCCAACCGTGGGTGATGTTCATCCTGAGACCGGAAACTCCGCTGAATGCTGTTGCCGATCACCAGAAACCGTAGTCTTTTGGACTTGAGCCGACAGAAATCAATCACACAGGGCCCCCTCGCGGGGCCGGAGGCCGCGCTGTGGTGCAGCGGAGGACCACCGGAGGAAATGGGCAAGGGTGCCAGGTCGAGTGGGCGCTGTTGACGACCAGACCGCGAGCCAGTGGGTGTGCGGAAAGGATTAGGTTGCCGCACACCTAGCTATAGCTAAGCTAAGCTAGGAGGGGCCGGTGGGGTCGACACGATCACCAGCACCACCGGACGATAGGTGGCGACTGTGTTTGGCCGAAGAGTAGCCGGTGTCGGAGTTGATGCCATTTGAAACGTCGATCTACTATAAAGAGGGTTAGGGTTCGTCTGGATGGCTGTGGAGTCCAGAATTTGTGGCGATTACCGTACAGCCTTGGAGGGCAAATCGAATATATCTGCGGAACACTTTGGTCGGGCTGCCGAGGCTTGAGCTCGGGACCCTTGCACTTCAAGGAAGACTGGATAGTGTGGGGGGGTTAACCGGTGATCCCCCGGCACTCAGGTTTCGTACTCAGTGCAGTTGATATCTGCACGCCTGCCCGTGCAGACATTAACTGAACACCAGTTGAACCGTGACTGCCGGGCGCTGGCTTGTGCGTAGTTAACGAGGTTGTTCCCCCGGCTTTGTGGCGAGTATAATCGAGTTGAGCTTTGCGGTTGGGGTACTTCCCCACGCACCTCCCTCCCGCCAGCCAGGCTTGCTTCTCGTAGTGGTCCTGAGTACCATCGTGGTGCGTGGGGGTGTGCTGACCAACTCTTACGCGTCGTCCGACGGTGGGTGGTTATGCCTTCCCTTTCTCGCGGGATCGCAAGTGTTTTGAGATGGCCTAAACTGGCGCTGGATCAGGTTAGGGCTGCCCGAGCGCGGCATCGGGCGTGGCGGCGCCTGTTTCCGGCCGGACAGGAGAGCCAGGCCGAAGACCTTTCGATCGAGGAGTGGGCCGACGCGCGGCGCGCCGCCGAACTGATTGCCAACAGCCATCGCGGGTATTTCTCCAAATTCAACTCCCTGACGGCCGAAGCTCAGGAGATATTCGAAGAACAGGCCTGGGTTCAGGCGGCGCTGAACGCGGAGCGCCGGGTCCGCCTCTATCGGGAGGCCGTTGATTCCACCTGGCATAAGATGCAGCGGCTGTTTCCCGAGCGGCTGCTGGAACGACGGTTTTGGATGGCCGCGCGGCGCGCCTTTCTGGAACGGGTCTTCAATGACTATGAAGCCGACCTTGCGCTCACCTACTTCTATTCCGTGATGAGGCTCGCCTTCGACCAGAAGGACACGCCAGTGGAGTACGCCGACGACGGGTTGGCCCAGCAATCGCACATCTGGAACCCTCGCCCGGTTTGGGAAGTCTACGAGGCCACTCCGAAACAGATGAGCCGCTCCGTGATCCGCATGCTGCGGAATTGCGGATTCCGCGCGCGCTTCGAAAACCCGGAGGGGGATGCCGATCTGGTGACGGCGCGGTTGCTCGACGGTTGGGGAAGGCAGATCGCGGACTCCTCCCCGCGCCACCTGCGAATGCTACGGCCAGTGTTCTATCGCGACCGCGAGGCGTACCTCGTCGGAGAACTGATGTCGCGCAGACGGAAGCTGCCGGTGGTACTGGCACTCCGGCACGAGGAGGCCGGCATCAGAGTAGATGCGGTGCTGACAGGGAAGGAAGACATGCGCAATATCCTGTTTATCTCCACCCGCTCCACGTTTCACGTGCATAACGATAATTATCGCGAGGTCCTCACTTTTCTCGATACGCTGGCGCCCGAACGCGGCCATCCGGCCATGTGCGCAGTCCTGGGGTTCACGCACCCGGCACGAGTGGCGCTCAACCAGCGGTTGCGGCGTCATCTGCGGGAAACCGGCGAGCGATTCAGCCGCACGCCGGGGCGAGCGGGCATGGCCATGGTGGTTTTCGCTCCGCCTTCCTTTCCGTATGTGTTCAAGGTAATTCGTGACTTCTCGTCGAAGACGGGGTGGACCGGAAGAACACGGATCATGGATCTGTACCGGTGGGTGCATGAGATCAACAGAGGTCGCCTGATGTTGGATGCGTGGCTCTATCGGAACCTCGATTTCCCCCGTCGCCATTTCGACGATGGCGTCGTTCAGGAGCTGCTGGAGAGCGCGCCCAATTCCGTCCGTATCGAAGGCGATCGAATCATTCTGAAGCACGTATACGCTCAAAGAAGGGTTCAGCCCCTGAACACTTTCTTTGACGAGACGCGAGACCGGGCGCTGCGCGAACGAGTGATCGATGCTTTGGGTACTTTTATCAAGGATCTGGCGGGGATGGGCTTCTTTGTCGGGGACTGCTACGGGTTGACCTTCAATACCGGACTGACGCACGGATTCAATGTGGCGCTGTTTGATTTCGACGATCTCGGCCCTCTGTTTCGATATCGTTTTCGCGAAACGCCGCAACTGCCAACCGAGCAGGACGAATTCCTGTGGAACACCGAAATCGACGGCGCGTGGTTCGCAGTGGATGAATTCGACGTCCTCGTGGACGAATGGGAGCGCTTCCTGGGTGTGCCGCCCGACTTGCGCGACTATTTCCGCCGAAGACACGGCGATCTTTTCACGATCGGGTACTGGGTGGATGCGCAGCGCCGCCTTGCGGCCGGTGAATTCCACTATGCGCTCCCATACCCACCGGAACGATGTCTGGCGAACCGGTCGGCACGCCGGCCGCCACCAAACCAGATGCGCCTGGTGTGAAGGAAGAGATCTCATGAAACGAGTCGTCCTCATCCTGTCGCTCGGCGTCCGGATCTGGGGTTTCGCGGCGGCTGCTCAAACCCCCAAGACCGGGCAATGGGAGCCGTTCGAGGTCAGCATGAATGGCAGCGCCGAATTCGCCAACGCGTACGTGGACGGCCTGCCGGACGACGGCAAGCCCTTCGTCTGGTCACGTTCAACGGCACAAGCGGAGACGCGAAGGGATTGAGTTACGCCGTGCCCGGCTTTTGGGACAGAGGCAAGGTATGGAAGGCGCGGTTTGCCGCCCCCGCGGCAGGAGAATGGTCGTACTCCGCCTCCTCCACCGACCTCGCCCTCCAGGGTGTGAAAGGCAGCTTCCAATGCGCCAAATGGAGCGACAGCGAGAAGGCCGCAAACCCGACGAGACGCGGGTTCGTGCGGGTCGTCAGGAGCAGGCCCCGCGCGGGCAGATACTTCGAATATACGGACGGAACGCCCTTCCTTTGGATCGGGGATACCTGGTGGCCGTGGCTGAAGCGTGGGATCCCCTTCGGGCGCGCGAAGCAGGTGATCGCCGGCCGATCCGCGCCGGGGCTTCACGATAGGCCAGGTGGTGTTCGGAGCGAACAATGCGACGCGGCTGGCGGGCAGGGACTTCGCCACACCGGACCTCGATGCCATCCACGACGCCGAGCGCTTCATCGCCTATGCCAACAGCCAAGGGATCACCCTGTGGATCATGCCGTGGTGGAGCGCCAACAATCTCGACAAGAGCGCGGGCGCAGAGAAGATGCGCCGCTGGACCCGCTACGTGGTACACCGTCTGGCCGCCTACAACGTGATCTGGAACGTCGGTGGCGAGTACAACAT
>JAIQFL010000147.1 GCA_020073365.1 Terriglobia bacterium | reverse complement strand
TTCGACAGGTTCATGTCCGCGACCATGAGTCGGTCGACGGCGTGGATCGCGTCCTGCGTTCCGAAGCCGACCTTCTTGACCGCTTCGACGGCCCGGTTCGATGCTTCCGCGCTCACGCCATGCGCCCGCGCGAGGGCTGCCATCGACAAACTCATCTTGTCGGTGTGGGCGGCGTGCTGCGCCGCACCGAGGGTCCACTCCTTGGCCCAGTCCAGCGCCTTCTTGATAGAGTCTGCGAGGAGGTTGCCGGCGGCCGAGCCCTTGACCATGCTGACCGTCAAGCCATCGATCCCAGCAGACGCACCCCGCGCAGCCTTTCCCGCCGCCTGCTCCATACTGGAGAGACCAGCGTTGACGCTCTTGATCGAGGCGTTCGCTTTGTTTACGTCGACTTCGACGACGAGTTCGAGCTTATTGTCTGCCATTTGCTTTGTTCGACATGCTGGCTATGGCCGTGCTGACGGTCTGTTTGTTCGGTAGAATCACACCGTAATGGCCAAAGCGAACCAATCGTCACGGTTGCGGGTATTTCTGTGCCACGCATCGGAGGATAAGGATCGTGTTCGCGAACTTTACAGCACGCTGGCGCGATTGAAGACTGATCCGTGGCTCGATGAAAAGAAACTCCTTCCCGGACAAGATTGGCTGACCGAAATCACAGAAGCGATCCGACAGTCGCACGTTATCCTCGTGTGCATATCGAAGAACTCAGTATTCAAGGAGGGTACGGTCCAACGAGAATTGAAGCTAGCGCTCGACATGGCTGAGGAAAAACCGGAAGGAGCCATCTACTTAATTCCGGTAAGGCTTGAACAATGCGATCTGCCAAATCGCCTTCGCCACCTTCAGTGGGTTGATCTGTTCAAGGCCGACTGGATGCCGAGGCTGTTTCGTGCTTTGGAACAACGCAGCTCCGCACTTGGAATTGCGTGGCCCCGCGATCCAGACGGTTCAGGTGCTCGTGCGCCTGCTTTCACTGTGCTGTCGGATGGGAGCGAGTTCGCAGAGGACTTGGCTACCGTCGCTCAGACGGCGGGTTTCCTCCGTGTTACAGATCCGGCGTGGTCATCTCTCGATGCAGGCGAAAAAGCGTACGACCTGCTGCTAATCGTCAGAGGAGACGAGTTCTTCCGTCCGGGAGACGAACGTTTCTATCGTCGAGTCCGCGCTTATGTGGAGCATGGAGGTTTGGTACTGGCAACGCCATGGGTGTCTTGGGAAACCAGGCAAAATGGGGCGTTCCGGCATTTTCTGCCATTCGAATATGTGAACGATCAATACTTCGAGGATAGGCCCCTGTCAGTATTCCGAAACGACGCGGAGCCTGTGAGTGCTTCATTTCCGCAGCAGTTTCAGATTCGGGCTTCGTATGAACAATTACTGACAAAAGAAGGCAGCGTGGTGTTGCTTTCCGCGACAGAAGGCGGCGGTACTCCGATACCCTTCTTCGGGTATCGCCGGACGGGCGCGGGCGCATTGTACTATTTGAACTGTTGCCAACATGATTGCGGCGGCGGTATGCCGTCGCCGCTTGACTCTGAACCTCTGCGAACCGGCTTAGGTGTCTTCCTGGCGAGCGTTCACGATGAAATCGCCGCTATTAATCGTGCGTCTGCGGAGCCGGTCGTCACGAGACCGCTGCACTTTTCGAGCCACGGTGAGATGCAGCGGCCCGGTTTGGCAGAGGCAGCCGACGAGTGAGCGCCAGTTAATGAGGCCGATCATCGGCGATGCCCCGATCCTGGGAATTTCTCCCGTTCCAGCAGGTCCCGCTCCTCCGCGATGATCAGCATGGCGCAAAACTCATCCGCACGAATCTCGTCAAAGCCGACGTGAACCCCCAGTTTCAGCGCGCCCATCAGATCGAGAGCGCGCCGGATGAGCAGTCCCTTCTCCGCGCACTGGGCGACGTCCAAGCGGTCCAGCGGGCAGTGGTCGCACCGCTCGCCATCATCCTCCGGCGCGTCGGGGCACAGGCCGGGATCGCACAGTTCCTCCCTGCGCAGCGCCCAATGCACCAGGAACCGGAACGACGGATCATCCGGCCACTCCCCGGCTAAAAACTTGCGTCCCGGTCCTCCGCGAACGCGGTGTCCATCGCGTCGATTGCAGCCTTCACCGCGACCGCCTGGTGGATGATCGGTACGTCGCCCACGTATCCCTCGGTAGTGGTAACGAGCTTCTTGTAGAGCCCGGCGGCGGACCCGATGTTGATCGTCACCTCCTGCCTGCCAAACGGCAAGTCGAGCAGCCGCGCGAAGCTGCGCCGGTACTCGAACACGTCCTTGGCCGAGGGCATCTTCAGCAGGTGAACCGTAGTCCCGCCCAAGACCCGAAGCGTGACCTTGAATGTATCGCCGTCCGGAACCACATCATCCACTTCCGCCAGGCTCAACTGCTCGACGACCTTCATCGCCTCGAAGGCATCGACCTCCGGATCTTCGCCGACGCGGATCTTCGCCACGAGGGCGGCGTCCACGTCCTCGCCGTTGGCAACGGTCGTCTCGGAGACGCCGCGCCCCAACTGCTTCACCAGGACCTTGCGGCGTCGCTGGCGTCCGATCCATTCGTCATCGGACGGAAAACGGACGCGGACGGTCTTCACACCGCTCGGCGTCCGGAGGTTAATGGCAATCGGCCTGGCCGAATCGAATACTGGAGTTTCCATAGCTGTTGTCGATCCTCTCATTGACAGATGGCGTCCACATTGCACTTCGCGACTGCAGTGATGATGCCGTTGGTTGCGTCGTAGATTGGAGTGCATTCCACCGCGACCGTCACGATCTGGTCCGTCTCGCCCACTTCCGCCGTGGCGAACGCCACCTTCTGCCAGGTGATGTCGAGCGAGTTGTTGGCGTCGAACTGAAGATGGATCGCCGCCGTGCCGGTGGTCTGCGCCTTGAGCAGAGTCAACTCCGTGGAATTGTGATCGAAGCGAGCCACGAACTTGAGCGCGCCCGCCCGGTTACCGAATTCCAGTCTGCCGCGAATCGCGCCCGTGGTCGCGTCGCCCGTAGTCTGGAAGCCCGAGCCCGGATAGAAGCCCGCATCCATGCGGATGTTGTTCTTCCACGACGTTTCGAGGGAGACGATATTCTTGCTCGTCACATAGTCCACGCCGTTTACGCTGAGCGTCAGGGACGCGGACGGCAGGAGTTTCTCCACCGTCGCAGCCGGCATGGTGATCGCGGAAGGCTCCGTCAGTTTCCCACTGCCGTGGAACTCGACGCTGATCTTGCTGTTAGCGCGGCCCGGCCCGGAACCAACCGTGATCGTCCATCCCTCCACAGCGCAACCGGACAACAGGCGGTCGATCACGGAGCCAGCACCCGGGCGGATCTGCTCCACGAAGGAGAAGTACGGCAATTCGGTCGCGTCGCCGTTCGCCGGGATCAGCGGAGTGCAGGTGTAGATCCAGTTGCCCGCCGATCCGCTCTTCACGACTTTGCCCAACCCGAAGCACATGGCCCACGCCGCCATCTCGGCGCTCAGATATTTTTCGAGCGTGCCGCCGGTGTCCCACGAAGTCTTGAACGTGGTCGTCGCGAACTCATGGCCCTTGCCGTACTCCTCGGCGTCGTTCTCCGTGTTCAGTTTCGGGTTGGCGAGTTGGGCGTTGAGCTTCTTTAGGCGCCACATCACCGCGACCAGATTGGCGGTCGCGATGTCGGTCTGCTTGCCGAAGCCGAAGCAGATTTGTACTTCCTGCAGTCTAGTCGTTGACATGCGTCGTTACCTCCTGAGTGTTGGCGGGCGGCTCACACTGGCTCCAGCCGGCTACCAGCAGCGGTTTATTCCGAATTCGGAATAACCCGCTTTATTCCGCATCCTTGATTATTCCGACTGAGGCCACGGGCTCTCGGTCCGCCGGGGCAGGCACTTGATACCAGCCCTGCACGAGCAGCGGAACGAGGACATCCGGCGTTGCCTCGACCTCTCGAATCTCTCCGCCGTACGGAGCCTGCAAATACACGTGATCAGCTGCCATTTCGTTGCCTTTTTCCTCCGAAGCGGATTGGACTTGTTGTTTGAGTTTCCAGTGGCACGCGGTCGCGTGCGACAAGGAGCGGCTTGCGCCCTGTAGTTGGCACATTCGGAATAATCCTGAGAGCCTTCTCTTGTCAGCCGGAACGGCTGCCAGGAGAAGAAATGCTCGAAGACTACTTCAGCGATGAACGCGTACTTTGCCTTCGCAACGGCCCTATGGGGCCATATCTGCCGCATCTCGTCCGTACATTGGAGGAACAGCACTTCTGCTACCGCGCCGCTCGTCGGAGCGTTCGTAGGGCGAATGCGCTTGGCCTGTGGCTCCAACAGCAAGGCATTCCACTTTCAGAGTCCAACGAATCACACGCCAAGGCATTTGTGGCGCAACGTGGCCGCACTCCTCAGGGCCGCCTGTTAGCGTCCGGCGTGCCCAAAATCGTCCGCATTCTGCAGACACAGGGAGTCTTCAATGCGCCGGAGGTGCGGACGGAGACCGACTGCTGGCTCCAGCGCTTCGACGATCATCTCGCGCGCGTGCATGGCCTGTCTCCGGAAACACGCGGCAATTATCTTTGCTATGCCCGCCGGCTTCTTGCCTCGCGTTCGGTAAACACGCCGTTGGACTGGACGAGTCTCAACGCTGACGAGATCCAGGCGTTCGCTCATGCGGAAATGGAGAAGCTGAAGTCCGGTCGCAGTGTGTCCCAAGTGTCCACAGCCATGCGCGCGATCATCCGTTTCTTAGCCGCCGAGGGCAGCGTCTCACCAAATCTCGCCAGAGCCCTCCCGCCGGTTCAGCATTGGAGGCACGCCGGTTTGCCGAAGCACTTTTCTCCGGAGCAACTGGACCGCGTGCTCGCGTTATGCAAGGACGACCGCAGTCTCAGTTTCCGTGATCGTGCCATCGTGCTTCTGCTGGCTCGTCTCGGAATGCGATCCGGCGAGGTTCGGCAGCTTCAACTGGAGCATGTCGACTGGGCCGAAGGGACGATCCACATCTGCTTGGGAAAGGCACGCCGCGAGCGTATTCTGCCTCTCCCCGAAGATGTCGGTGCTGCTCTGGTTGACTATCTCCGCCAAGAGCGTCCGCCCAGTTCGGATCGCACAATCTTTCTGCGTTCTTGTCCTCCCTATAAACCTCTGCGCAAGATCGCCGAAATCGTCAGGCGCGTTTTGAAGAAGGCAGGGATTACCGGTGCCCGCGTGGGCGCACATCACTTCCGGCATACCATAGCTACGCACATGGTGCGGCAAGGTGTTTCTTTCAAGGACGTGGCAGATGTCCTCGGGCACCGCCAACTGGATACTACCGCCATCTACGCCAAACTCGATCTCCCGTCACTTGCTGGCGTGGCCTTGCCCTGGCCGGGGGGTGCGCAGTGACACCATCGGAATTGACCGCGCGGATGGAATCCTATCTATCTCTGCGTCGTGCCATGGGCTTCCCCATGCGGGCGGAGGAGCCGCGATTGCGGGACTTCGTCGCATTCGTGACCGCCAAGAATGCCGGCGAGCGGATCAGCGCCCAACTGGCTCTCGATTGGGCGTGTTCGTCACCCCGTGGCGGGATCTGGTCCCGCGCCGGTCGTCTCAGCACCGTTCGCGGCTTGTTGCAGTATCTGAGTGCATTCGATTCGACGGTCGAGGTTCCCCAAGCCGGATTGCTTGCAGGAAGGCGCCGGAACAAGCCATATCTATTTTCCGCGGCAGAGGTCGAGCGGTTACTGGACGGGGCCTCCCGCCTGCAATCGGAGAGCGAATTTTGGCCACAAACGGTGGCTACCGTGATTGGGCTCGTGGCCAGCACCGGCATCCGCTCCAGAGAAGCGTTGAAACTGGCCGTTGCCGATGTGCAACTGGATCTGGATCCTCCACGGTTACTGATTCGCGACACAAAATTCTACAAATCACGATTGGTGCCATTACACGCGACTACCGCCGCGAAGTTGCGCGAATATGCCGACCAACGCCGCCGGCTGGGCTATGACGGCCGGTGCATGGCATTCTTCATCTCCGAGCGGGGCAAGCAGGCGCGTTATAGCCGCCTTTACAGATGCGTCCGAGATCTCGTCCGCAATCTCGGAATCCAACCGCATCCGGTAAGCGGACGATTTCCAGGGCTGCACAGCCTACGCCACGCGTTTGCGGTTCAACGCCTGGTTACATGGCAGGAGCAGGGGCTCGACATACGAGCACTCTTGCCACACCTGTCCGTCTATTTGGGGCATCGCGATCCCGTCGACACCTACTGGTACCTGACGGCAAGTCCAGCCCTTCTGACGACCGCAGCCGAGCGCTTTGAGGGCTTCGTCGAAAAAGGGGGAGCACGATGACCGTATCCACATCGCTCGCCCCCATATTGCAGTATTTCTTTACCGAGCACCTATCCTCTCATAAGCAGGTCAGCCCACGAACTATCGCAGCCTACCGCGATTCATTCCGGCTCCTTCTTCAATTTGTCCAGGGCAAGACCGGTAAGTCGCCGTCCAGTCTGTGCGTTCAGGATCTCGATGCTCCCGTTATTCTGGCGTTCCTGGATCACATCGAGCAGCAGCGGAAAAACACGGTCGTGTCCCGCAACGCCAGACTCGCCGCCATCCGTTCCTTTTTCCGCGTGGTCGCCCTGCGCGATCCCGCGAGCGTTGGCATTGTGACCCGTGTCCAGGCGATCCCGGTGAAGCGCACAGACAAACGCTTGGTCGGCTATCTGACCCGTGAGGAGATGGATGCTGTTCTGGCCGCTCCAAACCAATCCGAATGGTTGGGCAGACGCGACTACGCCTTGCTGCTCACGATGTACAACAGTGGCGCCCGACTTTCGGAACTCACTTCCATGCGGCGAAGCCAACTGATTGTCGGTCCGACCACGTATCTGCACTTGCACGGCAAGGGACGCAAAGAACGAGACGTCCCGCTGTGGGCGAAAACCGTCCGCGTTCTCCAGCAATGGTTCCGCGAGTTGGACGGCACTGGAGAGATCGTTTTTCCCACCATACGACGAACGCCACTATCGGCCGATGCGGTGAATCACGTCTTGAAGCAAGCGGTCAAACGAGCTTCGGGCGCCTGTACCACGCTCGCAGACAAACGAGTGACGCCCCATGTTCTCCGCCATACCACGGCCATGCACTTGATGCAGTCCGGCGTCGATATGGCAGTAATTGCCCTTTGGCTCGGACACGAAAGCATCGAGACCACGCACAAGTACGTAGAGGCCGACCTCGCGACGAAAGAACGCGCCCTGGAGCGAATCGCACCCAAAGACCAAAAGGCCCGCCGATTCAAGCCCGACGACAAGCTGATGGCCTTCCTTTCATCGATCTGATTATTCCGAATGTGTCACCTGTCGGCGGCAAGCGCTCATTGGTTTTTCGCCAAGCGCTGCCGCCGAGCAACGCTGATCACGTTCACAAACGTGTGTCTTAAAAGGAAAACGAAATGGTAGCTGATCACGTGTATTTGCAGGCTCCGTACGGCGGAGAGATTCGAGAGGTCGAGGCAACGCCGGATGTCCTCGTTCCGCTGCTCGTGCAGGGCTGGTATCAAGTGCCTGCCCCGGCGGACCGAGAGCCCGTGGCCTCAGTCGGAATAATCAAGGATGCGGAATAAAGCGGTCCGATCACTTCCGGCTTCGCTTCGACCTTCTGAATTTCGCCCTCGCCCCATGGCGGGCGCATGTACACAAAGTCAGTCATCGCCAATCTCCGTAAATGAAAGCGGCACTTCGAAGTAGTCCAGGCCCTCAGAATCGGTCTGGCGCTGAATCGCAGGCAGGTCCATCGGGTAGCAGGAAGTGTGCACCGTTGCGTTGAGCATCTCGACGCCGGCCGCAGTTGGGATGCCCTTGGTGATCAATCGGAATAGCCGGTAGTAAGCCGTGGGTGGATCGCCACCAGCCGTTTCCTTCGCGCGCAGAAACAGGGTGACTTGGTGCTTCCACACGTCCATGCCGCCGAACAAACCTGGCTGCGTCCCCTGCCAGACCGCCATGATCGAGGGCGCGGGCATCGCGTGAATCGCGTGGACCAGACTGACGTTTTTCGGGTATTGGTCGTGGTAGGCGTAGATCCGCTCCGCATCGCCGCCCACCTCGGCGACCAGTTCCGGCACGTCGCGCAGCATTGCGACGAGGTTCGTGATGATCTCGGAGGGATCGATCATTGTTGCTTACCGCCGAGGGCCTTCTCCACCAGGAGCCGGGACTTGTTCTCGATCAGGATGCGGTTTGTGGCGTCGAGCACAGCGGTCCTGTTCTTCGGCGAGAACGTAATCCACAGCTCGATCTTGTTGTTGATCCACGCCTTCAGCCGGTCCTTGCGGGTGGAATTGCTGGCCTTCGCTTTGTTCTCACTGACCGTCCGGACCAGGAAATTCCGGAGCATGTCGCCGGTGAAGCTCAGGTTGCGCCGGTTGCCCTTGCCGAGTTTCGTCTTCTGGATTGCGTAACGCTTGGTGAGTGGCTTCGCAGAGGAGTCGGTCGGACCCTGCGCAGCCGAGAGACGGTTCTTGACCGCCGCCACGCCGACGTTCCCGATCTTGAACATCTGCGTCTGGCGGAAGCTCAGCCGGTCCAACCGGATCTGTTTCTTCTGATAGATGCGTACCGATGCCATCAGATCTTCTCTCGAATGGAAAGCCAGCAACCGCCGGCGGAATCATTCTGTACTTCGAAGACGGTGTAAGGCGCGCCGTCAACCGTGACCTCATCACCGTGATCCGGCGGCACCGAGAAATCGGACAGGACCACGAATAGCCGCGCGTAAACGGTGTCAGGGTGTCGCTGCTCGTCTGTCCTCTTGTCCACGATGCCGGTTACGGTGAACGGATCACCCGCGCCCTGCTGGTAGGAAACCGGCTGGCCGAACGCGGCCAGGATAGCCGCGTTTGCCAAGTCGGACTGTTGTGACCACGCCGCCATGGGATTACGCCGCGGCGGTGGCGTAGAGCGCCCAGACCTCGATGACACCCGCAGTCAGCGGACCGGTTGCGACCGTGACGTTGATCTTGCCGGCTGCGGTCATCTTGAACGGCGTGGCAACCGCAGTGGGCACAACCACCGCATTCGTCCCGAGCGAGGCCTTGCCAGTGGCCGCCAAAATGCTCGCGGCCCCGGAACCGGCAACGGTTCCAATCGAGACCGTGGCCCCTCCGGCTGCCGCGACAGCGGTAGTCGAGACCACGCCGCCGCCGTACACGACAGCGTTGATCGGGATGGTGTCGCTGACTGCCGGCGTGCAGGACGCGCCTCCATCCACGCTGAAGTCGTATTTGGCATACGCCACCTTGAGGCCGTGCGCCTGTCCGGAAAAGCCGGGCACGCCAAACAGGTTGACCCGCACAACGGCGGCGCCGGTCGCAGCCGCCACCTCGACCGCTCCGATCAGCAGGTTGCTCGCGACCGTGGACGTCACCTTCTTCGCCGTATCGTCCCAGTAGGCCAAATCGCCCTGGGCAAAGGTGCTGGCGTCCTTGGCGAGGTCGTAGACACCCTCGACGTCGCACTCGACATCGGCACCCGAGAGCGTGTCGTTGGCGGCCACACCGAAGACGTTGCCCACCTTGAAACCGCCCCCCGACAGCACGTCGTAGGGCGCAGCGAGGGTGAGATTGTCACCGCTTTTCACGAAGTTGTTCATGATTCTCGTTTCTCCTTATTTGTGATTTGAAGGGGCGACGTTATCGCTGCCCCGCTTGTCATCACCGCCCTACGCGGTGTTCTTGCAAAGGCCGCGATAATCGATCGGGCCAGCCGCGAAGTCCAACCGAGCCTTGATTTCGACGCCGTCCACCTCGAAGCCCTGGCGGGTCTCGATGTAAACGCCCTGCTGCCCTTCGAGGTAGCAGTACTCGATGGTGTCAATCTGCGAGGGATCAACCGCCATAAACCAGTTCGTCACTCCGACCGACGCAACCGCATCGAGGCGGCCTTCGACGATCTTCGTGAGCGACTGGATCCAGGTCGGCACCACGCCGGTCACCGCGGTGGCGGCGAGATTGATCGGGTAGATCAACTGATCGGCGGTCTGTTCGAGCGCGGCGGGGACGATCAGGTAGCGAGGTTGCAAGTTGAGGATCGTGCCCTTGGGAGCCTTCTGCACTCTGAAGGCAGCACGCGCCACGCCGAGGTGGTCTCCGCTCAGCCCATTGGTGGCGTTGAGGTTGTGGTGGTTCGCATGGAAGAGCGCGATACCATCCGCCATGTTCGGGTTGCCAGTAACGACAGCCCAGACGGTGTCGCTCTCCAGTTGGGCCGCCGCCTGGCCGAGGCCGGCCGGAACGCGGGTCAGTGCTTGCAGATCGTCGTTGACGATGACCTTGCGGGTGATCGCCACGATTTCCCCGAACGTCGCCAGCGAGTAGGTCTCCTTGGAGTCCGACAGCGCCGTGCGATGGAACTCGCCCTTCTCGTTCACCTTGGGCAGAGTGGGAACATCGCTCAACTGCACCCGGTTGATGGGCTTGAAGTCCGCGGCCGACACCTGACGGCAGAAAGGTACGAAGGTGCGCGGCGCAGCCTCATACGCCTGGCGCAGCGTCTTATTCGCGACGTTCGCCAGAATGTTGGGGAAGTCGCTGGTGGTCATCATGCCGCCCTCGAAATATTCGGCGGCTCCGAACCGGCCCTGTAAAGCCACGCGGGCGATGTCGTTGCGGGACATGCCGCGCGTCTTCACGCCGGCAGCATCCAGGCACTCGCGAGCGATATCCACCAGCGTCAGGCCGGCGTACTCCCGCCCGGCCTCGCGCAAGACCGCGTCGCCGGGATTGCCCCGGAACAGGATGCCGGCCTCCATGCCCTTGCGCCGCTTGTCGGTCGCGTCTGCACCCATCGTGACGTTCGAGTTGGTCGGATCGGTCGGATGGTCGGTGAACTGAGCGGCGAGCTTGGCCATGATGCGTTCGCGGGCGATCTCAACGGACAAGCCTTCGTCGATCATGGCGGTGACGAACGTCTCCTGCATTTTGAAGGGAGTCGCAATCGTGCGAATCGTGGTCGCACGCAACCGCTCCGCCTTCACGGCCTCGTCGCGCGCCGCGGCGAGTACAGCTTCGTTCTGACGGGCCTCGTCGCCCGCAGCCTGGGTGATAGGTTCCACAGGTTTCTCCTTTTGGGCAGATGCCCGTTGCGTTTCAACTACAGTCGGTGCCGGCTGCTGCGTTCCTGCCGCCGACATAAAGGTCGTCATCGCGTCGCCGGGAACCGGAACCAAGGAAATCTCGAACGGCTCCCAATCTACGGCCGTGAATTCCTTCCGCTCCTGGTTCTTGGGAGTGGTATCGACCTTTTTGTAAATCCACATCCCCGGGCTGAGGTTCTGAACGATCCCGGCCCGAACGTCGTTCCAGAGGGGGGTCACCGAGTCCCGCTTGCTGAATTGCAGCGTCGCCTTGCCGGTCGTCTTCTCGGCCCACGCGCGCCGCACAACGCCCATCTGGCTTTCGACTCCGAAAGCCATGTGCGAGTCGAGCAACGGCCCGCCGTTGTTGAGGCGGTCCAACCGGCAGCCTTTCATCGACAGGATGAGGTCGTACTCCTCGCCGGTGCGCCAGTCGAACCGAGGGACCTTGGCCCCGGTGTACCAGACCGCATCGATTGTCCGGTTGTCGTCGTTGGCCGAGGACGGAGCGAAGGCCACCGCGACCGAAAAGCGTTCCACTTCCACCCCCGGATCGACGGGGTTGCTGCCCGCGACACTCAAGCCCTCGGCGACTGCATCCGGCTCGGCGCTGGGGCTAGCGGCGATCACCTCAGCGGGCGCAGCGGCCTCCTGCTGTACGGTAATTTCGTCTGGCATGAAAGGACTCCTTGGGTTGTGGCGCCTACGAGCGGTACATTCTTGTGGTCCGCGCCGAAAACTCGGCGGACGCCTTGACTGCCGGTTTCGGCTTGGATTCCCCAGGCGTCGCCTCTCCGCTGCTGGTGGGCTGCTCGACGCCCTTGTCGTTGACGTTGCGGGGGTCGCAGTCGAGAATGATCTCGTACTCGTCAAGCAACGCGTTGACACGCTGGATTTCAAGCAACTGCTTTTCCGGATCGTAGCCGTTCTGCGCGATAGCCTCGGGCAGAGTCAGCGTCCCAGTGCGGATCTTCTTCAGTTCTGCCATCGCATCCTTCAACGGATCGACGGATTCGAATTTCGGTGCCGTCCACTGGACGCTGTAGTTCGCCTCGGGTAGCTTCCCTACCAACACCAGCGTGTCGAT
The DNA here is from genome assembly GCA_020073365.1 of Terriglobia bacterium. GTDB lineage: Bacteria > Acidobacteriota > Terriglobia > Bryobacterales > Bryobacteraceae > JAIQFL01. The sequence goes on along the minus strand of JAIQFL010000147.1, from coordinate 14,708 downwards.
GAACCTCCGCCAGGTCGGACGGCAATACATCGGGATCAGGGTCAACCACCGGAACGCTTCGATTGCATTGCGGAAACCCAGCATTCCCGCCCGGTAGGATGAATAGTTGACGTTGGAAAGATCCCCGGAGAGCAGTTCGTACGGGACGTCTACGCCGGCGCCGATGCCCTGCAACTCCGTCATCAGGTACTCGCGGTACCCGCCGGCCGCCGCAGGCGCATTGAACTTGATATCCTCTCCCGGCTTCAAGTACTCGATCATGCCGGGGTACATCCGCTCCAGCGTGTTACCGGTTTTCGGATCGGTGGACTTGGCTCCGATGGGCAGGCCGCCCGAACCTTCCGGTCGCGTCACGATCCCCGCCAGGCACGCCTCCGTCTTCTTCCGCATGCGCTCCGCGTCCCGGTAGTCGTCGAGGTCGCGGAGTGCCAGCATCACCGGCGCCAGCCATGGGACGCCGCGGACCTGGCCCGGTCGCAGGATGCAGTAAGTGTGCATCACCTGGTCGGCTGGCACGGGCTGGCTGAGAATCCCGCCGCGCGGGTTCAGCATGTAGACGCCGCCGGGGTGGTAGTTGTAAAGCCAGTACGCCTCGCGTTGGCCGAACAGATTGAACTGAACGCCCTGAACGACGCTCCCCGTCGCGATTCCCATCGTGCGGGAAATGTCCAGGTAGTCGCCCTCCAGCACCTGCAGTTGCAAGGGCACCCGGAAATTGTCCTGCGCCAGCCTTTGGCGGAACCGAACGATGCCGTCTCCGCTCTCCGCGGTTGTCCGAACGATGAGAGCCTGCATCCCGTAGAAATCCAACTGGCCGCCCGGATCACAGTTCTCCGCGAAGTACGGCCACTCCGCGTCGATGATGGCGTCGAGCGTCGGGTTTCCGGTCTTTGCTTGGGGCACGATCCCCGTGCCGACAGTGTTGCCAACCAGTTCCGCGATGGCTTTGCTGGCATACGGGTTGTTGCGCAGCAGGTCACGCGAGCGGTTTCGAAGCGCGGCCAGGCCGGCGCCGACCTCGGTGTTGGCGTCGCCGCCCGCAGCAATCCAACCATCCGTGCGACGACCCGACTTGGCGCCGTCGTATGCGAAGACCTGAGTCGCGGCGCGATACTGCGCGCGGCGGTAGCCTCGCTCCGGCGAGAAGTAGCCGATCATCCTGTCGATGGCGTTCATTTACTCTCGGCTATGCATTGCCAGGCTGAAAGAAGATGGCACCGGACCCGAAGCCTTGGCGATTTCGGAGTTGACGTCGGCGAGCGCTTTCCGCATGTCGTCGATGCTGTTGTACTCGACCGCGCGGTCAGTGAACTGCACCCGCCGAGTCCCGCTGAAGATCGCGCGCTGCAGGGTGTCGCGTATCGATTGCAGCTCAGTCAGTTGAATCACTTGAACCAATCCCTACGGTCGCCGCCGCGCGTGCCCCACCGGTCCTCGCGCCCACCCCAGTAGCCATCGGTGGTGGGCGGGCGCGGCGACGCGGTCGGAGAGTTCCCCTCCATCTCTGCCCAGTCATCATCGGAGAACGAGTCGATACCGCAGACCGCTACGGCCGCGCGGCAGAGCACAGCGAGGTCGAGTGGTTCGTTCCGGATCGCCTTGTCGGGTACCCACTCCACCTTGCCGCTCGACCGGATGATCCGCGACTCGGAGCAGAGCCCGCGATAGAAGTCCTGATCCTTGTAGGCGTAGTGCTGGTATCCGGGTGGGTACGTGCCATCGTCAGGCAGCACGATCCGCAGCCAATCGTAGAACTCCTGTTTCGCCCAGTGCGTGCCAATGTGCCAGATCCGGACGTTTTGCCGCTTGCGCGCAGCGTCCGTAGGCGACACCCGCGCGATCAGTTTCAGAAAGTCGGGCGTGCCCTTGGTGGCCACCACGGTGCGCGGGGCAGAGATCCTGTCGCCAGCCGGGCCGTGAGCCGGTTGCGGATGGCGCGCAGCGAAGTCGTAGACCATCTGCGGCCGGAAGCCCGTGTCAATCGTCATGGCCATGATCGGCATGGTCCCGCCCGACTCACACGGCCAGTCCGCCGCGAGCAATGCCTCCAACTCCTGCCATACTTCCGGCGAAGACGTTTTGAGCGCATGCCCCGCCTGGTCGGGCACCTGGATCACCCGGTAATCAACCGACCAGGACTCCTTGCCACGCCCATATGCTTTGATCTCCACCTCGAGCCGGTCATCCTGCACATCGACGCCAGCCACAAGAATCAATCCCTTCGCCGGAACGATCCCGAGTTCGTAGTCCTCGCGCCGAAGATAGACCTTCTCCCAATCCGGTGCCGACCCGCGTTCCGTCCAGAGTTCCGCCAGCACAGTGTTCAGGAACGCCTTGAGCGTCTCTGTCGAGAGCTTGGCGACCAGGAACTCAGCGGCAATCGTCCCCCAGGAACGCTTCGGGGAGATCATCTGCGACACCCGGAACCCCGGAATCGGCGACCCAGGATTCTGCGGACGGTACTCGCCGCGCTCTACCATCCACGACTTCTGGTTGTGCGGGATGAGTTCCCGGCACTTCTCGCAGCAGTAGGCGGCCTTCTCCGGTTCGCCTTCCGGCCACACAAGCCCGCCCTCTGTGCCGTCGCTGAAGACCAGGATCTGAAAGTGATCGCATAGCGGGCACGGCACGAAGTACTCGCGCTGGTCGCTCGCGTTCCATGCAGCCTGGATCCTGCTCTCCCCGTCGACCGTCGGAGTCGAGCACATGATCACCTTCTTGTTGTGCTCGAACTCTCCAGTGCGCTGCATCGCCAGCGACACCGGATCGCCCTCCGATCCGGCGCTCAATGGATACCTGTCCACCTCGTCCAGCAGCAGATACCGGATCGGACGCATGGCCAGGCCGGACGGCGAGATGGCGCCGGTGAATGTGATGTGCCCGGAGCCGTTGGCGAACACCTTGTGCATCGCCGTGTTGTTCGAATCGCGCGACTTCACCGCGGCGAGCTTTCCGCGGAGTACGGGCGAGTGCCGGAAAAGCGGCGCGACGCGATCCTTGGAGAGCGCCTTGGCGTCTTCGGATCGCGGTTCCACCGCCAGAGTCGGGCCCGGATCTACGTCTGCGATGTAGCCCAGGAAGTTCACCATTACGCTCGTCTTGAGCATCTGGGCGGCGGACATCAGAACCACCTGCTTGCACGGGTGGCTCGGGCTCAACACATCCATCGGCTCCCGCTGGTACGGTCTGGTGTGCCACTGGCCCCGTTCCGCCGATCCGGAACCGGTGAGCACCACGTTCTCGTCGGCCCATTGCGAGACGGAGATATCGCGTGGTGGTAGCAACGCCTCCGCGCCAACCTGATACATCGAGAATGGGGTGGTCATCAGTAACCGGCGTCCGAGATGGCTTTCGCCATCTTGCGGCGCAGCGCGTTCGTTTCGCCCGCGAGTATCCGGTGAATCTCCGCTTCCGTTTTCGCGGCGGCTACCAGCGGGGCCACGCGATCCGGATATGCCGACAGCGCATCACCGACAATCGCGGACCAATGCGCCGCATACTCTCCCGCCTTGGTTGCCTGGATCAGTTTGCCGGCACGCTCCTCGTACTCCAACTGCGCCGTCTTCGCTTTGAACGTTTCGCTCACTGCGCGGGCCCGCAGATAGGCAGAAACGGGATCGCTCGATACTTCGGGTTGACTCGGAATGCCCGAGCCGCCACGCGGTGGAGGAGACGTACTGAGCGGAACCACGGGCGGTCTGGTCGCCTGGTGCAGAGTCTTGCCCGCGAACGTGTTCCGATCCCACTCCTGGTTCGCCCGCTCCGGATCGATGGTCCCGTCCGGGTTCGGGGTGATCCGCTTGGCCGCTATTGCCTTCCGAACGGCGCCCTCTGTACAGCTTCGCGACCGTGCGTATGCTCGAATCGAGACGCCCATCAGCTTGACACCGCCGGTACGCACCACTTGGTGTTTGGATTCATTCGATTACAGTCCTGCGTACCTGCCCTGCGTACCTAGAAAAGCGGCTGTGACTAGAGAGAATGTGCCACCATGCCACCCGCCGGAAAAAGTGGAAAGCCAGGTCCCTGAATTTGCCCCGCGCCCACGTCTGACGCGACGTTTGGCCAGCGTTCGCGCCGTGGTACGCCCCGTTGCGTCGCGCGGCGGTGGTCAGTGCGCCAGGGCCACCCACGACGTCGGGCGCGCCCTGTGGCGAGCATCGAAACTTTCTTCCGAAAAGTTGAACTTCGGCCTTGCCTTCCGAAGCCACCGGAGTGATGAATCGTCATGCGCGGATCAACCGCCGAAAGGATAACCACCACGATGAAGAACGCAGAAGCTACCAACACCACCGAAACCGCCGCCGTTGCGGAACAGGGCGCGCCCGTCGCGCCGGAGAAGGCCCCTTCGAAGAAGGCTGCCAGCCAGAAGAAGAGCACGCCCAAAGCCAAACAGGGCGCCAAGAAGGCCGCTAAAGCCAAGGCAGCCAAGAAGGAAGCCAAGCCTGCCGCCAAGAAGGCCGCGGAGGCATCGGAAAGCGCTGGGCCGCGCGAGGGCACCAAGACTGCCCAGGTGATCGCCATGCTCCAGCGGAAGGGCGGTGCCACGCTGGCGGAGATCATGGAGAAAATGGGCTGGCAAAAACACACCGTTCGCGGCTTCATGGCTGGTGCGATGAAGAAGGCCGGCTACACCGTCGAGTCCTTCAAAAACGTCACGGACGAGCGCACATATCGGATTGCCAAGTAGCATCACCCCCTCCTTCCTGGCCCGCCCGGCTCCGGCCGCGGCGGGCTTCGCTGCTTCTGGCTTCGATTCCCGCCCGCTGCCCTACGTCACCGTCAGGGTTGGCCGACACGCCAACCGGTCGCCGCCGGAGCGAACGTGGGCCAACCGTGGCGCTACAGGGGCCAACCCCTTGGCCTGCTCGAAGCAGCCGCAACTCTCCAGACCAGTCGGCCAGTGCCAGGCACAAGCCCCTAATGTCCGGGTGCCCAGCCAGAAGCTGGGCTTCGATAGCCGCGATCTCCCGGCGGCATCGAGCGATTCACACCGCCGTCTTCTGGCGTTCCTCGGCGACCTCCTCGAAGGTCCGACCATCACCGTCCAGAGTGGCCTTCCTGCCCGCCAGCGTTTGCCAGCGCTGGATCACTACGTCAACGTATTTGGGATCGAGCTCGATGCCGCAGCAGACCCGTTCGGTGACTTCGGCGGCGGCCAGGGTCGTACCCGATCCGAGGAAGGGTTCATAAACCAACTCGCCGCGTTTGGTGTGATTCAGGATCGGGCGACGCATCAGATCGACCGGCTTCTGCGTTGGGTGATCGTACTTCTGCTCATCCGATCCGCCCATGATGAACTTCGGCGACGGCGAGTCCCAGATCGTGGAGTTCTCGCCAGCCTTCCCGAACCAGGCCGCGTTCTTCTTTCTGACGTACCAGCAGGGTTCATGCTGATACCAGTAGTGCGTACGTGTGAGGACGGTTCTGCCTTTGTTCCAGATGATCTGCTGGGGGTATAAGAAACCGATACGGAGCAGGCCGTTCAGCACTTCGCGTGTGAAGATCGAGGCGTGCCAGACGTAGGCGATTTGCAGGCTGGGCACCAGTTCGAAGGCTTCCGACCAGTCGGCCCGTGTATCTCCTGAGATGGTCGTTTCGGTGTGGCCCTCGGTTCGGTGCTTCATGTAACTGGCTTCGGCGGGCCCGCAGCCGTTCAGGCCGGCGCGATCACGCCATTCGGTGTCGAGCTCGATGCCGTACGGCGGGTCGGTAACCAGGAGCTTTGGTTTGCGTTCTCCCAGCAGCCGTGCCACGGCTTCCGCGCTGGTGGCATCGGAACATAGGACGCGATGTTGACTACGAACATCGCCACAGAGCCAAAGGTCGCCCGGCCGGGACACCGGGTTCTCCGGAACCGGTGGCACGGCATTCGCTTGATCGTCGTCGGCGACCAGTAAGAAGTCGTCGATTTCTTTCGGGTCGAAACCGGTGAGGCTGAGATCGAAGTCCAACTCGCTGAGTTCCTGCAACTCGAGAGTGAGAAGCTCGTCATCCCACGCCGCCCAGGTCGCCGAGCGATTGACCAATAAACGAAAGGCTTTCACCTGCGCTTCGGTCCACTCGTCGCAGAGGATCACCGGAATTGAACTCGTGTCGCCTCCGGGCCACGATCCGAGTTTGCGCGCAGCCTTTAAGCGGAGATGGCCGTCCACGACCTCGCCGCTGCTTCGCGCCAGGACGGGGATCTTGAAGCCGAACTCGCGGAGGCTCCCGCACATTCGATCAACGACAGCGTCATTCTTCCTCGGGTTGCGGACGTAGAAAACGAGTTTATCGATCGGCCATTGCTGGACTTGCTGGGTTTGGGCCGTTTCCTGCGAAAGCATACCTCACCTCGTTTTGGTTGAGGAATCCTCCGCAGGGCACGCCCGCGGCGCGGACCCGGCGAACTGAGTCTCTGCGAGGGATTCTACTCGGGTTTTGCACGATTGTCTGTTCTTGAGCGGCAGGCAGTCCAACGTTGGACTCGCGGCCCGGCTTACTCCGGAACCGGCTACTCTTTCGCGCCCAGGTGCCCCACGTCGCTCTGTCTGGCTCTGGGTTGGCTGGTTGGTCCACCGGCTCCCTCGGGCGCACCTGGCCGCCACGGAACGCGCCACGCATGCGAGCGAGGTAACGCGCACCTATCTGCCGCCGAGCCTTCATGGGATCAGGCAATCCGAAACCACCTGGAGAAAGGGCGCGCGCGTCTCTGGCGGCGCATACGTCTTCCCTTCGTGGCTTCCACCAAGGTGTCTCAACTCCCAGGCCGGGCCGTGTTCGAGACGCTCTTTGAAGCTGTATCTCGTTCCCATGACAGAGGTGGCCGGCTTCGGCTCGCCCGGTTTGATGAACAGGATCGCTCGGTTGATGTGGCCTTTACGGTGGCGCACTACGCGTGCCACCAATCCCGCCGACTGCAGCCGCGTCAATCGTGACTCGGACACGCAGGCATACAGGCTGCCGTCGGCGTTGTAGACGGGGATCGAGGAGTTCATTGTTTTAGACACACATCGAGCAGCAGGCAAGACTGCGGGAAGGAGATTGGAGAGCGTCCCGGCGCTCTCGTGCATGGCACCACTGCCGGGAATCCTTCAACCGGTGCGCCGGGCGCTGGTCGATCGAACCGACTCCTGCTATATGAATACTCGCGGTCACAACGAGATGTGCACTCGCGTCAGCGAATAATCCCGAACGAGGGGCGGGTGGAACAGTTCCCCAAGTCTGGGGATCTCCGCTCGCCCAGATCCCCAATCGGCAAGTCGCAGCTCCAGCGGAAGTTACGAGGAAGTCCGCGTCCGAATGGGGATCGTGGGGAGCTTTTCGGGGCTATCCTTTAATACGCGTGCGATGTGTGGGTGCCATCGCGCTGGACGGGTGTGTTCCACTTTCAGTTCTTCGCGTAAGAGGGAAAAAGATCCCCAAGATCCCCAATCTCAGCACATGTTATTGTGTTCGCAAGAGTTAGCGCGTGGGGATCTCGCACGGACAAGATCCCCACAGATCCCCAAGATCCCCATCATTGCGACTGGTCATCGGCGAGCCGGTAATAGGTGACTCCCTTGTGCTTCGTTTCGCCATCGACCTTCACGACCCGCAGGCTTCCGAACAGCCGATCACGGCACCTCGACAGGGCGTTCCCCAATCGAACCTGCTGGGACCGAGGCTGGCCGTTACCGCGGATTTCTAGCATCAGGCCGCGCTGTTCGCAGAACCCGTTGAGATCACTCACCTGCTTCTCTGTGTCGCCGAACGCCTCCCACCATGCTGTAGTGAACTCCCGCCACTTCTGACCATCCTGGTCGGCCTGATCATAGAGCTGATCGAGATTTGCAAGAAAACCCTCGATTCCCGCCACCCCGAGTATCCCGCCGACGAGCTCTGACCAGCCTTCAAAGGAGCCCAGTCGTTTCTGGTCAATGGGCCTGCCTGTGGCTATCCAGCCGAGTACCAGCGTGAGGATCGCGTGGACCAGAGAGCCACGGTTCGCCTTTACCCATCGGACCAGGTCGGGATGGCGAAACTCGGTTCGCTTCCATGGTCGATCCAATCGCGGATCAATCCTCACTCGAATGCAGCGCCGCGTGAGCTCCAGGTCAAGATGGGGATTGTTGGCGGTCATCATCCACAGCCCTTGGTTGGGAAGCGACGCCATCCTCGACTCGCCGAGCACGCGATCCGTCCATCTGACCGCCGTGAGCACCGACGCGAGGGAAGGGGAATGGAGCTTTTTCCGGTCATCGGCATTGTCCAGCAGCACGATTGGACGGGCCTTCAGTAACTCCGCGGTAATCATTTTCCGAATCTCGTCATCATCCTCTGGAAGCGTGCGGCTTTCACAATTCGCCCCGGTGGTAACGATTGCGACGACGTTGGCGAGCAGCCCCTTGCCGGAGCCAACAGAAGGCGCCTCGATCAGGTGCAACGGGGTCGGGCCCTCGATCATTCTCCGGACAAACGGCAACAAGATCGCGGCGACCGCGTGGGCGCGATCGGAGAGATCCGTAAACGGAAAATCCACCAGCATCTCGTCGCAAAAAAGCTCACGGGCGGCTCGGATCTCCTCCGCAGTCGGTGTGTTCGACAGTCGGCCCAGTTGTAACGTTGAATCAGCGTCCACCCAGACCCGATCTTTCTGGTGATAGCCCGGTGCGGCGATCAGGGAGCCGTCGCACCCGAACACTGGTGTGCGGATGACAGCATTCAGTTGCGGCAGACCGGGATCGATGTAGGCGAGCATGTCGCGCGCGGCCTCCTTCAGCGGAATCGCATCGACAGCGGTTTCATCCGTAGCTCGATACCAGTCGGCAACCCGAGCGATCAACCCGAACACGGCGGCCTCGCTCATCTGCTCGATCTCGATTGCTGTTTCTCTGTCGGCCAGGAACACCAAGTGCTCCCCTCGGCGAAAAACATAGGGTGTGTTCGGGAAAACAGCGGCACCCGGTTGATTCGCTCGGTGAACGGCGGTCCAGGATTCCGCCACCACATCGCGCAACTGACGGTTGTTGACCTGAATCCGAGGAAGCGCGGCCGCACTCTCAGCTTGATCCTGCGGCGAACGTCCAGATAAGATCCTGGCCTTGCCCTTGGTGGTTTCCTCGACTGGAGTGGCCCGCGTGGCCCGCGCTTGTTTCCGCAGTACAGTAAGAGAAATCCGCTCTTTGCCGAGCCGGTTTTGGATCAGACGGAGATGCCTTTCCTGTTCGACAGGGCTCAGACGCTTTGCCGCGGCAAGGATCGGCTCCAGCATGCGGTCGATCTCAGACGCCGCCGTGCCAGCGGACAGGCGTGAGATCGATAACTCCAAAGGTGTTTGGGCGGAAGCAAGGACGGCCTCAAAATCAGCGGCAGTGCCGCCGTCGGCGAAGTACTGGTTCACGTCGAGCTTGGCTTGCTCCAGGAGGGCTGCGGCGCGTTGGAGTTCCTCTTCGCCCAGACCCTCCAATTTGGCCCCTTTGAGGGAGTCCGCAGGCCCGTCAAGGCCGAAGCTGTCCTTCAGCTCCTGCCGGGCGTTCTGCTGTTTCTCGCCCAGAGGCAGAGTCGCCACGCGTGTGGTGATCCCATTTTCGATGAGAATCTGAGCCGTCCGCAGTGCGCCACGCATTCCGGCGTCCGATAGCTCGTTGTCTTGGCAAAGAAAGATGGTCTTCGCGCCGGCCAGTTTCGGAAGAATCCGTTCCCAATCGGCATCCTTTATTTGAACGGTCACGGGAGATACGACCGGGAATCCGTGCTCCATGAGAGAGATGCAATCCGTGACCCCTTCCGTGATGACAATCCGGTCCGGGCGCGCCGCGAGGACGTCTTCGTTGTACAGCACGTCATTTCTTACGCAGGCAGCGACGTGAGCGTTTCTTTCACCGTTCCGAACGGCGAGCTTCTTGTATTTCGGAGCTTCCCAATCGGCATCTGGTGTCCAGGGAGTCTTACGGCCAATCATGAAGACTACGTGGCCGCGGCTCCAGTAGGGAAAGACGATTCTCCGATTGAAGAACGGGCTGATACTGTTCCCAAAAGGCCGGAACGCGGACGTTCCTGACAACTCGGCGGGCGTGAATGAATTGGGACCCCGGCAAAGTGCGTCCAAGACGCCACACTGCCGATTCCCAGCGGAGTCGCTCCAGGGAGCGTTCTCGGCGTAGCCGATCTTTAGTCGCGCGATCATCTCGTCGCCGATCCCGTACTTCTTCCGGAACCAGTTGATCGCATCGGTGCCTGCAAGCAGCCTCTGGTGGAATAGTCGGCAAGCGATGTTAACGCCTCAAAAACCCGCAGGCTCTTTCGCCGTTCCCGCTCCATTTCCTCGATGGCTTCCGGTGACAGCCCCGCGTGGGACAGAGAAGGCATCCCCACCATGGCGGCCAGGAAATCGCGCGCCTCCCGGTGTGACTCCGGCATACGGCCAGATTGACCATGCGTGGTGCAGCCCGTGTGAACAAACTCGACCAACTGCAGGACGTCCCCACCAGTGCCGCAGCCGAAGCAGTACCAGCCCTGTTTGTCGAGCATGATGTTCAGCGATCGTTTGGACAGGCTCTGGTGATTCGGGCAATCGCAGAGCAGGGCTCGCTCCGAAGATTGAGTGATTCGTCCTTTCAGGAGCTCGCGCGCTACTGCACCGATATCGACCGAAGTGATCCTTCGGTAATAGTCCCGTACGCCGAGCGACGATGGTTGGCTCATTTCGTTGGCTCCTGGGAACGCCTCGCCTGCGCGGACGAAAAGCCAGCGCGAAGAAAGGCTTCGCGAATCTGCCTGGTCATTTGATACACGCGTGATCGGGACTTCCCAGTGTGACGGCACACATCCTGGACCGGCATTCGGACGAGCAACACGGCCAGAGCCTGAAGGTGGGCTGGAAGGCTCGCTACAACCCGACGGACGTCGATGCTGAGGTGCAGTGCATCTACCGCGCCAGAGGCCGGGCGCTCATGGAGAATGTCGAGCGAGTCGACGTCGCTGGCGCCCTCTCGATTCATCAAATCCTCACTGAGGATTTCCGGTGCCCGCCGGTGTTCGCGCACGACTAGGACCGCCGCGTGATGGCGCACGACGCCACGCACGAAGCCCTGCCAGTCGCCGCGCGCCGGATCGAACTTGGGGGCGCGGCGGACAACATCTAGGACCATCTCCTGTTTCAGGTCTTCCCAATCATCTGGTCTAAAGCCAGCGGAGGCAACTAACAGGCTTGCGCGGCAGGATGCCTGTTGGAAGATGTAGGGATCCACCGGCATCATCGGACTGCCTCCGTTAGGCGACGTTCGATGATGACCCGGCGCGGGACGCCTGAACGGACTTCGATCCGCTCGACCGTTCCATTCTGGAGTTGGTCCAGGTGCGCGAAGAGGCGGCGGACCTCACCGCGGAGCATGAAATCGGCTAGGTCTGCCTCCGGCCTCTCCCCCTCGTCTGCATCGAGCTTCACATCGAGCAGCACCGTCGGTTCCGGATGGAACACCGGGTCGCCGTCACGGATAGTGAGGCCGATGATCTGGCCGAAGTTTACCGATTGAAATAACCGGACCAGTGCCTGCCGGGGGGCCGATAGTTGGGCGAGTCGATCGAGAGCGACCATTGACTAGTTCCTCGCTCCGACCGAACCGCCAAGGGGAGGCCTTTGTGCTGCTACCACGGGTTTGGCGCGCTCGGCGATCCAAAGCCGCAATTCAGCGCGACGGTAGAAAACACGATTCGAGACGCGAATGAACGGCGGCCCACCACCGTGCAGCCGCTTTCGCCGGAACCAAGCCAGGGACATTGGCAGCTCCTCGTCACGAGCCTCGGTCTCCGTCAGTAGGTCGTTATCGCTCTGGTGGGATGGACTTGCCCGGTGTGTCACTGATGCGTCTCCACTGCGAACTCTTGCTACTCACGAACTTAATGTGGAGAAAGTGGAGAAGAGTGGAGGAAACGAGGAGATCATGCCCGGGCAGCGGGCTTCGTTGCACGATCCCATTTGGAGCGGGGACAACCGATTTTGTTCAACATTGCGTTGAGCGTATCATCGCGGTACCGGGTCTTGTCTCCGCGAACCATTCCGTACAGGGCCGACTTGCTAGCTCCGAGGCGCCGAGCAAGAGCGTCCATCCCGACGAGACTATTTGCCGTCATGAAAGCCTTCATGATCGCGCGACGGTGCGCTGCAAGTGCGCGTGGAGCCTTCTTGCCCTGCGCGTCGTGTCGGACGCCGCCGGTTTTCGCATCGGCGAGCTGGTCCCCAATAAAACCCGAATCAACGGTGATCCGTCCGGCCCGAAGCGAAACGACGAGGCCCAGATCTGCGACTTGAAGCTTGTCGGTTTCGACAGGCTCTGCCGGGGAGAAGGGCAGCAACAGGACGCCAGTGACGCGACCGTATGCGCGGCGAATCTCCGCCACAGCGGACGGAAGTTGGCCTGGCTCGATCGCGGCTAAAAAGAAGTACGGCGTGTGCCCCGCTACGCAACCACGCCCCAGGAACCAAAGCCGGCCATCAGGAAGAGGTTGGACGGCCCCGGAAAGGGCGAGGGCTTCGGCGAGCCAGGTTGAGAGTTGGACAGGGCTGGCTCGCCACCGGCGCAGCCGCTCAAGAATGACGTCCACAGTACCGACCGAGGGACACGAGATGAACGCCCGTGTGCCGTTGCTGCTCCAGCGCACCCGCTCACGGTGAGCCTCAGGGCAGGCGTCGCAAACCACGTGGGTCGCCCGTTCAACCTCATACAGGAGCCCCGCAGTGATAAGGGCCGCAAAGTCTCCGGGGTTCCAGTCGGAGACGTCGTCATATGTGAATTCCGGATTGACATGCGAGAGGCGCTGCACATATTCACTCCACATGCTTTGGGGTTACCTCAAGCCCCCACGCAGGGAGATATCCCCAAAGAACTCTTCCCTCCCGATCGTCCTCCTCCAGATCGCACCATCTGGGTGTGGTGATCTTGAACCTGACAACCCTCTCCAATTCGCGGGGGCGGCGGAAGATCGCCTGCAGTTCGGCGCTCAGTATTCTTGTTCTTGCCAGTTCGCGCAGGCCGCCACTAAGCTTCGCTCGAAGCACGTCATATATGGAATCGTCCGGGTCATCGCGATCCACCTCAAACCAAGCCTTGTGTTGTGCGTTTTCAGGAAACTGCAGGCGCACAGCGACTACCCGCACCAAGGCGATATGGTCGGCAGGTTTTCGACGGAATTCGTGGTTACGGTCCTTGAGGACACGCAGGTCGAATGTTCTCTTCGCTGCTCGCGGCGGCGGGGGCGCGCCATACGCGGTGATCGAAAACCTCTTGAACAGTTCTTCGTGCTTGTCGGCTCCCCCTTTTGCCAGCAGGCTCACGCTGCCAGCAGGGCCATCGACGTAGTAAACGATGTGAAAGGGAGGTGTAACAGTCACGGTCGTCAGTTGACCGTCCGCACCGTAGGAGTCGATCTCGTCGAGATAATCCGACGGGTAGGCGTGAAACACGTGCAGACCATCGTGCTCCCGGTGATCCACCCGGCACAAGTGCGCGCGTTCCTCGTCCTTGTAAACCTCCTTGATCTGGCCCTTGAGAGTCTCGATGAACTCACCGGTCACGCTCAGCTTCCCCTCGGGAAATCCAACCCGGGTTTCTCGCGAAGTCCTGGGCAGACTGAAGGTGTAGGCATAGACCTGCTCATGATCGAACAGCCGTGGGTGTTCCACAAGACACCAAAATGCCCGCTCATGGGCATTCTTCATCGCTGCCAGTCCATCCGCGATATTGAGCCCACATTCGTGGCCGGCTTTCGTCAGTACGGCAGTCCCGGTAGAATCCGCGAGGGCGTGAACCTGCCGCCACCTGACTCCGATGTGGTGCCGGTCGGCCTCGTCCATCGCCAGCAGTCGCTGGAGAATCGGCCCAGTGTCGTTCTCGGCCAGCGTTTTCCAGTCAAGATCCGAAAAGGCCTTGTACCGGGAAAGGAATAGATGAAGGAGTGTGTTCGGCGTTCTTTCAACGACGACGCGCGGATTGTACGGTTGGGACACAAGCCCCCCTTTTCCAGCGAGGGCACATGTGCTTCTACCGCTTACAAATTCGCAGTACGCCAGACTCCCAGGAATCGATCAGAAGCGGGTGACTCGCCAGCAACTCTACCAGTCGGCATACGATTTCGATTTTACCACGGCTCCAAAACATCATATATGCAGATTGTTTTTGAGCGTCAGCCATGCGTGGCGCTGTTCATTCCATGAAAGCGGACTTGCTATTCTGCGCACCGCCACCTCACTAATCGGGAATCGCGCCGCCCCGCTCGGCGGAAACTCCAGGATCTCCTGCTGGATGTCCGGCGCGAGCCATACCAGTTCCATGATCTGGCTCATCCTTTCCCGCGTGAGGCATCCAAGCCGGGCCAGATCTGCGTAATCTCTTGCCTCGCCCCTCTGGATCATGTCCTGGAACTGAATGGCCAGCGCCATAACCTGCGTGACTCGGGGTAGGCGCCCGTTCCGCGAAGATCGCGCATCCGCCGCTCCCGGCGGTCGCGTTGTGGTGTGTAGCCTCAGAACTCCTATAGCACAGCTTGTAACACGGTGTCACAATACACAAATCAAAGGAGTTGTGGAAGTAATGCTGTTCAATAATTATCGTTAATATCGTGCCGATTTGCGCGGCCGTCTGAACAACTCGCATCCTCTTACAAGCTCACGCGAATTGGGTCATTGACGAGTTCTGGGACTTAAGCGCCGGAGCGGTGGGCGCTCGGAAACATACAGATACTCACTG
>JAIQFL010000593.1 GCA_020073365.1 Terriglobia bacterium | reverse complement strand
GCAATCGCAAGGCACCCATCAGTTTTCGATGAAGCGGATTTTTGGAGAATTAGGGGTGTTCCGTCTCCGGGGTCCGTTACGTGAGGCCGGTTCGTGAGTCTGCGACGAAGCCAGTCGGAAAGCCGGATGCCGGAAATCGGCACGTCCGGTTTGATGAGCGGGGTTGGGAAACAGGGCGGCGTTTCAACGTCAGTACCTGCGCCCAACCTCGACTCTACCTGCCAACCGATTTTTCATGCCTGCCCCTTTTTCCCGAAGGCGTTTATGCGCGCCCACCACTCGGCGCCCCACAAGGCGAAACGCCGGTGCGACTGATATAATGATATTTCCCCTTAGAACACAGGAGTTCTCAGAGAAATGTTTGATCTGTTTCGTAGCCGAGATAAAGCCGTACGTATCCTTTTGGGCGGGCTCTTGCTGGTGGTGGCGCTCTCCATGCTCACCTACCTCGTCCCCAGCTACAACACCGGCGCCAGTTCCTCAGACGTAGTGGTGGCCGAGATTGGCAAGGATGTGCTGACCGTGCAGGAAGTGCAGCGGCAGATTCAGAACACCATGCGGGGCCGCCAGTTGCCGCCCGAGATCCTGCCGAATTTCGTCCCCCAGATGGTGGATCAGATGGTCACGGAGCGCGCCCTCGCCTATGAGGCGGAGCGGCTAGGGTTTGTAGTCACCGACGCGCAAGTGGCCGATGCCATTCGACAGTACGTGCCCAGTCTGTTTCCCGATGGCAGGTTCGTGGGCAGAGAATTGTACGCCAGCTTCCTGGGCCAGCAGAACCTGTCGATTGAGGAATTCGAAGCCGACATGAAGCGCCAACTGCTCAAGACGCGGATGCAAAACGTGGCGCTGGAAGGAACCATTGTCACGCCGCTCGAAATCGAGCAGGAATTCCGCAAGAAAAACGAAAAGGTCAAGATCGAGTACGTCAAGATCCCCGCTGACAAGTATCGCGCCGAAGCTCAACCCACCGCGGACGAAATGCAGAACTACTTCAAAGCCAACATGGCCATGTACACATCGCCCGCGAAGCGCAATCTCATCGTGCTGATTGCCGACCCGGCGAAGCTGGAAGCCACGGTGAACCCGACGGATGCCGACCTCCACCGCATGTACAGCCAGAATCCGGATGCGTTCCGTTCGCCCGACCGCGTCAAGATCCGGCAAATCCTGCTGAAGACTCAGGGCAAGCCCGCGTCCGAAGATGCCCAGATCAAGGCCAAGGCCGAAGACCTCCTCAAGCAGATCAAGGGCGGAGCCGATTTCGCCGAGTTGGCCAAGAACAACTCCGAGGACCCCAGTTCGGCCGCGAACGGCGGCGCCATGCCGGATTGGCTGACTCACGAACAGCTTCAGGCCACGCCGGAGTTCGAGCGCGCCGCGTTTTCCCTCAAGCCCGGCCAGACCAGCGATGTGGTGAAGGTGGTATACGGATACCACATTATCCAGGTGCTGCAGAAGGAAGATGCGCGCATGAAGCCGTTCGAAGAAGTGAAGGGCGATCTGGCCGCCCAGTATAAGAAGCAGCGCGCCAACGACATGATGCAGCAGATCTCGGATAAGGCCCAGGTCCAGCTTCAGAAGGACCCCCTGCATCCGGAGAAGGTCGCCGCGGATCTGAACATGCAGCTTGTCAAAGCCGACAACGTCGAGGCGGGCAAGCCCATACCAGAAGTTGGCGCCAGCCCCGATTTCGAGCAGGCCATCTCCTCCCTGAAGAAGGGTGAGGTATCTCAGCCGGTTGCCCTGGCGGGCAACAAACTCGCGCTCGCCGTATTGCTGGACGTGATCCCACCGCGGCCTGCCACTTTTCAGGAAGTCGAGGCCCAGGTGAAGGAGTCCATCACCCAAAACCGCCTGACGGTGCAGGTGCAGAAGCACTCCAGAGAACTGGTGGAGAAAGCCAATTCGATGGGTCTCGACCTGGCCAAGGCGGCCAAGTCCATGGGGCTGGAAGTTAAGACCTCCGATGAGTTCACGCGGTCGGGGACGGTGGAAGGGCTCGGCTCGGCGAGCTCCGTGATGGAGGCGTTCAGCCGTCCGGACGGCTCCGTTTTCGGTCCCGTGGCCACAGGCGATGCGACGGCGGTAGTCAAGGTGATTGCTCATATTCCACCGGACCTGTCGAAGCTGCCCGAGCAGCGCGTACAGATTCGCGACGAAATTAAAGGCCAGAAGGGACGCGACCGGAATGCATTGTTCGACGCCGGTCTGCGCGATGCACTCATCAAGCAGGGGAAGATCAAGTACCACCAGGATGTGGTCGCCCGGTTGCTGGCTAATTACCGGCCGAGCTAGCCGGATGCTTCACACCCTTCTGGATTTCTATCGCACGCTGACCAACCCGGAACGGCTCATCGAGCTGTTGAGCACGCTGCTGTCCGGGTGGCTTGGGTACGCGGCCCTGTTCGCCATCGTATATTCCGAAACGGGGCTGTTGGTGGGCTTCTTTTTCCCCGGCGACTCGCTGCTGTTTACCGTGGGTGTAGTGGCTGGCGCAGGCTCCCTCGATATCCTGCTGGTCAACGTGGTGCTGATGTCCGCTGCGATCCTGGGCGATTCCACCGGATATCTCCTGGGCCGCAAGACCGGTCCTCGCATCTTCAGCCGTCCGGATTCGCTCCTCTTCAAACAGGAATATATCACCCGCACCCGGAAGTTTTATGAACGGTACGGGGGCAAGACGATCGTCTATGCCCGCTTCGTGCCGATTGTGCGGACCTTCGCGGCGTTTGTCGCCGGCGTCGGCCAGATGCCCTACTTCAAGTTCCTTCCGTTCAGTGTGTGCGGAGGCATCGGCTGGGTGTTCTTCATGACCATGTTGGGGTACAAGCTGGGCACCGTGCCGATCGTGCGGCATTACTTCGACAAGGTGATCCTGCTGATCATTTTTGTGTCGCTCCTGCCGACCCTCATCGAGGTGGTGAGAGCATGGCGCTCGCCCCGCCAGGGGAATCCGGAACCGGCCGCGTCCGGAGTACCCGACGTGCCCGCCCCCCGCTAGGCGTGAAAGCCCCACGAGCCCCCTGTTTCGGTGGCCGCGTTGCTGTCCCCGCTCGAATGGCCCCCGCCCTATTTGGGCTGCTCTGCCCGCAACAGGACCGGGTGCGTCCTCTGCACCGGCCAACCTGATGCGTCGGTGCCCGTCATCAGAATCCGAAATCGCTCCACCGGGGGCGTCACTGTCGCGCGGTATGCGCCTTCCGGAGTGGCCTCCACCGGCTCCCCATCGACCACCGTCTCGCCTCCGGGTCCGGCCAGCCGAAGCCTGACGTTGGAGATTTCACCGCTCACACTCGCTTCCAGCATCTGCGGTGTGCCCAGTCGTGGCGCTTTCATGCGCGCCCCTCGCTCCACTTCTCCAGCTTGTCCGACAACCTCGAAGAACCGTGGGGCTTGTAGGCGGATCCCGGTCTTCGCGAGCACCGAGAGAACAAACAGACCCGTGCCAGCAATCCGCACCGTCCATTTGCCGGCTTCCGGAGTGTCCACCCTGAGGATCCTCCCTGCAGCCAGGTCGACGCTCTGCGCACTGTTGGCGGCCGTCAGTCTCGCGCCGCTGGGCCGCGACACCTCGATCGCACTGCGGCATTGGAGCGAGACCAGCACCAATATGCTCTCCACACTCGAATCGATCGGGAATTCGAAGTCTCGTGCGCCGGAAAGATGTCCGATAGCGCGGACGATGGTCGACGGGTGCGTATAAGACGCGCTCATCACCACGCTGGACTGGGCCACTTCGCTCTTTTGGAAGAGGAATAGCTGCCCCCCTGTGCTCTCGCTGGTTTCGATATAGCTCGGATCGACCGGTCGGCCCGGAACGCAAGGCCACTCGGGCCGCGGACCTTGCTGCCCGGTTTGTGCCCAAAGACTGCCGGCCAGAACAAACGGTAGGAGACCTGAGCACCGCATATCTGTACAGCTTAACTCCGGGCGGCGCCTGCCTGGCATTCGCGGAGGCCGTTGGGCGCCGCGGACAAGCGGTCGCGTCGAAGAACGACCAGTGTCGCCGGCCGGTCTATTTCTTCGCGGCGGCTGGTTCCGCTTTGGTGAACTTGATGGTTCCCATCTTCTTTTCGCCGGAACCGTCGTTCATGTAAGAAGTCAGGGTGTAAGACGTGGGGGTGCGGTCAGAAATCACATCCTTTATTGCAACCTTCTTTCCCATCATCATCGCGTCACCCGTATACACGATGGTATCGCCTTCTTTGTGGCCGCTCTCGGTCACGACACCGGGCGTCATCGAGTCCGCCCAAACCGTCTTGTATGCTTTTTCGTTGGGATCCCAAGTGAGCACGCCGTGGCCCGAAAAGCTACCCATTGCGCTCTTCGATCGTTGTTCCATTAGCACGCTGAAACCGCCGGGACCGAGACGAACGGTGTTGGTTCCGGTGCCGGCGCCACCCTCAGGCATGAAGGGGCTTTTTTCGTAGTTTTCTTCGGTGGTCCAGGAGCCGACCAGGTCGCGCAGGTCCTTCATTTCCGCCGCTGGTTTTGGCATGGGCATCATGGCTCCAGGAGCTTCCGTGGATTTCTTCTTGGCAGGTGCCTTCTCCTGTGCGAATGCGGCCGAGCATAACAAGCTACCCGCAAGGAGCATCGTCAGATAAGCAGTTTTTGTCATTGTGTTATCCCCTGTTCCGAAATGGATTTACTTCTGATGCAGGATACCAGATTCCTGGAGGGGTGGTGCTGCCAGAATTGTCCAATGCAAGATGATCCTGAAATGAAGTACGTTTCCAATGCAAGATGATCCTGAAATTCGTGGTCTGCCACCCTTTCAGGTGGATGCGAATTGGGATGAAGAACGTGGAGGGGCTAACGCCCCAGGAAATCGATGATTTTATCAAGGGCAGCTCGCAGATCGAGTTTGCCGGTGAAACCCGGCGGGAGATCTACGACTGGATCCAAGCGATGCTGGTA
>JAIQFL010000146.1 GCA_020073365.1 Terriglobia bacterium | reverse complement strand
ACGTTCATCTCTGGAGTCCCGAGAAATCCTATGTTGTGGATCTGGGATACAGAACCGAAGAAGGCGAGTTCCTCCGGGTTGCCCGGTCCAACATCGCCGAGGTCCCCCGGGTCGGGCCTGTTGAAGCCGACATCCGGCAAGGAGATACAGGGAGAACCATATCGTACAAAAGAAAGAGTTCAGATACGCCGGCGCAGGAGAGTTCCGGAAGGTCAGAGCCGGTGGCGAGAATTCAGATGGGGTCAGAGTCCCTGCCGCGAGCAGAGAGCACTTCTGACCCGGTGACTGCGGTTACGGAAGCCGTTTGGCGGGGAAATCCGGCTAGTGTACCAGAACCGCCGCGCGATGTTCCCATGATGAAATCGCCTGCCGTGCAGAGAGCAGACGATAACACTCCTGGAGCTGTGGACGCGACAACGAAAGCCTCGCCGGAAGCGATGAATTTCCCCCCTGGAACAGTTGACCTGACTGCGTTGAGTGAGCGTCGCTTCCGTCTCAACGCTCCATCTGTTGTGTCCTCTCACAGCGGATGAGGGTCTGGTGAAGGCGCCTGAACTGCTCCTCCCAACCAGGGGATACTTGTTGATCGTGCTGCATGCACACCTGCCATTTGTGAGACACCCCGAATTCGATGAGGCCCTGGAGGAACGCTGGCTGTTCGCTGTGAAGTGCATGGCGTAATCGCCGGTCTTTTGCAGGGGCGCCAGCCTGTTGTGGCCCACAACATATAGCGCGGACACGGCAAACATGGGCAGTGTGCGGCGGAACTGCCGGCGGGCGAAGAGGAATGTGTAGGCGGCGGCCAGGGCCGGGTAAACCAGGTTCAGCTCCTGCGCTCCGAATCCCGCGAGGAAGGCGGCCCACTGGAGGATCTCGAAACGTCTCGCCAGTGACAGGTCCGGGACCTGCGCCGCTTCCACCGAGCGCAGCAGAAAATAGAAAGCCAGCAGCAGGAAGAACGCGCACATCACCTGGTTGTAGACGCATGCCCATCCCAAGGGCTCCACCAGCGCCCCGTTCACCACCCAGAAGAGGGCCGCGCAGAAGCCGGCGGCGCGCCGTCCGGTGAGGCGACTGCCGATGGCCGCCACCAGGGCCAGGTTGGCGAACTGCGTTCCGAAGATGACCATGCGGAACGGCAGCGAATCGAGGCCGAAGAGGCTGAACCCCGCCATGAAGAAGGCGCGTTCACTCCATGGCCGGAAGGTGCCTTGCGCCGCCGGCAGGATTAACATGTCCAGCAAGTCGCGGAAGCTGTGGACACGGAGGGTAAGGCCGAGCCAGGCGAAATCGTCCGCGCGGAACCACGCGGTGAAACCGCGCCAGTAAACCACCAGGCAGACCAGAGATGGAACAGTCCAGTATGCGCTCCGGGCCGCAGTCCGGGCCGCAGTCCGGGCCGGATTCATTTCAACTCCAGCCCAACCGTCGACACCACGACGCCCAATTCACGCGCGTCCTTCTCCCCCGGCGGAAGGGCTTTATCCAATACGAAAAGGATGCGCACAGCGTCGCCGGTCAGAAGCGTGGCCGGAACATCGCGCTGGTAGACAAAGGCGCCGGGCTGGGACCAGGTCTCGGCGGGAAGCGGGTGCCCGTCGATCGAGGCGGAAAGAGAGATAGTCTTCTCGGTTTGGAGCACCACCGCCGGCAGCGTCAGTTTCAGCGTGAGGATCGCCCCTCTCTGCGCCGAGCCGGGCGGCGGCCGCAATACCACGCTGAACTGACGCATGCTCCACCGCCAGGCGTGGTTCTCAATTTCGTGAAAGCCGCTGAGGAGCTGCCCGGCAGCCTTGGGATCGCCCACGTGGACGATGGACGCCAGGCTGGGCGGCGGTTCCTCTACGGTCTGCTGCTCCGCGACCTTGCGCGTCTTGCAGCCCATCGGCGTCAGCGCCAGCGTCACCACCAGCGCGCAGGCCGGTAGGGCACGCTTTAGCTTGCCCGCCACACCACCAAACGGGCTGGTCATCAATCTCCGATTCTCTCCACTTGCACGAGACAACTGTAAAACGTGGGTCCGCCGCCGGCGTCCGTAAGCCGATCGGAAGTGAGCGCGTTGACGTTGCGTTTTCCCGGCGACCGCTTGCCCCACCGTACGGATGGAGCGCACACCACACCGGGCTCGACGGTATCGTCCACCTGCGCCACCAGGACGCAAGACCCGCGGTCGTTATAGATCCGTACCTGGTCGGAGGTGTGAATGGCTCTCCCGGCAGCGTCGGCGGCGCTCAAGTGCAGGGTGGCGGTCTCCAGGTCCACGGCGTCGCGATGGCCGAAGGTGGAATTCATGCTGTCGTCGTTCTTCGGTGAAATCATCTCCAGCGGATATTTTCGCCGCAGGGCCGGGTCGCCATGCCGCGATTCCACCGGCGGCGTGTAATCCAGCTCCGCGGCGCGGAAATGGCACTTGCCATCGCCGGTGCCGAAGCCGCCCGTGGCGAAGGGAAGAAACGGTTCCGGCAGCCGCAGGCGCACGGACCCCTCGCGATCCAGCTCTTCCAAGGTAATGCCGTGGACGAATGGGTGTGGGGAGTCGAGCAGTGTGCGGATCATGTCGTCTTCCGAATCGGCGAAGCAGTCGTCGTCGAAGCCCATGCGCCCGGCCAGCAGGCGGAAGATCTCGACATTCGACTTTACGTCGCCGGGGGCGGGCAGCGCCGGCCGCGCGAGCTGCAGGTAGTAGTGGCCGTAAGCGAGATAGAGGTCCGTATGTTCCAGGAAGGTGGTGACCGGCAGAAGGATGTCGGCGTAGTCCGCGGTATCGTTCTGGAACTGCTCCAACACGACCGTGAAGAGGTCTTCGCGGCGAAGGCCGGCGAGCACCGCGTTTTGGTTCGGTGCGATGGCAGCGGGGTTGGAATTATAAACTACCAGGGCCTTGACTGAGCTGCTACCGAGTGCCGGGCCCAATTCGGACATGTTCACGAGGCGCGCCGGGCGGCCCAACGCCTTGTCCTGAAGGTCGGCGCGCTCCAGCCCGTCGCGGTTCAAACGAAATGCCTGGGAGGTGGAAAGCTGCAGCCCGCCGCCGATGTCCTTCCACGATCCCGTGAGCGCCGGCAGCAGGGCGATCGTTCGCACCGCCATGGCCCCGCGCTCGCTGCGTTGCGTGCCATAGTTCAAGCGGATGGCCGCGGGCCGCGTGGTGGCGTATTCCCGCGCCAGGGTGACGATCTCTTCCGCCGGGATTCCGGTCAACTCCGCCGCGCGCTGAGGCGTCCATTCCCGCACGCGCTCGCGCAGGGCTTCGAAACCTTCTGTGTAGCGCTCCACATAATCGGCGTCGTGAAGGCGCTCGCCGGTGATGACGTGCATCATGGCCAGCGCCAGGGCGGTGTCGCTGCCGGGGTTGATGAAAAAGTGCTTGTCCGCGGCCGCGCCGGTGCGGTTGCGGCGTGGATCGATGGTATACAGTTTCGCGCCGTTGCGCCGCGCCTCCACCACGAACGGCCACAGGTGCACGTTGGTGCCGAGAATGTTGGCGCCCCAGGCGATAATCAGGCGCGAGTGGCGGAACTGCTCGGGCTCAGTCCCGTAGCGCAGCCCCAAAGCTTCGGTGAGTCCCACCCCGCCCGCCGACGAGCATATGGTGCGGTCGAGCCGCGACGCTCCCAGACGGTGGAAGAACCGCCGGTCCATGCCGCCGCCGTTGAGCAGCCCCATGGTGCCCGCATAGCTATAGGGAAGGATGGCCTCGGGTCCGAATTCCTTGGCGACGCCCTCGAAGCGGCCAGCGATGGTATCGAGGGCCTCATCCCAGGAGATCCGCTCGAAGCGCCCTTCGCCTTTCGCGCCCACGCGGCGCTGCGGATAGAGCAGGCGGCCGGGCGAGTATTCGCGCTCCAGATACTGCGCCACTTTGCCGCAGAGAAAGCCGCGGGTTATCGGGTGGGTGGGGTCGCCGCGGAGTTTCGAGCCGCGGCCGTTTTCGACCGTGACCAGCAGCGAGCAGCAGTCGGGACAGTCCAACGCACAGACAGAACGGCGGGTTTCGGGCATTTGAGACGATTATATCGTGGGGATGGGAGGGAGTTCCCGGCTGGCGGCAACGCTAGAGCCGGCCTTAAGCGCCGCACGGATCAGCCTGCCGATTCGGCCGACGCCGGGCCCGTGGCGCTCTCCCTTAGCCGGGCGGCTTGGGTTATGAGGTAATCTCGTTCCGGCAGGCTGGTCGTCCGGCCGGCGGCAATCCGATAGTGTCGAATGGCCGCCTGTTGGTCGCCGGCCATCTCCAGCAGATGGGCACGAACGGCGTCGAGCCGATGATGGCCCTTCAGCCGTCCATCGGCGTCGAGCGCATTCAGCAGATCGAGTCCCGCGGACGGGCCGTGCACCATGGCCGCTGCGATGGCGTGATTGAGCATCACCATGGGATTGTCGGACATGCGTTTGAGCAGCTCATACAGGGCCAGGATCTGCGGCCAGTCGGTATCCTCGGCTCGCGCGGCCTCGTC
This sequence comes from Terriglobia bacterium, assembly GCA_020073365.1. Taxonomy (GTDB): domain Bacteria; phylum Acidobacteriota; class Terriglobia; order Bryobacterales; family Bryobacteraceae; genus JAIQFL01. Next base: position 22,612 of record JAIQFL010000146.1, on the reverse strand, counting down.
ATGCACGGCGGCGATGGCGGCCTGTAGCTGATACGCGCCCACCGACCCCTTCGACAGGGCCGCGGTGAGGAGCGCAATGCCCTCGGAAATTTCCTCCTGGTCCCACAGAGTTCGAGCCTGTTTGGTGAGGGGGATCAACTCGCCGTCAGGTCCGGTTCGTGCCGCGCGGCGCGCATCGGTCAACAACATGAGAGCCAGCAATCCAGCGACCTCGCCATCGTCCGGGAGCAAGGTGTGAACGGCGCGGGTCAGCCGGATCGCCTCGCGGGATAGCTCGCATCGCTGCAGGTACGGGCCGGCGCTGCTGGTGTAGCCTTCGTTGAAGATCAGGTAGAGCACGTGCAGCACGGCGCGGAGCCGTTGAGCCCGGTCCTGGTCGGTAGGCAAACGGAATGGCACACGGGAGGCCTTGATGCTGTTCTTGGCGCGGCTGATCCGCTGCGCCATGGTCGCTTCGGGCACCAGGAACGCGTTGGCGATTTCGGCCGTAGTCAAGCCGCCCACCGCCCGCAGCGTCAGGGCGATTGCCGATGACGGGGTCAGTGCTTCATGACAGCACATAAAGAGCAGGATGAGGGTGTCGTCCTGATCCGTTGCATTCTCTGTGCCGGGCGCGGGCGCCACTGGATCGAGTTCCAGGGCGGCGGCGGTTTCGCGGCGCCGGCGAGCCATCTCGCTGCGCAAGTGATCGGTCATGCGCCGGGAGGCCACCTGAATCAGCCAGGCGCCCGGATTGCCGGGAAGGCCTTCCCGCGGCCATTGAGTAGCCGCCGCGACCAATGCCTCCTGAACGGCATCCTCGGCGGCGGCGAAGTCACGGAAACGGCGGATGACCGCGCCGAGTACCTGGGGCGCGAGTTCGCGCAACAGATGCTCGGAACCGTCGTCACTCGATGCCGGCGTCACAGGAATTCTTCGGGCGGCCCGCTCATCACCTGCCGCACTTCGATCGGCATGTTCATCGGCGCACCGCCAGGACCCGGCGCGGCGGACGCCCGCGCGGCGATCCCATAGGCCTGCTCCGGGGTCTCAACGTCGACGATCCAATAGCCGGCGAGAAACTCCTTGGCCTCCGGGAAGACGCCGTCCGTGATCGGCGCGCCGTCCTTCCCCGCCCGCACGACCTTCGCCTCGTGCGGGCTCGCCAAGCCTTCCGCGGACACTAACTCTCCGGTCTCGCGGAGCGCCTTGTCGAAGTTCTTCATGAACGCGATGTTTGCCTGGATGTCCTTCTTCGGCCAGGCGCCAAACGTGTCATAACCCGTTCTCGGGCAGTTCATCATCAAAATGTATTTCATTCTTTCTGCTCCTTTCGATTTTCGCACTGGTTAATGCGCTTTCATGGGTTAGTCGGAGCACACGGCGCGTTCTCGACATGCCGGACGCGTCACCTGGCGGTTAAACTTCGAACTGTGGATTCCGTCACAATTGCGACGTGGCCAGGGCCACGCGTTTTTCTGATCTCGACGGAACCAAATGCCCGGCCCCACGTATATATGATTGACACCCATATAAGGGATCGAATAATATGGAGTCCGCGAGGTCGTTCTATATGGCTTTGAGCCCCCCGGATGCTGAATGGAAAAAAGGAAGCGCCGAGCTTCTGGTCTTGTCGTTGCTCGAAGATCAGCCACGCCACGGGTACGACATCTCAAAGTTGATTCAGATCCGATCCGGAGGGGCGTTGCAGTTTCACGTCACCTCGCTCTATCCCCTGCTGCATCGGCTGGAGAAGCAGGGTTGGATCGAGGGCCGTTGGGTGGAGAAGGTTGAGCAGCGCCGGCGGCGATATTACAGCCTGACCCCGGAAGGCAAGAAGGTGGTTCGTTCGAAGCAGAAGAGCTGGCAGGACTTCGTCGCGGTCGTCAGCCGTATCACAGGAATTGAACATGCGTGATTGGAAGAGTATCGTTCGACAACGGCTCACACCATTGGGTCTGACGCCGGCTGCGGAATCGGGCCTCACGGAGGAGATCTCGCAACACCTCGAAGATAGCTGCCGCGAATTGTTGAGCGGCGGGGCCAGCGAAGAGGAGGCATACCAGCAGGCCATCTCGGAGTTGGATGACATGTATCCGCTGCGGGCAGAGTTGGAGGGGAGTGAGCGCATGGCGAAATACGAGGTGGTGCCGCCCGGCGATGCCAGCCTGGGCAATTTCATGGAAGACCTCTGGAGGGACCTGCGCTACGCCCTCCGCACCATGCGGCAAAGCCCGATATTTGTTCTGTTCGTGGTCTTGACGCTGGGATTGGGGATCGGCGCGAACACCACGGTCTTCACATTGATCAACACTCTGATTTTGAATCCGCTGCCGGTCCGGAACGCCTCTGAGCTGGCGGCGGTGGCGGCAGCCGATGTGGGGAGCACGTCAAAGTCGGCCACGCCCTTTCCGATCTCGTACCCGGACCTGAAAGACTACCGAGCCAGGAACGGAGTGTTCGGCTCGTTTGCGGGTTACACATCGCCGCGCGTTGTGACCTGGCAGGAGAGCGGCGCGTCGCAGCGGATGTTCATCGAGTTAAGTGACCGGCAACTACTTCTCGACGTTGAGCCTCACACCGGCCAGAGGACGCTACTTTTCGCCGGAGGAAGACAGCACCGCCGGTGCGCACCCGGTTGTGGTAATGAATTACGGGACCTGGCAGACCCGTTTTGGCGGAGGGGCGGACATTACAGGCAGAACACTGCGGCTGAATAACATAGTCTTTACCGTCATAGGCGTCGCTCCACCCAAATTCATTGGAGTGAATGCCATCTTCGGTCCCGATTTCTGGATACCCGCCGCCATGGCGGAACGGTTGCTGCCCAACGAGATGCAGAATGCCTTGAGCGATCGCAGCAAAGCGGTTTTCCAGGGGGTGGGGCGATTCAAGCCGCCCGTTACACTGGCGCAGGCGCAAGCCAATCTGACGACCATCGCGTCTGCTTTGGCGAGCGAATACCCAGCAGCTAACGAGGGCCACACGGTCACGGTACGGCCCATCCGCGACGTCGTTTTCGGCAGCGCCAGCGGCGGATCCACGACGATTGTGTTCGCCGGCGCCGCGCTGTTGATCGTGGTGGGGATCGTTTTGCTGATCGCGTGTTCGAATGTGGCAAATGTCCTGCTGGCGCGCGCATCGGCCCGGCAAAGGGAGATGGCGGTCCGCCTGGCGATGGGAGCAAGCCGCCCGAGATTGGTGCGTCAACTTCTCACCGAGAGCGTGCTCCTTGGACTTCTCAGTGGCGCACTGGGACTGTTCATCGGGTATGCGGGGCTCGAGATCCTGTTCGGAAGGTTGCCCGGGGCCGCAAATTTCGTGACGCCGAAGCTCGACGTAACCGTACTTCTCTTTGCGCTGGTGCTTTCCCTGGCAACGGGTTTCATCTTCGGCGCGATTCCGGCGTTTACGGCTTCGCGCGGGAGTGTCTCGGAAGCACTGAAGGAGGAGGCTCGCACGACGGGGAGAAGCCGGAAAAGAGTTACCGCACGAAACGCGCTGCTGGTGGGTCAGGTAGCATTTTCGTTTCTCTTGCTGGTGACGGCAGCCTTGTTCTTGCGAAGCATCCGGCGGGCATACGAGATGGACCCCGGCTTTCAGACTGCGCATTTGGCGGTATTCATGACCAGTCCGGGACAGGCCGGATACGGAAAGCCGCAAACCAACGCCTTCTACAAGGATGTCCGCGAGCGCGTCGAGAGGCTACCGGGCGTCGTGTCTGTATCGTGGGCTTCCAGCCTGCCGCTGTGGGGGCGATCCGTGAACGGGTTGCAGGTGGAAGGGCGGCAACAGCGGTCGCGGGCGGACACCATCCGAACGATCGTGAATACCGTAGACCGCAACTTTTTCGAGACAGCGGGCGTGGTGATCGAGAGCGGGCGCGAGTTTACGGATCTGGACCAGGAGACCTCGACCCCTGTGGCCATCGTAAACGCGAAGATGGCGCGCGATAATTGGCCGGGCGGAGCGTTAGGAAAACGCATTCAGTTGCCCGGCGAGAAACTGATGCGACAGATCGTAGGCGTTGCCAGAACCGCCAACTATTCCACTTGGGGGGAGGCGCCGCAACTGTGCGTTTATGTGCCTCTGGAACAGAACTATTCGGACGCCATGAATTTGTATGTGCGCAGCCAGGGAAATCCGCAGAAGATCCTGATTCCCGTCCAGCGCGAAGTCCGTGCCGCCGGGCCGCAGATACTTGCCAGCGACATGCGGACCGGGAGCGAGATTGTGGATGGGGGCTTGTTCCAGGCCAAAATGGGCGTGGCACTGCTCAGCGTCTTCGGGCTGCTGGCGCTTGGACTGGCCAGCATCGGACTGTACGGAGTCCTGGCGTATTCCGTGAATCAGCGAAGGCAGGAGATCGGGTTGCGCATGGCATTGGGTGCGACCCGGGCAAGCGTGCTCAGGCTGATTCTCAAAGAAGGAATGTCACTGGTGCTTACCGGCGTGCTGATAGGCTTCGCGGCGGCGCTGTTTGTCGGGCGCTTGCTGAGCGGAATGCTGTACGGCGTAAGCGCGAGCGATCCGGTCAGTATAGCGGGGGCGGCCTTGATGTTGTCGGCCGTCGCGCTGTTGGCATGTTATCTGCCGGCCCGCTGGGCAACCCGTATCGATCCGTTGGCGGCATTGCGCGAGGCGTGATGGCGGGGCCTGACGGGGCAGGCGCGGTTGACGAGTCTCGGGCCACTGGTGTAAGCTGCCCGCAAGCGTTTACACCCAATGAGCCAACCCACAACCACCAGAAAGCAGGACCAAGGCTTCGTGCGCGGCCTGAATCTCTTCGATTCCACCATGGTGGTGATCGGGGTGATGATCGGCTCGGGCATTTTCATCGTTTCGGCGGATATGTCACGCCTGCTCGGAAGTCCGGGATGGCTGCTCATGGCGTGGGTCCTCACCGGAGTGCTCACGCTCACCGCAGCCCTCTCCTACGGGGAGCTCGCTTCCATGCTGCCGCATGCCGGGGGGATGTACGTCTACCTGCGCGAGGCCTACTCGCCGCTGTGGGGGTTCCTCTATGGCTGGACGTTCTTCACCGTAATCCAGACCGGAACCATCGCCGCCGTGGCGGTGGCCTTCGCGCGTTTCCTCTCGATCGTGTTTCCACCGGTGGCCGAAAACCGGTACCTGATCGACCCGATTCACATTTCGTCAGGCTATGCGATCTCTCTTTCGACCGCGCAACTGATGGCGATTGCGGTTATTGTGGCGCTTACCTGGACCAATTCGCGGGGCCTGCAGTATGGCAAGATCGTGCAGAACCTCTTTACCACCGCGAAGACCGTGGCGCTGGCGGCGCTCATCCTGGCGGGTCTTTTTTTGGGGTGGAACAGCGCGGCGGTGAAGGCCAATTTCACGGGCATGTTCCACCTGGGCGCGTTCGATCCGTCGCTGGGTGTCACGGCCGCGAGTTTTTACGGCCTGATCGTGGCGCTATGTGTAGCCCAATCCGGCTCTCTATTTTCGGCCGATTCGTGGCACGACGTGACCATCATCGCGGGCGAAGTAAAAAACCCGCGGAGGAACCTGCCGCTGGCGATGGCCTTGGGATGCACGGCGGTCTGTGTTCTTTATGTGCTGGCTAACGTGGCGTACCTGGTGGTGTTGCCGCTTCCGGCCATCCAGCATGCCCCCGCGGACCGCGTCGCCACGGCCATGCTTCAGGAGATTTTCCCTGGTTACGGTCCGGTACTGATGGCGGTGGCCATCATGATCTCCACGTTCGGTTGCGTCAACAGCCTGGTGCTGGCGGGCGCACGCGCTACTTATGCGATGGCGCAGGATGGTCTTTTCTTCGCGCAGGCCGGCCGGCTGAACCGCGCACACGTGCCGGGCTGGTCGCTGCTCTTGCAAGGAATATGGGCGGCGGCACTGGTGCTGCCCCGCACCTACGATCCCGCAACCCACGAATACGGCAACCTCTACAGCAATCTGCTCGACTACGTGATTTCGGCGGCGTTGCTGTTCTACATATTGACGATTGCCGGGGTGTTCCGGTTGCGGAGAACGCGCCCCGGCGCGGAGCGGCCGTACAGAGTGGTGGGCTATCCGTTCGTGCCGGCGCTCTATATTCTGGGCGCGGCGACGGTGCTGTTCATGCTGTTCGCGTATCGAGCTTCCACTACGTGGCCGGGTTTGGCGATCGTGTTCATCGGCGCGGGCGTGTATGGAATCCTGAGGCGCAAAGCCAGGACCGCGTAGAGTAGGCCCTCGACCTGGCCAAGCTGTCCCACCTTATGTCACCTTAGGTTCACCTGGTATGCGTGAGTCCCCCAGATCCTGATATGATTTCCATTTCATGCGCTTTTTCCCATTAATACTGCTACCGATGCTACTAATATCGCCAGGCAACGCCCAGGACCGCTCACAGGCGCGGTCGATGGTGATTTCCGACGGCGGCATCGTGGCCACCAGCCAGACGCTGGCTTCGCAAGCCGGAGCGCAAGTCCTGGCGCGCGGCGGATCGGCCATGGACGCCGCGATCGCGGCCAACGCCACGCTGGGAGTGGTGGAACCGGAAAGCTGCGGCATCGGCGGCGACCTGTTCGCCATCTATTGGGACGCCAAGACCGGCAAGTTGACCGCCATCAATGCCAGCGGCTGGGCGCCCAAGGCGCTCACCATCGACGTGTTGAAATCCCTCGGGAACACCACCATGCCGCAGGAAGGGATTCAAGCCGTTACGGTGCCGGGATGCGTGGACGGCTGGGCCAAGCTGCACAAGCGTTTCGGCAAGCTGCCGTGGAAGGACCTGTTTCAGCCGGCCATCTACTACGCGGACCATGGCTACCCCGTGACGGAGATGATCCGCGAGGCGTGGAAGGAAGAGGAGGCCAAACTCGCCAAAGACCAGAATGGCCAGAAGGTTTTCCTGATCCACGGCGCCGCGCCCGCAATGGGGCAGATGTTCCGCAACCCGCAGATGGCCGCAGCCCTGCGACTGATCTCCACCGAGGGCGAGGCGGCATTTTATCGGGGAGCTATCGCCAAGGCTATCCTCAAGACCAGCGACCGTCTGGGCGGCAAGATGAACCTCGCCGACTTGAGCGAATTCGAATCCGAGTGGGTGGAGCCCCTCGCCACCGAATATCGCGGATGGAAGGTCTACGAACTGCCGCCCAACGGCCAGGGAATCGCCGCCATCGAAATGCTGAACATCCTTTCGGTCTTACCGCTGGCTGCCTACCAGCCGCGCGGCCTGCTGGAGTTGCACACCCAGATCGAGGCGCAGAAACTGGCCTATCAGGACCTGCAACGCTACGTGGCGGACATGCGGTTCAGCAAGGTGCCGGTGGAGGGCATGATCTCGATGGACTACGCCCGCGAGCGCGCCAAACTGATCGATCCCAACCAGGCGCGCTGTGACGTGACGCCCGGCGACCCGCTAAAGGTGCACGGGGACACTATCTACCTCTCGGCGGTGGATCGCGAGGGCAATATTGTGTCGCTGATCCAAAGCCTGTACCAGCATTTCGGATCGAAAGTGGTGACGGACGATTATGGGTTCGCGCTACAGAACCGCGGCGGCCTGTTCGAAATGGACCCGGCTCACCCCAACGCGCTGGCGCCGCGCAAGCGGCCCTTCCACACCATCATTCCCGCGTTCATGGAGCAGGGCAGCGTGCACATGGGGTTTGGGATCATGGGCGGCCTGAACCAGGCGCAAGCGCACGCCCAGTTCGTGTCCAACGTGGTGGACCACGGGATGAGCATCCAGTCCGCCCTGGAAGCGCCGCGCTTCAGCAAGACCACGTTCGGGGGCTGCGACGTGTCGATTGAGAATCGCGTGCCGCCGGAGATCCGCGACGCGTTGACCGCCAAAGGCCACCAACTCAAAGTGCTTGGGGATTTTTCGAGCGTCATGGGCGGCGGCCAGGTAGTGGTCCACGATTCGGCCAAGGGTGTAAACTACGGCGCATCGGATCCGCGCAAGGATGGAGCCGCGGTGCCGGAACCGCCCGCGTATTTCACGGCGCCGAAACGGTAACCACCTTCTGTGGGACCGGAGGCGACTGTATGATGGTTCCAGTGGTTACGCTCCTCCTTCGCCGCGACGGCCCATCTCATGCCCTCAAGCGCTCTCGAATACATCACGATTAAGGGCTTCAAGAGCATTCGCTCGGTGGAGAAACTGAAGCTTAGGCCGATTAACGTGCTAATTGGCCCGAACGGCTCCGGGAAGTCGAACTTCATCGGCGTGTTTGCATTTCTTCATGCCCTCGGCGAAGGACGGCTAAGGGACTTTGTAGCCGAGGCGGGCGGAGCTGAGAAGTTGCTGCACTTCGGCTCAAAGATCACAAAGGAAATCTGTTTTGGGCTGTCGATGGCAAGCGGTACAGAATGCGAGTTCAAGTTATCTCCATCTGTGGACGACAGTCTTTACCTTTCTCACGAATCCGCAAATTGGATCTTGACTCCAGATTCCGATGCCGAGTATGGCGATCCGACAGGCGAAGGCATTCCCCAGTGGCTGCGCGACCATAGCGGACGCTGGCGTGTATACCATGTTCACGACACCAGCTCGTCGTCGCCCATGCGTAAGACGGCGAGAGTCGACGACAATGATTTTCTCCGTCCGGACGGATCGAACTTGGCTGCCTTTCTCTATTATCTCCGAGAGAAGCGCGGCGCATCCTATAGCCTGATTCAACGTACGGTCCAGCGGGTTGCCCCTTTCTTCGAGGACTTCCAGCTAAAGCCCCTTAAGCTAAAGCCAGACGACATAAAGTTGGAATGGCGGCACAAGCGATCCGACCAATACTTCGACGCTTCGTCGCTCTCGGATGGTACGCTTCGGTTCATCGCTCTGGCTACGCTCTTCCTCCAGCCAGAGGAGGGCCGCCCGTCGCTGATCCTGGTGGACGAACCTGAGTTGGGTTTGCACCCGCTTGCAATCGAGATACTGGCCTCCGTCATTCGGCAGGCATCCGTGAGTTCTCAGGTGATCGTGTCCACTCAATCGTCGCTACTGTTAGATTATTTTGAGCCGCAGGACGTTCTGGTCGCGGATCGTGTAGAAGGAGGCACGCAAATCACACGTCTGGACCGCCCTGATTTGGCCACATGGCTTGAGGAATACAGTCTCGGCCAACTCTGGGAAAAGAATGAGCTTGGGGGAAGGCCCGTTCCGGATTAGCCGATGGCCCGCCTGCTAATCCATGTAGAGGGTCAGACTGAGGGAGAGTTCGTCAACGAGGTCCTTCGGGATTTCTTGCTAGCGAAGGGTTACGATGCGGTCAGCGCTCGGATCATGGGCAATGCTCGCTTACGCCGTCAGCGAGGCGGGATTCGGCCCTGGCCATCCGCGAAGGAAGACATCATCAATCACCTCAAGGAGGATCCGACGTGTATCGCGACGACGATGGTCGACTTCTACGGCTTGCCTCAACAGGGAGACCGAGCATGGCCGGGGCGAGCGGAAGCCGCTAATCTAAAGGGCTTGAAAAGGGCTCCTTGCGTTGAGAGCGCAATGCTGGATGACCTGGCCGCAGAGATGGGAAGCCGCTTCAATCCTCGACGATTCGTGCCCTTTGTCATAATGCACGAGTTCGAAGGCCTGCTCTTCAGTGATTGCGCCGGTTTCAGCCGTGGAATCGGCCGCCCCCAATTGGAATCCGCCTTCAGAGGGATCCGCGACCAGTTCGCGACGCCGGAGGAGATCGACGATTCGCCGATCACCGCTCCATCCAAGCGAATCAAGGACCTGGTCCCTGAATACGAAAAACCGTTCTACGGCTCCCTGGTAGCGCTTGAGATCGGTTTAACTTGCATTCGGCGGGAGTGCCCGCACTTCCATGAATGGCTAACCCAGCTTGAGTCCCGGCTCAGACTTTCTTGATCGCTTCCAGGACCCGCGCCGGGGTCATGGGTAACTGCAACATCCTGGCGCCTACGGCATCATAGATGGCGTTGGCGACCACCGCGCCCATGGTGATGATGGGCGGCTCTCCCGCTCCTAACGCGGGCGTGCCCGGGTTGTCGATCAGGATGGTCTCGATCCGGGGCATCCAGGAAAAGCGCGGGAGCTGGTAGCTGTCGAAGTTGCGGTCGAGGACTTCCCCGTCCTTGAAGTGCACTTCCTCCGTCAGCGCGTAGCCCAGGCCCATCATGATGCAGCCTTCCATCTGCTGGCGAGCGCCGTCCGGGTTGACCACCAGGCCCACGTCCATGGCACTGACTACGCGCTTTACCTGCACATGGCCGGTGCTCTTATCGACAGCCACCTCCACCATGGTGGCGGCATACGCGTTGGAGTAGATCCCGCAGGCGACACCCACGCCGCGCCCGCTGGGGGCTTTTCCGGCCTTCCAGGCGAATTGCTTGCCGATCGCCTCCAGCACGCGGCGCATGCGCGCGTCGGAGAGGTGATTCAGGCGGAATTCCAGCGGGTCGATGCCCGCCTTGGCCGCCAGGATATCGATGTGCGATTCGCGTGCGAAGGTGTTGGTGTTGACCGAGGGGGCTCGCCACGGTCCAACTGCGAACGGGTGCATACCAGGAGGATTGCCGCCCTGCCATCCGCCGGCCGAGACCGTACGCTGGTGCGGGATGTCGTAATACGATTTCGCTTCGCGCTCGCCGGCGCCGACCACTTTGCAGTCCCAGAGGGCAATCTTTCCGGGGCCGGTCAGGCCCGCACGGATCTTCACCACCGCCGCCGGGCGGAAGCTATCGTAGAAGAACTCTTCGGCGCGGTTCCACACCACCTGGACGGGTTTGCCGGTGGCCTTCGCCAGGCGCGCGGCCTCCACTGCCTGGAGGGCCGAACTCTTCCCGCCGAAGCCGCCGCCCACGTAGGAGGTCACAATGCGGACGTTCTGCGGGGTGAAGCCGATGGCCTGCGCCACCTGCTGGCGGACCGAAAACGGCGCCTGCGTGCCAGCCCACACGGTGGCCTTACCGTTCTCGATGTTGGCAGTGGCCGAATGGGTCTCCATGGGGGCATGCGCCACGTAGCTGTTGAGGTAGGTTTCTTCGACGATGGTGGCCGAGGCTTTCTCTCCCTCCGCAAGGTCCCCGGTGGAGCCGACATTCTGGGGCTGCGGCGCGGTGTTGAGCAGGTGGTCGAAGATGGTTTTGTCGTCCACCGTCGGCTGCGGCCGTTCGAACTGCGCCTTCACCAGTCCCAGGGCTTTGTCGGCAAGGTCCGGCCGCTCGTGGAGCACGGCCACCAGGTCACCTTCGCGGACCACGCGTGCGCCGGCCTTCTCGGCGGCGCTGGTGTCGACGTCCTTAAGCTTCGCGCCGTGCGCCGGCGGGCGCACCAGCCGGGCGTGGAGTAGTCCCGGAAGCGTAATATCGCCGGAGTATTTGGCCTTGCCGGTGACCTTGTCGAGCGCGTCCTTGCGCGGCGCCGGCTTGCCAACGATGGTATAGGCCGTCACGGGTTTCACCGGCGCGCCCTCGATGTGCCGCTCGATGCGCTTTCCCTGAACGAGTTGCCCGTAGGTGACGCTCTTGCCGGGCGTGGACGGATCGGTCACTACCCCGGCTCCCACCTGCAATCGCGCGGCGGGCGCCTGGAGTTGTTCGGCCGCCAGTTGCAACAGGATGGCTTTCGCCTCGGCGCCGGCGCCGCGCAGGGCCGGGCCGAAATAGCGGACGTTCATGGAGCCGAACGTGCCCATGTCATACGGGCACAGGTCGGTATCGCCGAGCACCATGTCCACCGAACTGTACGGCACATCGAGCTCTTCGGCGAGGATCTGCGCCAGCACCGTCATGGCGCCCTGTCCGAGTTCCACCTTGCCGGAGAAGCAAGTGACTCGTCCATCGGGGCCGATTTTCAGGTAAGCGTTGAGGTCAGACGGGTAGCCCTGCCTCGCGGGAAGCCGCGCCGGCTCCTGCGCGGAGAGGTTATCGATCCCGAAGATCAGGAACAAGCCGGGGCCGGCCAGGCTGAAAAGCTCCCGGCGACTCAGACCACTGGCGCCGTTTTCCGTGCAGGCGTTTTGCGTATTATCGATCGGTTTCATTCCACACCTCCCAGGGGAGCGCCGGAGGCTTCCCGGACGGCATCTACGATGCGCGGGTGCGCGCCGCAACGGCACAGATTATCCTCCAGGTGGCGGGCAATCTGGTCTGGCGTCGGCCGGGGCGTTTTGAGAAGCAACGCGTAGGCGTTGAGGATCATCCCCGGGGTGCAATAGCCGCACTGGAATGCGTGGTGTTTCACGAAGGCCGCCTGAATGGCGTGAAGCCCAGTCTGGCCGAGGCCCTCGATGGTCATGACCTGCTTGCCGGCAACGTCCTTGACCGGTGTCGAGCAGGACCGGACGGCCTGCTTGTTCACAATGACGGTGCAGGCGCCGCACAAGCCCTCGCCACATCCGAACTTGGTACCGGTGAGGCCGAGGTCGGATCGCAGCACCCATAACAGCGTGCGCTCGTCATCCACCTTCACGCTCGCGGGCTTGCCGTTGAGCGTGAACGAAATGGTTCGCTCCATGAAAATCTCCCTTGCCTGGGCTTTTGCCCTTTTGTAGCTATTAATATCTTTTTCTATTGTAGTGGAATGAGCCTGCCCCTTGTGGGACAGGCGATCGCCTTTTGTCGTCTGTCAGCCGGCGTGCGCGAGCTCGGCGGAACGCGTCAGGTGCTCACACGCTTTCGGAGCGGAGAAGCTGAGAAAGAATCGCCCGCAAGCGGGCGAGACAGGCGGAACCGCCTGTCCCACCAACGGAAGGTGGTGCAGAACTTGTGTGGTGGTGCGGATGGTTTGCAGGACTATCTGGATTTCTCACGGCATTGCTACAATGGAGCTTCCACCACAATGCTCGATGAATCCATACAGGAACTGTTGTCCCGTTCCCTGGGGCGAATCGCATCCGCGAACTCCCTGGAGGAACTGGAGGCCGTCCGCGTGGACGCTCTCGGCCGCAAAGCCGGGCTCACGCAATTCAGCAAGGAGATGGGCAAACTCGCGCCCGAGGAGCGCAAGCACATCGGCCAGCTCCTCAACAGCGCCCGGCAGCAGATCGAAGAGGCGCTGGAATCGAAGAAGCAGTATTTCGCCGAACCCGATCTCCGCGCCCGCCTCGGCGCCGAATGGGTGGATCTCACGCTGCCTGCGCCCGGCCCGCGCCGTGGACATCTGCACCCCATCACCCGCATCCAGCGCGAACTGGAAGACCTGTTCGTCTCCATGGGTTTCGCGGTGCTGGATGGCCCCGAAGTCGAGACCGAGTACTACAACTTCGACGCCCTGAACATCCCGGCGGAGCATCCCGCGCGCGACATGCAGGACACGTTCTGGCTGGATGGCGGCAACGTGCTGCGTACCCACACCTCGCCTGTTCAGGTCCGCGGCATGGAACGGCTCGGCCCGCCGCTGCGGATGATCGCACCTGGCCGTGCCTTCCGGAATGAGAGTGTGGACGCCTCCCACGAGCACACCTTCTACCAGCTCGAAGGCATGATGGTGGACCGTGAAGTCTCCGTAGCGCACCTGCTGTTTTTCATGAAGACGCTGCTCACCGCCATTTTCAAACGCGAAGTCACTGTCCGTCTGCGCCCCGGCTATTTCCCGTTCGTGGAGCCTGCATTCGAGCTCGATATCCAATGCCTGATCTGCGGCGGCCCCGGATGCCCCGTGTGCAAGCAAAGCGGCTGGGTGGAGTTGCTCCCCTGCGGCCTGGTGAACCCCAACGTCCTGCGCATGAGCGGCATCGACCCCGAAGAGTGGAACGGCTTCGCCTTCGGCCTGGGCCTCACGCGCCTGGCGATGATGCGTTACGGCATTGACGACATCCGCCTCCTGCAAGGCGGGGATCTCAGATTCCTGGAGCAGTTCTAATGCGATTGGTGGGGCATGCTTTAGCTTGCCAGTCAGTTCTTGCGAGAGGGCCAGCTAAAGCATGCCCCACCATTTAATTCTCTCGAGGCGCGCTTGAAGTTCTCTTACAACTGGATTCGCGAAATGGTCGAGGACCTGGCCATGGCCCCCGGTCCCCTGGAAAAGCTCATCACCATGAAGAGCGCCGAGTGCGAAGGCATTGAGGCGGCCGGCGCGCTGCTGGAACGCGCCTGCGCCGCGCGGGTGCTATCCGTTGAGCCGATCCCCGACACCCACAACGTGAAGGCCGTGGTGGATGCGGGCCGCTACGGTGAAAGGACCGTGGTCTGCGGCGCGCCCAACTGCCGGGCCGGGGTGATCACGGCATATGCGCCCGTCGGCAAGAAAATCGTGCACGGCATCGAAAGCGACGGCATGCTCGCCAGTGCCGCCGAGTTGGGCATCAATCGCGACCACTCCGGGATCATCGAGCTCGATTCGCAGGTCGGCGCTCCCGTCGCCGGCTGCCTGGCCGACAGCGTGATCGAGATCGATAACAAGTCCATCACCCACCGTCCCGACCTGTGGGGCCATCACGGCATGGCGCGAGAAGTCGCCGCCATCCTGGGGCTCAAGCTGAAGGAGCCAGCGAAGCTCCGCCTCCTCCCCGAAGAGCCTCCGGCCATCCAGGTGCAGATCGAGGACCTGAATCTGTGTCCGCGATACAGCGCGCTAGTTTTCGAGAACGTCACCGTCCAGCCTTCGCCGATCTGGCTCGAATGCCGCCTGACCGCCATCGGGCTGAACCCCATCAACAACATCGTGGACATGACCAACTACGTCATGGCCGAGCTGGCGCAGCCCATGCACGCCTTCGATGCCGACCTCCTCAACGGCGACACCATCTTCATCCGCCCCGCCGTGCCCGGCGAGCATTTCCGCGCTCTGAACGGCGAGGAATATACGCTCGACCGGTCCAACCTGGCGATCGCCGATGCGGCCGGCGCGATTGCGCTGGCCGGTGTGATCGGCGGACTGGACACGGCCATCAGCGCCAAGACCACCCGGGTGGTTCTGGAAAGCGCGAACTTCCAGGCGGCCTCGATCCGCAAGACCTCCTCGGCGATCAAACTGCGCACCGACGCCTCGATGCGGTTCGAAAAGGCGCAGGACCCCGCCAACACGATCCGCGGCCTCGCGCGCGCCATCGAGTTGCTGCAGGAACTGTCGCCCGGAATCCGCGTTGTTGGCGGCGTGGCCGACCAGAAGCGGGAGATCCCTGCGCCTCCTCCGATCGAACTGCCCCTGCCGTGGCTGGAACGGAAACTCGGTCGCGCCATCGGCCCCGGCGAGGTGCGCCGCATCCTGGAGAGCCTCGAATTCGGCGTCACCGAACCACGGCCGGCGGTCTTCTCAGTCTCGGTTCCTTCCTTGCGCGCCACCAAAGACATCTCCGTCAAGGACGACCTGGTGGAAGAGGTTGGACGCATGGTCGGCTACGATTCCATCACACCCCAAGCGCCGCTGCTTCCCGCGTCCGTGCCGCCCGGGAATCCCGAACGCAAGTTCCAGCACGAGGTCCGCGGCATCTTTGTCGATCAAGGTTTCACCGAGGTCTACAACTATTCCTTCCTCAGTGAAGAATCCGTCCGGGCCTTCGGGCTGGACCCCGCCGATCACGTGCGGGTGACGAACCCCATTGCCTCCGACCAGGCGCTTATGCGCACATCGCTGCTCCCCGGAATCTGGCGGAACATTCTGGAGAACGCCAAGCATCGGGAGGCTTTCCGACTCTTCGAAATCGGCATGGAGATCCACCGTTCCGAGGTGGGGCAAGCGGTTCCCCCTGTCTCCGAGGTGGGGCAGGCGGTTCCGCCTGCCTCGCCCGCTTGCGGGCGCCCCGGGAGCGATCTGCCCGCCGAAATCCCCCATCTGGTCGCCACTCTTTACGACCGCCAATCCGACGACGCGGCTGGCCTTTTCGAATTGAAGCGCGCGGCCGAATGCCTGATGCCCGGAGCCCAGGCGGTTCCTGCCGAGGCCACCCCCTACGAGCACCCCGCCCGTTCCGCTGTGATTGTCTGGAAAGGCCAGTCCGTCGGCCGTCTCTTCGAACTGCACCCCCGCATGGTCGAAACCGGCCGTGCTGCGATCCTGGATCTGGAATTGCGCCTCATTCAGTCGCTGGTCCGCGCGGACACGAAGTATACGCCGATACGTCGTTACCCCTCGGCCGCCTTCGATCTCTCCGTGGTAGCCGCCCAACGCGAGTACGCCGGCAATCTGGAATCCGCCGTGGCCTCCTTCGCCGGCCCGCTGCTCGAATCCATCCAGTTCCTGCGCCAATACTCCGGCCCGCAGGTGGGGGAGGGCAAGAAGAGCGTCTCGTTCCGCTTGACGGTCGGCTCGCCCGAACGCACGCTGGCCTCCGAGGAAGTCAGCGAGATCCGCGCTCGCATCATCGAAGGCATGCGCGGCCTAGGGTATGAACTGCGCGTGTGAGGGAAACATGGTTGTGATGGGCCATAAGACGCTACTCGCCTGGAGCTCCGGCAAAGACAGCGCCTGGACCTTGCACGTGCTTCGCCAGCAGGGTGTTCCCGTCGGCGCGCTCCTCACTACCATCAACGAAGTGGCGGACCGCGTGGCCATGCACGGTGTTCGGTCGTCGCTGGTGGAGGCCCAGGCCGAATCCATCGGGATCCCGCTGTGGAGGATTCCGCTGCCTTGGCCCTGTACCAACCAGGATTACGAATCCCGCATGGCCGAAGCCTGCCGCCGTGCGGTGGCCGAGGGCTTCGACACCATCGCGTTCGGCGACCTTTTTCTGGCCGATATCCGGCAGTACCGCGAGCGGCAGTTGGCCGGCTCCGGTTTGGCGCCGCTGTTTCCGCTGTGGCAACTCCCCACCGCCCGGCTGGCGCGCGACATGATCGAAGCCGGCGTCCACGCGCGCATAGCCTGCGTGGATACCAAGACCCTCGACGCCAGCTTTGCCGGCCGCGAGTTCGACCTGCGGCTGCTGGCGGATCTGCCGTCTCAAGCCGACCCCTGCGGTGAAAACGGCGAGTTCCACACCTTCGTGTACGACAGCCCGATGTTCCGCTCGCCCATCGAAATCGAATTGGGGGAGATGCGGGACATCGACGGTTTCGTTTACCGGGACTTCTTACCATGCCCCGTATCATCTCTTTAATCGCCAGCGCCACCGAGATCGTCGACGCCCTCGGGCAGATCGAGAACCTGGTGGGCCGCTCGCACGAATGCGATTACCCGGAGCGCGTGAAGTTCCTGCCGGCGTGCACGCGCCCGCGGATTCCGGTGAGTGGCAGCAGCCGCGAAATCGACCAGTTGGTGAAGGCGTCGGCGCGCACCTCGGTGTCGATCTACGACGTGTTTGCGGACGTGATCGAGCGCCTGGAGCCCAGCCACATCCTGACACAGATTCAATGCGAGGTTTGCGCGGTGAGTTTGCGCGATGTGGAGGCGGCCATCACGCGGGGGATGAAGGGGTGTCCGAAGGTTGTGTCGCTGCAGCCGAATTCGCTCGAAGATATTTGGGAGGATTTCCGGAGGGTGGCTGGGGCGTTGGGGATTGCGGAACGGGGGGAGGAAGTGGTGGAGGGGCTGCGGACACGAATCGAAGAGTGGGCACGGCCCAGTGCGCATCCCGGCCCTGCCCCGCGCGTGGCTTGTATCGAGTGGATCGAGCCGCTGATGGCAGCGGGGAATTGGACGCCGGAGCTGATTGAATTGGCGGGCGGCGTCAACCTCTTCGGCGAGGCCGGGAAGCATTCCCCCTGGATGACCTGGGAACAGCTTGTGGCAGCCGACCCCGATGTGCTGATCATCGCTCCATGCGGATTCGACCTCGCGCGCACGGAACAGGAAATGTACTGGCTCACCGAACGTCCGGATTGGCGCAGTCTGCGGGCGGTGCGCTGCCATCGCGTGTACCTGGCGGACGGGAATCAGTACTTCAACCGACCGGGGCCACGCGTGGTGGAGACGTTCGAGATGCTGGTCGAAATGCTCCAGCCGGGGGAGACTCGGCGGCGGCATCGCGGGAGTGCGTGGAGGGCGATCGATCCGCCGTAATACGGGCAGTCTTGTCTGTGTGGCGTGCGAAAAAAAACCAACACAGGCAAGAATGCCTGTGTTACAGATCCAGCGGCGTCAGAACACCATCCTTCTTCACGCCCAGGCGAACGGGGCGCGGAGGTCCCTTGCGGGGAACGCTCACTTCTACCCACAACTCCTCGCCCGGCGCGCGGCGTGAAGGATCCGGAACGTGTTCGGGAATGAAAAATGCAACTGGCTCGAAGACGGCCCATCGGTTAGCGCCGGCGGGTGAAAGCGTCACGCCGGTATCGGCAGGTGACGCCACGGGCGTCGCTACCAACTGGCCGTTCTCGGCGGAGAGTTGGGCGGAGACCCAGGCGCCGGTCGCGCCAGGCGGGAGAACTGCCTCCAGCCGGACACTCACGTACCGGCCGCGGATCGGCAGGTTGGGATCGGCAGGCGCGGCTTTAGCCCAAGCGCGGGGCAAACGCTCGCGATCCATGGCGTACTTTCCGGCGAGACTCAATACCATCGCGCACTCGACAACCGCGACTGCAATTCCACGATAAAACGGCGTCATATAGCCTCCACTCGAATATGGGCAATGAGACGGCGGCGCGTCTGCTCCAGGAGCCAGCCGCCGCCGAGGAACAGCAAGCCGACCGCAATCAGGCTGGCGGAGCGGCCGAGCTTGTCCATCACGTTCGAGAAATAGAACACCAGCACCGTGAGGGCGAAGCCCAGGATCCCCAGATTGATGCGCTCCGGGCGCGAGTCGCGCATTCCCCACAGAGCCAGACCTACGGAGCCAACGGCACACCAGAGATAGACCGGGATACGGCCGCCATGCCCGCCGTTGGCCGCGATCAGGAGTAGAGCCCAGGCGATGGCGACGCCGGTCCAGAGAGCCTCACGGCCACGTAGCGCGATCGCCAGGGCCAGCGAACCGAGAATGGAGATTCCCCAGGCGATCATCTGGGGCTGCCATGCGGGGGCTTGGGCCCACGTGTCAACGGAGATCGCAATTGCGGCGGGCAGCAGAGCGATACCGCCAATCCAGCCCAGCGCCTTGCGCAGTGCGCTATCGCC
The DNA here is from genome assembly GCA_020073365.1 of Terriglobia bacterium. Lineage (GTDB taxonomy): Bacteria > Acidobacteriota > Terriglobia > Bryobacterales > Bryobacteraceae > JAIQFL01. The sequence continues at coordinate 3,702 of JAIQFL010000146.1, read as the reverse complement.
GGGGCCGCGGCGGGCGCTGAGGTAGGCGAAGCTGAGCGCGCACGCGCCCACCCAAATGGGGAGCATGAAAAGCACGTGATCGTCGGACATCCGTGTCCACCACTCGCCTGCGAGCCAGTATGGAAACAGGATGGCCGTGAGTGCGGCCTGCGTCCAGTGCCGCAGCAACGCCCATGCAAGGGCAGCGCCGGCGGCCCACAGCAAGACGGCAGCAGGCCAGTGCTCGGAGAGGTTGAAGATCTGGCCGGCCAGCGCGATTCCGCCTCCGAGCGCCACGGTTCCGACCGTATGCAGGGCGACGGAGAGGCCTTCGAAACGGCCCGACGACACGGCGCCGCCCACGTGGAACACCGCGATCGTCGCCACGATCAGCGACATCCGCTCGGTGGGGGACATCTGGTCCCAGTGCGCGGAGACGAATAGCAGAACACCGGCGCCGAGCAGGATCGCCCCGAACGCCAGCGCGATCAGGATGGGCCAGCGCAGACCCTGCGACTGCGCGTGCTCGCTTTCCCAAGCGCGGATGCGGTCTCGGACGTCGGCGTCGATTACGCCCGCGGAAGTCCACCGTTCCAGAAACGATTCCCATGTCTTGGACATGCCTTCACTATTACACTTTGCTATCCAATTGGGCGGTCCAATGGAATCACTTGCTTATGCGAGCCGGCCCCCAGCCCCGGAAGGATGCGCTGTACGTCCATTGCCGGGCAGTCGGACATTTCATGTAGGTTCGCCCGAGCCGCACTGCCTTCGAGCGGGGCGCGTTATGATGGGCATGTGACATGGCGCTGATTGCGGTTTCGGGTCATCCGGGATGCCGCTATGAAGAGGTGGCGCGCATCACCGCGCAACGGCTCGAATTCGAGCTGCTAACGCAGTCTCGTATCCGCGTTCTCACCGACGAGGAATTCGGCGCGGGCACTCCGATTCCGGACAAGGCGTACCCGAGCCTCGTGACCTCCATCCTCGCCCGGCTGGCCACCGAACACCACATGGTCTACTGCGCGGTGGGCGGCGAGGTGCAGTCCCGCCACTTCCTGGGGATGCTGCGGGTACACGTGGTGGCGCCGGAGAATGTTCGCATCGGCAACCTGATGCTGGATTCGCGCCTGGAACGTCCGGCCGCGCGCCAGCTCCTGCTCGAACTGGAAGCCGCCGACCGCGCGGACCGCAAGGCCAAGTTCGGGAAGACCCGCGCGACCGCCGATCTCTTCGACCTGGTGCTCAATGCCGAGTCGCTCACTTCCGAGAAGATGGCCGGATTGATCGAGACCGCCGTGGCGTCGGGCGGGCTGAAGGAGCGCGGCTATCTATCGCCGGCGGCCGAGGCGCAGCTTCAGTTCCAGATGCGCCTCAAGCTGGCGCGCTTCGGCATCGTGCCACCCAGCAAGATCACGCTGCGGAACAAAATGTTCGCGCACCAGAGCGAGGAGATGTTCGCCAACCTGCTGGACTTCTATCGCATCGCCTGGGAATACGAGCCGCACAGCTTCCCCATTCAACTGGACCGGGATGGGAACGCCCTGGAGGCGTTCACGCCCGATTTTTACCTGCCGGAATTCGACCTTTACGTGGAACTCACCACCATGAAACAGGCGCACGTAACCCGCAAGAACCGCAAAGTGCGGCTCCTCCGCGAGCTGTATCCTCACATCAATATCCAGGTCTTCTACCAGAAGGATTTTGAGAACCTCATCTTCAAATACGGCCTGGCGGGGAGGCCGGTAGAGGCATGAGCGCGCCCATCGCTCCGGGGCTGGAGCGCGTCCTCTTCACGGAAGAGCAGATCGATCACCGCATCCGCGAGGTGGCCGCGGAAATTTCCCGCGACTACCAGGGGAAGGTGGTGAAGCTGGTGGGTGTGCTGAAAGGCTCGATCTTCTTCCTGACCGCACTGGCGCGTCACATCGAGGTTCCGCTGAAGATCGATTTCCTGAGCATTTCCAGTTTCTCCGACAAGAGCGGCTCTCCGGGGGTGGTGCGCATCGCCAAGGATCTGGACGAGGGCATCGAGGGCGAGGACGTGTTGCTGGTGGAGGATATCGTGGATACCGGCTTCACTCTTCGCTACCTGCTGCAAACCCTGGCCGGCCGCGCGCCCAACTCACTCTTTGTTTGTACGTTTCTCGACCGGAACTCGCGGCGCATCGTGCAGGTTCCGGTCCGTTACCGTTGTTTCGAAATCCCCGACCGTTTCGTCGTGGGCTTCGGGCTGGACCATAACCAGCTCTACCGAAACCTCGGGTACGTGGCGGTGATGAAACAAGAGAAGGGTGGATAGGCGGAAGCGGACGCACGCGTGCGTGAGACAACGCCGCCGGCAGTCGCCTAAGTTCCTGGCGCTGGCGCTGGTTATCACAACGCATTACTCGGCCGAAGCGATGCCGTGCCGGATGGCGTATGCCGTTAGGGCGGCGTCGGTGTGGATGCCCAGCTTTTCCGTGAGTTTCTGCTTGTGGAATTCCACCGTCTTGACGGAGACGCCGAGAATCTGGGCGATTTCCTTGCGAACGCGTCCTTCCGCCACCAATTGGAGCACTTCGCGTTGCCTTGAGGTAAGTTCGCCGGAGAGCTTTTTCGGCCGCCGCAAGAAAGCAGGCATTTCCGTGCCGAGGCGTTTCTGGATCAGCGAACTGATGTAGCGCCGGCCACTGTTCACGTCATGCAGCGCCGTCACCAGTTCTTTGGGTGATGGGGGCAGGTTCCGCGACTCTCGGCTCAAACTCTGTGTTCGAAGGAAATATTCTCGCTAACGAGATGATCGGTGTGGGTACCAACGTAACGGATCCGTGCGGTAGACTCTTGACGCAAGTTGCTGGAGTGACGCTAGCAGGTACGGACACCATCGGTATCGGTTGCCCGGGCCTGGCTGGCAGCAACGGCTTGGGTGCTGGCGGTACGCTCAGTATAGTAAATGGTACTCCAGTGATCACTCCCCTAGCCCCTGACCTCATTCCGGAGCCCAGCACATTTTTCCTCTTGGCCCCTTGTCTCGCTGGCTTGGCGATACTCCGAAAATTGTCGCGGTCAAAGCTGACCAAATCACGCGCGTAGCAGTATGATCTTCTGAATGGGAGTTGGTTCGCCGGCTGACGTCCATGACGTGCATCCGGTTCCCGGTGAGTCGGCCGGTCTTGCGGTACGCCGTGCGGAAGAGGGGAGCGGCCTTGAGCGTCCCGCAGCCCCGCCGGATCGAGGTACTCGAACGCCGGTAGCGGCGGTTGAACTCGGCCTATCTAGGGTCTAGGCATCCTCCTAGTTCCAATTCGCCCAACGAGTTTATCATCAGAAAAGGCTGGATAAATGGAAGGTATATCCTAGGGAATTTCTGGCCCCGCGACTGGAGGGAAGGACGAACTATGGATATTCTGAAGACGATCGCAGGACTTCGCGAAGAGCGTGCGCGCCTTGACGAAGCGTGCGCGCCTTGACGAAGCAATCATCAGTCTCGAAAAGCTGACGCTAACCCGAACGCCACGCAGAGGGCGGCCACCAGCATAGAGCAGGGTGACCAGTGGGGTTGTCCCCTCGAGTGAGACAAACAGTTAAGAGACTGTTTACCGCTCGATGATAAATCATTCCGTTCGATGCGGCAATAGTTTTATGCTGATGATGTCGGTGAAGCGGAGATGGGCAATGCTGGCGAGCAACCCATCGAGGAATAGCCGACCGGAACTCATCGCGGACGATGGGCAGGGCGCG
>JAIQFL010000145.1 GCA_020073365.1 Terriglobia bacterium | reverse complement strand
TGCCGGTCACGGCCAGCGTGCCGCGCGTCACCGTCACGCCGATGTCGGCTTTCGACAACAGGCTGCTCACCGGATTGGCGTCCTTGCCTACCAGTTCGCGCGGCGCGGCGGCGTCAAGGCTGGCGCGGATGGCGGCGAGCGAAACCGCGACCGGCGCAATATCGGGCGACGTGTTGAACACGCCGGTCTGTGCCAGCGTGTGAGCATCATAAGCCATCACCCAGCCGTGGTAGGGACTGACGTCGCACGAAGAGCCCCACGTCAGGTACACCTGGCCGCCCGCCAGAAGCAGGCCCGCTCGTGGAAGCTCGCGCAGGGGGTCGAACGGCACCTCTCCCAGGGATCCGCCAGCCCCGCGGCCTTTCACGGATGCCTTGATTTCCACTGGCCCGCCGAACTTCTCCGCGCCGGTTGTGATGGCCAGCGCATGCAGCCGCTGCGCGTAGCGACCGCTTTTGAGAAGACCTGGGCTTTCCTTGGTGCGAGCGAGGACGTACAGCGTTCCGCTTTGGGAGTCGATCACCGGGGTCGGCGTGATCCCGATTTCCGGAGTAATGAACGGGCACGCCACATCGCGTCCGGGCACGGTGGAGATGCCGGCGCCGGCATTCAGGAAATTCACGTGCCACAGCGGCTCGGCGGGTTGGCCCTCCGCGTCGAAGGCATAAACGCTGTCGTGTTCCGTAGCTACGAAGATGACGTTATGTGTGCCTTTTCCGGGGATCTCGACGCGCGGCAGGTACAAGGGCTGGGCATAGATATCGCCATCCACTCTCAGGGAGAAGATCTTGCCGAAGCGTCCGGCATTCACATTCGCGGGAGTGAGGATCGTCTCCGTGAGGATGGCGCTGGTCCGCGCGTTGTCGTACTGCGAGGTCAAGACCTGGGCATTCCCGACTGGACGGACCAGAAACAAGAACGCGAGGATCAGCCTCAGACTCAGAAGCCGTGGACAAATCGGTTGGCAGGCGAAGGCGCCTGCCCCAATCGAGAGTCTCCTCAAAGCGAGCTCCGGATCATTCTACCGCTCCGAGGGCGCATTCTCCGCCAGCAGGCGTTCGACCAGCGCCGTGACGTCTTCCTTCAACTGGCGATGGAAGTCAGCGGTGGCAATACCCGCGAAACCCGCGTGAACGCTGCGGACGCGCCCATCGCGACCCAGAAAGAAAGTTGTGGGGTATGCGTTCAGATTCACGGCCTGCGGTAGTTTGTCTTTCAGTTCGCTGGTTTCACCCACGAGCAACACGGGGTATTCGATTCCATAGCGTTTGATGAAGGCACGCAGCCGCGCCGGATCTTTCAGTTGTTCCGCCTCTTCAAACGAGAGTCCCACGATCTCGAGGCCCCGGGCATGGTACTTGCGATATAGCTCCACCAGGAACGGTGCTTCGTCGTGACAGTTGGGGCACCAGCTTCCGCCGATCGCTACGATCACGACCTTCCCCAGAAAGCGCGTGTCGGCGTCGGAAACCATGTGCCCGTCCAGATCCGGAAAGCGAAAATGGAAGCGTTCGGTGGGGTCTTGCATGCTGGTGTGACGCGATGGGTCCGCCGGCTCCGGAAGTCCTTTGGCGCGGGCATCCGCCGAACGCACGGCCGTCATCTTGTTCCTGCCATTCTGGACGATCTCGAGGGTGCCGTCCTTCTGGGGCGTGACCTCGAAGAGAGAAGGCCGGGCACCCGAGAAGTGGCTGAGGATGAATTTGCCGTCCCGATACGTGCCGGTCAGCATGCCGGTGTCGCCGTCTACCCGCAGGATTGCCGCCGAGACTTCAGGTCCGGATTGCCGCACGATGAGGCGCCAGGCCGATTCGCCTTTGGAACTCTGAAGCCCAACCTCCCACAGGCCGGAAATCGCCGGGACGTCCGCGCCGGTGAGCAGAGATGGGGAGAATCGTTTCGCCTGGAAGGGATAAGTCCTACCGTCCCGGCGATACGCACCCTGGAGGCGGCCGTCTTTCCACGCGGCTTCCAGTTTGGAGTTGTAGTAGTCGAAGCTCGCCACTAGCGCCGCATTTTCGAATCGTCCGCTGGTGGAGGTGACCTTCTCGTAGCCATTGAAGAACGAGGCTTTGAGGGACGGCCCGGAGCCTGAGAACTCCATGCGAAACGGGATGTCGACACCGTTCACCGTTACGTTTGCGTCCCATAGGCCGGCAAGGGACTGTGCCACCAGTGTGGGCGCCGCTGCGAGCAGTACGGCGAGCGAAACTCGACCCGTCATGAGAATCACCTCATTCTCTATCGACTATATAGGCGCGGTTAGGGTGTGTCAATCGGGGTGAGCAGGCAAGGAACTGGTCAGCGCTCGGCGATAGGGGACATGGAAAACTGACGCGGTGCATCTACGACAGGTCGCGACAAGGTTACGCCGCAAACCGACCTGACGTTACCGCGGATTCTGGACCACCCAGACGTTGCTTTCCATCGTGTTTTCTCCAAACGCGAGGTAGCGGCCGTTGGGAGACGGAACTGGGTTCTCCACGTGGAACAGCCCCTTGTGCAGCAGCTTCACTTCGCCATTGAGCGATATGCGCAGCAGGGGCGGATCTTTCGAAGCCCAGGAGGTCGCGAACAAAGCATTTCCATCCGCCGCCCAGGCCACGCATTCAATATTGTTCCACCCATCCAGGGAAATGTCGCGCGGCGGCTGGCCAGCCAGAGAAATTAGCCGGATGCGGCTTCCGCCCCATTTCCAGCTTAGGGCAATCCACTGTCCATTCGGCGATAAGTCCCAGGAGTCCGGAAGCGGGGCGCCGATCCTCGCCAATTCACCCTTTCTACCCTCTACAGGATCGAATGCCGTAAAGATCGCCTGGTTTTGAATCTCCTCACTAAGCACGCAGAGAGTTTCGGGCGCCGAGGAACAGCGGAAACGTGGATTGTCCAACATAGTCGTTGGCCACCAGAGCCCCCCTGGCAACGCCAACGTGCCGGGTTCGGCGCCCTCTGGGCCCACGCGGGAGGGAAAACGCGCAGGATACCCAGCCACGAGGAGCACGGGTTGAGGCGCACCCCCGCCGGGCGCGATCCGCATGAGCCGGCCCTCGGCTGCCCGCCTCCGCCCCTCGGTGTCAGAGGAACTCAGGTACAGTATCCAGCGGCCGTCGGGGCTGAATCGCGCGTCCCTTCTCTCTTCTCCGCCAGTGACGATTCCCAATGGCGCGGGCGCCTGAACGTCCTGCCGGAAGATGTCCAGCCGGCCCCCGCGGTCGGAGGTGAACAAGACCGACTGGCTGTCATGGCTCCACCCCGTCGGCCAGTTCATCCATTCGTCGAACGTGAGGCGCCGCGGCGTGCTTAACCGGGCGCCGCCGGCCTCCAGTTCTCCCACATAAACAGTACTCCGGAAGCGCCTGCGGCCAAACGACAAGCGGGCGCCGCCGGCGTCGGTGCTGAGATTGTCGAACAGATAGCCACCCCAGTTGGACAGGCGCCGAGGCTTGCCGCGAGCCCGCGCGGTCCTCGGATCCACCCGGATGTCCCAGAGGTTGTCGCTGGTTTCGTTCGGCGGCTCTTCGTGCCGGGCGTAGACGATCCGTCCATTCCGCAGCCAGCAAAAGCTCGCCCCCCTTGGATCCGAAAGAATCACACTGGTTTGGCCGCTATCCAAATGGTAGCTTTCGATGCTGAAGTCATCCGGCTTGCGCTTTCCATAGGCCACCCGCCGGCCGTCCGGAGACCAGGCGAACCCCACGTCGAGCGAGTAACCGGGTGGAGCGGCAACGATCCTGCGCGCCCTCTCGCCGGAGGCGCTTACCAGCCAGATCGCGTCGCCGCCGCCGAAATAAGCTATTTGAGAATCATCCGGCGACAAAGCGGCGGCATCGGCACCATCCACAAGCTTCCGCGGCGCGGCGCCGTCGAGCGGGAAGACCCAGATCCCCAAATGATCGTTGGGGCCGAAAGGGCCACTGATCAGTAATTTGGTTCCATCCTGGAACCAGCTTACGCTGGTTCACCGGAAACAGTAGTTTTCGGGCGCCGGAAAGCTACGAGTCTCTCCCGTGTCGATCCTGCGTATGTGGAGACCGGTCAGGTCCACGTACGCCAGGGACGCTCCGTCGGGCGAGATGGAAGCTCGAGGAATCGGATCTTCCGGCGGATTGTTCGTCACCTGCCGGATCTTCAGCTCGGGCATTGCGGACGGCTCGCCGAACCACCCAAGTTTCATGCCGGTGAGTGAGATGCCCAGCGATAACAGCAATGCCGCGGCCACTGCCGCCAGCAATCGGCTGCGCCAGGGCGCCGGCATCCGGAGACGCTCCAGGCCGGCTCGCAGTTCCCCGGCTGTCTGGTACCGTGCTGCCCGGTCTTTCTCCAGAGCCTTGAGGATAATCCGTTCGAGCTTGACGGGGATGGCAGGATTCCGAAGCCGCGGCGGGACAGGCTCACTGGCGAGGATCGCTTCCACCGTCTTCGCAGGCGTGTCTCCCTGGAATGGCCGCGTCCCCGTAGTGATGTGATACAGCACCACGCCCAAAGAGAAGAGGTCGCTCCTGGCATCCACATCCTCGCCGCGGGACTGCTCCGGCGACATGTAGCTCGCCGTGCCCATGGCCCGCCCCACAACAGTGATCGTGGATTCGGGTGGCGAAGCCGCGGAGCCGCTAGCCGCGGGGCAGCCCGCGGTGGAAACTATGCGGAAACTTGTAGCCTCGTCCCCGCGGGAATCGGCCTCGGGCGAAGTTTCCGGAGAGTCCAACGTTGCCTCGGAAGTTGGGAGAGGTTCGGAGCGCAGCTTGGCCAGCCCGAAATCCAGGATTTTCACCGGCCCGCGAGAGGTAATGAAGATATTGGCCGGCTTGATGTCCCGGTGCACGATGCCCTTGGCGTGGGCCGCCTCCAATGCCTCGCAGACCTGCGACGCAATCGAGAGCGCTTCGCCCACCGGCAGTGCGCTGCCCGTCAGCCGTTGCTTGAGCGATTGGCCCTCGATCCGTTCCATCACCAGGAAAGGCTGCCCCTCATGTTCCCCGACATCGTAGAGCGTGCAGATGTTCGGATGGTTCAGCGAGGAGATAGCCCGCGCCTCCCGCCGGAACCTCTCCAGCGTATCCGGGGTACCCACGTAACCCGCCGGCAGAAACTTCAAGGCTACATCGCGGTCCAGACGCGTATCCCTGGCCTGGTAAACCTCTCCCATGCCACCGCACCCGATGAGGGCCACAATGCGATAGGGGCCGACTTCCTGGCTTTCCGGGAATCTCGCCGGCTCGCCGGCGATGCCGACGCTGCCGCCGCTGAGCAGATCCAGTGCCGGGGTGGGCAGGAACTGCTCGACCCGTCCTTCGTATGCCAGCAGCGATTCTACTTCCCGGCGCAACCCCTCATCGCCGGCGCAGGCTTGCTCCAGGAACGCGGGCCGCCGGGCGGGCTCGATCGCCATTACCTGCTCGATGAGATCCTCAACCCGTCGCCATTCCATTTGCGCCATTGTAAGCCGCCCTGTCCATCTGCCGCATCAGCCACATTCTTGCCAGTCGCCAGTCCCGCGCTACGCTGTCAGGCGAGATATGCAGGACGTCGGCCGTCTCCTCGACGGTCAGCCCTCCGAAGAAACGCAACTCGATCACCCGGCCCTTGCGCGGATCGACCTTGGCCAACTCCCGGAGAGCATCATCAATGGCGACCAGGTTCGGAGCGCGTTCCTCGGAAACCACCAAAGCCTCCTCCAGAGGAACGTGGGGCGCCCCGCCGCCACGCTTGGCGGCATAGCGGGCGCGCGCATGATCCACCAGAATGCCACGGATGATCTCCGCGCACAGGGCGAAGAAATGAGCGCGCCCCTGCCAGTCCACCTTCTGGTCCCCCAACAGCCGAATGTAGGCTTCCTGCACCAGCGAGGTAGCGGTCAAACTGGCATCCGCATGGCCGGCTCTCCCCAGCCGCTGCTTCGCGATGCGCCGCAAGTCGCGCCCGATTAACGGAACAAGCTGCCCGAGTGCCCCTTGATCGCCTTGACGCCAGTTCTGGAGTAACCGCGTGATGTCGTGTTGCGAGGCGTCTTCCATGCTCGAAGGCGAACCGGCCCTGTCAGAAATAAAGCCTCGCGCCATTACAGGTTTCGGTTCCGCATTCCGGTAATGAGAGTAGAGGGCCACGCGCAGACGCTGGGCTCTCTCGGGAAGCCTATCGCGATTGTACCGCCGGGCGGCACGCCGGTGCAGATATTTGCGACGGCGCGCCACGGCCGTGTGCAGATATTTGCCACAGTCGGAGATCCACCACATGTCGCTGTGCAGAGAGATACCGGCTTTCTCACAGAAGGCCGCAAAAGCAGCATAAGGAGATCTGAAATGAATACGGGCAGGCACTACGATCGCAAGCAACTTCGTGCCATGAAAAGACTCGCCGCGCTGGCATTCGTGCTGGCGTTGGCGGCGGCGCCGCTCGCAGCGCTGGACAACTTCAGGACCATCGACTACCCGGACGCGACAGCCACGCGGGTCGCCAGCATCAATGATGCCGGCGACATGGCCGGATTGTACATCGACGCCGGCAACAAGACCCACGGTTACCTGTTGAAGCAAGGCAAGTTCACTTCCATCGACTTCCCTGGCGCCGGCTACACGTACGCCATGGGGATCAACAATGGCGGGGACATCGCCGGCTTTTACGGCGGCGCCGACAACGTGGACCACGGATACCTGTACAGCGGCGGCCAATTCACGAAGATCGATGTGCCTGGCGCCGGCTATACCGCCGCCTACGGGCTCAACGCCCAGGGCGAGGTGGTCGGCCATACCCAGTTTCCGGGTGAACTGATGAAGGGTTTCCTCTGGACCAAGGGCCAGTACAGCACCTACACCTACCCGGAACCGAACAAGATGGCCTGCGGTTTTGCCATCAATAACAGTGGCGACATCACTGGCCATTGGCAAGATGCCGCGGGGACCATCCGCGGATACGTGTTGCGGAGAGGCAGGTTTGTCTCCTTTGAATTCCCCGGGGCGAAAGGGACCATGACCAACGTGGGTAGCATCTCGTCCTTCGGCGATGTGGTTGGCCCGTACACGGCTTCCGATGGCAAAACTTACGGGTTCCTGTATAGCAGGGGCACGTTCACCACGATCGCGGTCCCGGGAGCCGCCATGACGTACGCGCGTGGGATGAACAACTCGAACGACATCGTGGGGTTCTATCAGGACTCCGCGAGCAAGACCCACGGCTTCATCGGGCGTGCGTCGCGGCCAGCTCCCGGCCGGTTGCTGACGGTCGACGATGACGGCGCGGACTGCCCGAACTCTCTTCGTACCATCCAGGAAGCCGTCGCCCAGGCGCCCGCCGGCGCCACGATCCTGGTCTGCCCCGGAACTTACCACCACACGGTGGAGATTGCCGGCCGGGCGAAAGACGGCCTGAAGCTGATCGCCATGGGCGGGCTGAGCGACGTTGTCTTGCAGGGCGACTACACGGAACGCGATGGCTTCCACCTCAAGGATGTGAATAACGTCCTGATCCGCGGCTTCACGGTGCGCGACTTCGGCAACCTGGCCACCACCGCCACGGTATGGGGGGATGGCAAACAGATCTTCCTCGAGAACGCCCACTACAACACGATCGAGTTCAACCAGTTGATCGACGGCGACATGCAAGGCATCATGCTGATGGATTCCGGCCACAACCTGGTGCAGCACAACGCGAACTTCGTCGAGCGCGGTAACCTGGCCGACTGCGGCATCCACGTGCAAGGCGCCCAGTCTGTCGAAAACGAGTTTCTTCTCAACCTGCTTGCGGGCAACCAGATGGCCGGCATCATGCTCTCCGGCGCAGGCTCGGGCAACCACATCGCCGGCAATAGTATCCTCTCCAACGGGCGGTTCGGAATCACCAACAGCGGCACCAACGGCACGCTCATCGAAGGCAACCGCATCAGCTACAACGGTGGACCGCGGGGCGCCACACCTTATCCTGCCGCGGTGGTTGGATTGGGACGGGGGATTTCGGTGACCGGCTCGGACGGCGTGGTGGTGTTCGACAATCGCGTTCGCGGCAACTCCGAAGTCGATATCTTCTGGGACAAAGCCGGCTCCAACACATTCGATTCGAACGCATGCGACTCGTCGAGCCCGGCTGGCGCCTGCGGCCCGTCAACACAAAAGTGAGCCCGGCGGCAACCGATGGTGGGGCGACCCCCTGGTCGCCCATCCCGCGCTCGACCGTCGATATTCTGGCTTTTTCCCGAAGACAAGCCGATGGCCCAGAGGGTGCCCTGGGTCGGCTGCGTACCAGGGGGTCCGCCCAAGGGGTCCGCCCAAGGGGTCCGCCCCACCCAGCACCCGAAACTGATCGAGGGGCTTCCCCGGTGATTCCGAGCCACATTGATGAGTTTCGAGTTCGGTCTCGGATCTTGCAGTGGCGAAGAATCGGCTGGTAAAGGCGGTGCCGGACAGCCATCGCTGCTGGCGGCGTCCTTCACTTCCAGCCGATCCTGCGCAGCAGGTTGTCGAGTCGCGGATCGGAGCGGAGCCAGTCCATGTCGGCCGAGATTCCCAGCCACAACAAACTGTTGGAGCGCTCCCGATACGACTCTTCGAGCCACTCGAACACCTTGTCGCGATCCCGAAGCCCCCAGTACACGTCCACAAAGCACTGAGGCGGAACGTAGCGCTGCCGCGAGAGCGCCAGCAACTCCTCAAGCACTTTCTTCGCCTTCCGCCGCTCCCCCGCCAATGCATACACATGTCCCAGGGTGGCGAGACCGGAGGGGGCGCGGTTGCGCTCTAGCGCTTCTTGTAAGACCTGAATTGCCCCGCGATAGTCGCGCGCGGCCATCAATGCGCCACCGAGCTGCCACATGGCCCACTGATAGCCCGGCTCCATTTCCAGCGCCCTCCGGAATTCCACGATGGACTCGGAGGGGCGCCCAGCGAACTTCAGGATCCAGCCGACCTGCGTCTGAATGATCGGAGAGAGCGGATCCAGATCGCGGGCGAGGCGAACCTCCTGCAAGGCCTGATCGAATTGGGCGCGCGCAGCCAGGTAATGGGCCAACCAGAGGTGTGCCGGCGCGTAATTCGGATTCAGGGCGATGGCTCGCTCCAGGCTCTCACGGGCGCGGTCCCAGTTCCAGTCGTAGAGACTCGAATAGCCCAGCGCAGCGTGCGCCTCGGCCAGCTCCGGATCGATCTCGAGAGCACGGTTCGCGGCGGCGATGGCCATCTTCCGGGATTCCGAAGGGGACCAGCCCCCAATCATGACCGTGCCGAGCTGGTTGTAGCAATCCGCCAGACCTGCATAAGCGCGCGCGTACGCGGGATCGTCGGCGATGGCTTTCTGATACCAAGAGACGGCCGTTGGAATGCTGTCAGCCGTGCGCTGGTCCAGGTAATACCGCGCGCGCAGGTAGGCCTCGAACGCGGAGGGGCTGATCCGCGCTGAGCGGTTGCCGCTCACCGGCGCGGTGCTGGCCCGGATCTCATGAGCCACGGCGCGTGCGATCTCCTGTTGAAGAACCAAAGCGTCGGTGAGCTCCCGATCGTAGGTCTCCGCCCAGAGATGACGGTCGGATGCCACATGAATGAGTTGCACGGTGATGCGCAACCGGCCGCCGGAACGGACAACGGATCCTTCGATCAGAGCGTCCACGTTGAGTTCGCGCGCCATGGCGCGGAGAGGCTTGTCGCTGTTGCGATAGCGCATCGCGGAAGTACGCGACGCCACCCGCAACCGCAGCGCCTTGGAGATTTCTGCGGTGAGCAGCTCAGTCATGCCGTCGGCGAAGTAGTCCTGGCCGGAGTCGCCTGACAGATTCTTGAGCGGCAGAACGGCGATGGAGCGTACGACGGAAACCCGAGCGTCAGGTTGCCGGTAGTACCAGATCGCCACGGCTCCACATAAAATCAGGGCCGCCGTGACCGCCGCGGCAGCTCGCATGCGGGAGCCCGTGGCCGGGGGTGGTGGGGTGCTGGCCCGCTCCGCATCGGCGGGCTGCGCCGCGGACGGCTTCCCGACTACCTCGGGGAGAGTGGGTGGGATCTCCACCTCGGGGATCAGAACCTCGGCGGTGAAGCGGTATCCGCGTTTCGACAGGGTTTCGATGTAGGTAAGGTTGTCCGGATCATGCCCGAGCGCCTTGCGGAGAACCGAGACATTCTGGGAGAGGTTGCTCTCCTCCACGAAGCTGTCCGGCCAGACGGCCTTGATCAGATCCTCCTTGGACACGATCGCGCCGCGGTGTTCCACCAGAACTACCAGGGTGTCGAGCACCTTCGGCGTCAGCGGCACGATCGTTCGGTCGCGGAACAGAACCCTCGCCTGCGCATCCAGACGATACGGACCAAAGTCGAAAAGGCGTTTATTTTCGAGGATTTCAGCCACTTTGAGAAAACTTTGAGGATTCTCTCAAGACGCCCGAGGCAGGGTGCCGCTAAGCTTCGAATCCGAGGGACCTCTAAAAGCTCATCGTAATTGTACCGCAGGGGTGGCTGGCTGTGCAGGTATTTGCGACAGTCGAGTACTGGTTCAAGTGGAGCAATTGATGCGAAACTCCTCATCCCAGAGCAGTTGGGCTTGGCGTCCCGAGATCGAAAAGGGAGATCTTCAATGAACACGGGAAGGCAATACGATCGCAGGCAGCTTCACTCGAAAAGACTCGCCGTGCTGGCATTCTTGCTGGCGCTGGCGGCGGCGCCGCTGGCAGCGCTGGAAAACTTCAGGACCATCGACTACCCAGGCGCGACCAGTACGCAGGTTAACGGCATCAATGATGCCGGGGACACGGTCGGATTTTACGTCGATGCTGCACAGAAGACACACGGTTTCCTGCTGAAGCAAGGGAAGTTCACTTCCCTTGACTTCACTGGCGCAACCGCCACACAGGGAAGGGCAATTAACAACGTAGGGGACATCGCCGGGTATTACACGTACGACGACGGCCTACAGCACTCGTTTCTGTACAGCGGGGGGAAATTCACGAAAATCGACGTGCCCGGCGCCAATTATACCGGCGCGATTGGGCTTAACGACAACGGCGAGGTGGTCGGCCACACCCAGTTCCCGGGTGAATCGATGAAAGGGTTCCTGTGGAAGCAGGGCCAGTACAGCACCTACACCTACCCCGAACCGAATACCATGGGCTGCGGTTTCGGCATCAATGCCAACGGCGACATCGTGGGCCATTGGCGGGATACCGCGGGAACCATCCGCGGATACGTGTTGCGGAAGGGAAGGTTTGTCTCCTTCGAATTCCCCGGGGCGAAAGGAACCATGATCGACGCCGGGGAAATCTCGTTGTCCGGCGATGTAGTTGGGCCGTACACGGGCGCTGACGGGGTAAATTACGGGTTCCTGTATAGCAGAGGCACGTTCACCACAATCGCGGTCCCGGGAGCCCTGGCCACGCAGGCGCGCGCGATTAACAACTCGAACGACATCGCCGGTTTCTTTAAGGACTCCACCAACGCGTTCCACGGCTTCGTAGGGCGTGCGTCGCGGCCGGCGCCAGGCCGGTTGCTGACGGTGGACGATGACGGCGCGGACTGCCCGAACTCTCTGCGCACCATCCAGGAAGCCGTCGCCCAGGCACCCGGCGGCGCCACCATTCTGGTCTGCCCCGGTACTTACCATCACACGGTGGAGATTACCGGCCACGAGAAAGACGGCCTGAAGCTGATCGCGGTGGGCAACCAGAACGAGGTCATATTACAGGGCGACTACACGGAACATGACGGTTTCCATCTCAAGGATGTAAGCAGCGTCCTGATTCGCGGTTTCACGGTGCGCGACTTTGGCGACCAGGCCACAACCGCCACCGTGTGGGGGTCCGGCGCTCAGATCTTCCTGGAGAATGCGCACTACAACACGATCGAGTTCAACCAGGTGATCGATGGCGATATGGTGGGCATCCGTTTGCAAGACGCCGGGCACAACCTGGTGCGGCACAACGCGGTCCTCATCGAGCGCAGCAACCTGGCCAACTGCGGCATGCACATTGCGGGGGCCGGGACCGTGGACAACCAGTTCCTGCAAAACCTGCTGGTGGGCAACCTGATGGCCGGGATCATGATGTCCGGCGCAGGCCCGGGCAACTTCATCGGGGACAACACGATCGTTCACAACGGACGGTTCGGAATTACGAACGGCGCCACTAACGGCACGACCATTGCCGGCAATCGCATCAGCTACAACGGTGGCCCGTGGGGCGTCACGCCTTATCCTGCTGACGTGGCTGGATTGGGTCGCGGGATTTCGGTGACCGCTTCGGACGGCGTGGTGGTGTTTGACAATCGCGTTCGCGGCAACTCCGAAGTCGATATCTTCTGGGACAACGCCGGCGCCAACA
The DNA here is from genome assembly GCA_020073365.1 of Terriglobia bacterium. Classification (GTDB taxonomy): domain Bacteria; phylum Acidobacteriota; class Terriglobia; order Bryobacterales; family Bryobacteraceae; genus JAIQFL01. Next base: position 14,817 of record JAIQFL010000145.1, on the reverse strand, counting down.
AATTCGATTCGAACGCATGCGACTCGTCGAACCCGGCCGGCGCCTGCGGCCCGTCGACACAAAAGTAACTGTAAATGCGGCCGCTGGAGCCGGCACGAATCATAGCCGAACGGCACAAACACTGGACCTCAGCAGACCAGGGACCGGCCTCTAACGGGCGAGTTGAAGGCTTTTTCGCTTCCAAATACGGCGAGCGCTCGGGGAGCGGGGAACGCATCTTCTCGTCAGCAGCGCAGGCGCTAGATGATGCCGGTCGGCGGTATCGGCGGTATCGAGGGGAATCGAGGGGACGAAGGTCTTCCAATGGAAAACCGTTTGCAGCTATAATAGCCGGGCTTGTTTTAGCCCCAATGGCGCCGCAAACGGCCCGCCCCCGGAACAACCGTTACCGCCAGTCGCGATTGTCGCGATGAATGTCCTGGCGATCGCGAAAGGCGTCAACCTGGTCATGCCGAATATCGCGCGATTCGCCGGCCAGCGCGCGCTGGTCGCGAGCGAGGTCCTGGGCATCCCGCGCAGCCGCTCGACTCCGTCCGCAGCGGATATCCTCGTCCAAACGGGCCCGGTCGCCAGCAATATCGGCGCGCAGGCGATTCACCCGATCGTAGTCGTGATCGATGTCGCGGTAATCCAACCTCAGATCCTGCCGATCGCGATGGATGTCGTGCCAGTCCTGGGCCGAGAGTGTCGATGCGCTGGCGGCCGCCATACCCGCCGCCAGCGTAAGCCATGCAAAGAATCTAGCGTTCGTCATTTTCCCCTCCTCTGGAGGGCCTTACCATCTTGCCCTCACCTGAAGAAACGCTTGCGGAGGGCGCCAGGTTATCGACATGAAGCGACTTTCACGTAAAGAATCGTCAAGGCAGTTGAATTCCATACCCGGACGTCCTATTCTGGCTGTCGGGGATCAAACTCATGAACTCGGCAGCCGAATTCCTCGAGGCCCGCGATTTTCTCCTGGCGCATCGCACCGACTATGGGACCGCCTGGCGCGGTTTCCGCTGGCCTAAACTGGACGAATTCAACTGGGCGCTGGACTACTTCGACGTGATGGCGAAGGGCAACGGGCGCACCGCTTTGTGGATCGTGGATGAGAGCGGCCGCGAGACCCAGTTCAGCTTCTCGGAGCTCGCGGAGCGCTCCAACCGAGTGGCCAACTTCCTGCGAAGCGCTGGTATGCGACGGGGCGACCGCGTCCTGGTGATGCTCGGCAACGAGGTCGCTCTCTGGGAAACGCTGCTGGCGGCGTTCAAGCTTGGGGCCGTGGTGATCCCCGCGACCGGCCTGCTGGGTCCCGAAGATCTACGCGACCGCCTGGACCGCGGCGCCGTGCGCCACGTTGTCGCGGGAGCGATCCACGCGGAGAAAGTAGAAAAAGCCGTGGCGCTCTCCGGGCCGCCCATCCCGGGCTTTTCGCACATCTCCGTGGGTGGACACGTGCCCGGCTGGCTGAGTTTCGAGGATGCGCACCAGCACTCCGCGGACTTCCGGCCCGATGGGCCGACCCGTGCCAGCGATCCCCTGCTGCTGTACTTCACCTCGGGCACGACGGCGAAACCCAAACTGGTCCTGCATTCCCACGAGAGTTATCCGGTGGGACACCTCTCCACCATGTACTGGCTCGGTCTCCAGCCGGGCGATATGCACTGGAACATCAGCTCGCCGGGTTGGGCCAAGCACGCCTGGAGCTGCTTCTTCGCGCCCTGGAACGCAGGCGCCACGGTCTTCACCTACAACTACTCGCGCTTCCACGCCAAAGACGTGCTCCGTATTTTGAGCGGCAAAGGAGTGACCACGCTGTGCGCGCCGCCGACCGTGTGGCGTATGCTGATCCAGGAGCGGCTCGTGGACTACCGGGTTCAACTGCGCGAACTGGCGAGCGCCGGCGAGCCGCTGAATCCCGAGGTCATCGAGCAGGTGAGGGCCGCCTGGGACATCACTGTCCGCGACGGCTACGGCCAGACCGAAACCACGGCGATGCTCGGCAATCCGCCCGGCCAGAGGCTGAAGCCCGGGTCGATGGGCCGGCCGCTGCCGGGCTACCGTATCGAAACCGCCAGCGACGGCGAGATCTGCGTGGACCTCTCGGCGCGTCCTGCCGGACTGATGCTGGGCTACGCCGGCGAGGCCGGGATGACCGCCGAAGCGCAACGCGGAGGCTTCTACCACACGGGAGATATTGCATCGCGCGACGAAGACGGATACTTCACCTACGTGGGGCGCGCCGATGACGTGTTCAAAGCCTCCGACTACCGCATCAGCCCGTTCGAACTGGAGAGCGCACTAATCGAGCACCCCGCCGTCGCGGAGGCCGCGGTGGTGCCGAGCCCCGATCCCGTGAGGAGTTTCGTGCCCAAGGCCTTCATCGTGCTGCGCGCCGGGTACACGCCGTGTGAGGAGTTGGCGCGCGAGCTCTTCCTTTTTATCCGGCAGAATCTGGCGCCGTACAAGCGCATCCGCCGGTTGGAGTTCTCCGACCTGCCGAAGACGATCTCAGGCAAAATCCGCCGCGCGCAACTCCGCAAGAGCGAGCAGGGGCGGACGTCCGCGCGGGGATCGCTCGAGTTCTTCGAAGAGGATTTCAAGTAGGGCGGATTGGGCGGGAGCGGCACTGGGCCGCACACCGGAACGCCTTCATGAATGCAGGCGTTGGCAGGCTGAAAGCCGGCTGACAGACGACGAAACCCGATCGTCTGTCCCACTCCAGCCGCTATATGCTGAGCCTGGCGGGGGACGCCCGCCGGCCCAGTTCCCAATCGAATGCCACCCTGGAAACGAACACCGAAGTGAAGAGATTGGTCACCAGGCCGATGACCAGTGTGATCGCGAAACCCTTCACCGCCGGCGTTCCGAAAAGGAACAGGAACGCGCACGAGACTACGGTGGTCACGTGGGTGTCCACCAGCGTGCCGAAGGCCCTGGAGAAGCCGGCCGCGATGGCGGCGGAAGCGGTCCTGCCGGCGCGCAACTCTTCGCGAATCCGCTCGAAGATGAGCACGTTGCTATCCACCGCCATACCGATCGTCAGAATGACGCCGGCAATCCCGGGCAGCGTCAGTACGGCGCCGAACCACGCCAACGCGGCGAGCAGAAGCACGCCGTTCAGCAGCAGGGCGAGGGTCGCATTGGCGCCCGCCCAGCGGTAGTACGCCAGCATCGCCACGACCACGGCTGCCAGGCCGACGGCGCCGGCGCGCATTCCGTGGCGAATGGAGTCGGCTCCCAGCGAAGGTTCGACGGTCTGCTGCTGCAAGACCTCCACGCCGGCGGGCAGCGCTCCCGAACGCAAGTTCAACGCCAGGTCCTGCGCTTCTTCCAGGCTGCGGGCGCCGCGAATCTGACCGGAGTCGCGGATCACGTCCTCGATCACCGGCACGCTGAGGATCTGTTGGTCGAGAACGATCGCGGCTCGCTTTCCAAGGTTGGCCTGGGTGTAGCGCTCGAATCGCGCCGCGGCTTCCTGGCTGAGAGAGAACGTGGTCACAGGCCGCGACATGTCGCTCGAGGCCACCCGCGCGTCGCGAAGATCGGTGCCGCGGATCACCGGCGGACCGGTCAGCAGGTACCACACGCGGCCGCGATCGGGCGTGCCGGCAGGCGCCGTGGGTACCAGTTTCGTGCCCAGAGGAAGCACGCCGGCGTGCTCTGCCGTGGCCTCCTCAGCGGTTGCGTACGGGCCGCTCTGGACGGCGTACCACTCCAACACCGTGCGGCTCTCCAGGACGCGCCGAATGCGCGCCGGATCGCGAACATCCGGCAACTGCACCAGCAGTTCATTTCCCCGGCTGCCGTAGGACTGCACGGGCGTCTCGGCCAGGCCGAACGCGTTGATCCTGCGCTCTAGAACGCGGCGGGTCTGTTCCACCACCTCGTGCCGCTGCGCGGCGGGCACATCTTCCACCTTCACGCGAAGGATGAAACTGACGCCGCCGCGGAGATCCAGGCCCAGTCGGATGTTACGCCGAAAATTGTCGCGCAGCGCCGTTGACGATGTGGGCGCCCCGGCGATGCCGTAGAGGCAAACCAGTACGATCGCCAGTATGAGCAGGGTCTGCCTGACCAAACGGTTCATCGGATACCTCCTCCGACCCACTGCTCCCAGGCCACCAGGATGGGGCTCGCCACAAAGATGGAGGAGTAGGTGCCGACGATGATCCCAGCCACTAGTGCGAACGAGAACCCGTTCAGCACCAGGCCTCCGAAACACAGGAGCGACAGAGCCGTGAGCAGCGTGAGGCCGGAGGAGAGGGCGGTCCGGCTGAGCGTCTGGTTGATGCTGAGATTGACTACCGCCCGGAGGGGTTCGCGCGGCAGGCGTTTGCGGTTCTCGCGAATACGATCGAAGACCACGATAGTGTCGTTCATCGAATAGCCGATCAGGGTGAGCAGGGCCGCGACCACCGTTAGTGAGATCTCCTTGTTGGCCAGCGAAAACAGGCCGATGGTGATCAGCGTGTCGTGCACTACCGCGATGACCGCGGCGACTCCGTAGATCCACCGGAATCGCCAGGCAAGATAGGCCAGCATTCCGGCCGATGCGCTGGCCGTAGCCAGCACGGCCTGGTTGCGGAGATCGGAGCCGATCTGCGGGCCGATTACTTCGAAGCTGCGGACTGAGTAAGTCCCGCCCATGCGGGCCAACCCGTCATCGATAGTCTGTCGCAACGAAGTAAGATCCGATTGGCCCACAAGCTGGGTCGAGATCAGAAGCTCATTGGAGCCGGTAAGGTCGTGGGCTTCCACGACGGACACGCCCGTCAACCGGGCGGAAAGCGCGGATCGGATCTCGGAAACTGGTGGTGTTCCGACCCATTGAACATCCATCACCGAACCGCCCTGGAAGTCGATTCCGTAGCGCGGGCCGCCTTTGACGATAAGGCTGGCGATGCCGGCGACAGTTAGCAGCAGGGAGGCGGTAATGAACAGCCACTTACTGCCGAGAAAATCAAAACGAGTATTCTGAAATAGTTCCATATAGAGTTCTCCTATTTAAGTAAAAGTTGCTGTAATGTGACACTCCGGCCTTGGAGCAGACAGGCGAAAGCGCCTGTCCCACCTGTGGACCCTGAGTGTAACTTGAACAGAGCACGAACTGACTAGGAGAAACTCGGAGGAGGACGCCGGTAGAGGGGACCAAAGTCGGGCAGGCCGATGCGATGACGATCTTCACGGCCGCAGCCTTCTTCAATCTGCTGGATGCCGAACCAGAGCAGTCCGGAGCGCATCGCCGGCACATGCGAATCGAACGAGTCCCCCACCAGCTTGGCTTCCAGACCCGCTTCGAGGAACAACGGTCGCGGCAAGCACGGAGTCGCCGCCCAACCGGCGGAAGCTTCCTGAAGGTGCGCGGGATGCGCCGGCGCTACTGCGGAGCCGAGCGCCACAGCGAAACACACGGCAAGTACCACCCCCAGCAGAGGGGAGTCGGCAACTGCCCGGCAAATGGCGCGCAAGCGGTTCATGGAATACCTATGTTGATCGTAAGATCATTTAGGTACGCTGTCAACGGAGAATGCGGATGACGGACCTCAAACGGTTTGTGGACAAAGTGGCCGTGGTTACCGGAGCGGGACACGGCATTGGCCGTGCGATCGTGGAGCGCTTCGCCGAGGAGGGTGCGCGCGTCGTCGTGAATGACGTCGATCCCGCGCGCGCGAACCAGGTGGCGCAAGCAATCCCCGGCAGCGAGCGAATCGCCGTGGCAGCCGACGTCTCCAGCAAGGCGCAAGTCGACGCGATGTTCGATGCCGTCCTGGCGCGCTTCGGCACGGTGGACGTGCTGGTAAACAATGCTGGAGACATCCACGCGGCGCGGCACTTCCTGGACGGCGACGAGGAGTGGTGGGATAGGCTGCTGGGAGTCAACCTGAAGGGCGCCTTCTTGTGCTCACACCGCGCCGCCCACATCATGGCGCGCAAGGGTTCGGGGGTGATCATCAACATGTCGAGCGGGGGCGCCACCCGCGCGCATCGCGGCAACGTCGCGTACGATGCGTCCAAGGGCGGCATCGAGGCCATGACACGCGCCATGGCGCTGGACCTGGCGCCTTACGGCGTGCGCGTCAACGCGGTAGTGCCGGGGCTCATTCTCACTTATGACATTACCGGGGAAGACGCAGTCGAGCGGGGCAAGGTGGTCCCCATGGGCCGATTGGGCACACCCGAAGATCTGGCCGGCCCCACTGTGTTTCTGGCCACCGAAGACGCCCGTTATATTACTGGAGCGTGCCTGGTGGTGGATGGCGGCGTGCTGGTGCAACAGAGATCCACGCCGGTGGATACCTTCCCGCTGAGCCGCTTTCCCCGGCTCGGGTAAGGGGGGTGGGACAGACGATCGATTTTTGTTGTCTGTCATTGGCACGCGGGATGACAGACGACACAAACCGATCGTCTGTCCCACTCTGCTAATACGGCTTCTGCCCCACAATATTGCCTGGCGGGCTGTATTCACAGACCCAGACTTCACGGCCGCCGCCCCGCGCCACGGCGCAGCCGACCTCCACGGTACCGCGCCAGACAATCTGCGTATAGTGCCCGCATACGGAGCGGCAGCGGTTTGAAGGGTAATCATAGTCCAGGGATTCCGACGCCCAGTCGTGTACCACGTCGTCGGGCGTCGCGCTGCCGCCCTGGAGTTCGAAGAGATTCTCCCCGTACCCGGAGTTCGGCCGGTGCGAGAATTGCCCGCGCTTCAGAAGCGTATCGGCCCAGGATTGGGCAAACGTAGCGAGCTTGTCCGACCACGTCAGCGGACGTAATCCAACGTTCTTGCGAACCGCGTTATGGGCGGCCAGCATGTCGCGAGCCAGGGCCGAAAGCTCGCCAGCGGGACGCGCGCCTGCCGCGGAGAGCATCATCAGAAGCGCCGCCGCGAGCCCTCGCCTCATGCCTTTGAGAGGCGCCGCAACAGCCGGATCTGCCCGGCGTGGTAGAGGTCGTGAGCTGCGGCCCCTCGAATCAGATACAGAATGGAGCACCACTTCTTCTGATCTTCGCGCATTTCAGGCCTCAACTCCGCTACGGCGCGCCGCAGGTCCTGATGCTGGGCCAGCAGGATCGCGACGTCCGATTTCCAGGCTGCTTCGCTCAACTCGGCGGGGCGCTCGAAGAAGTTGCTGCCCTTCAGAACAAAAAAGCCTCGCTTCTCGCCGGTGATGCGCCGGCGCAGGATATATTTCCAGTAGGCAGCGTGCAGCGCATATTCCCAGATGTTGTGACGATCGGGCGCGGGGCGCCAGGCCGCCTGCCGAGCCGTGACCCCGCGGACGGAGCCGCGCAGATTTGGGCCGTGCCACGACTTCTTGTCGAAGGCTTCGTCGAGCAGGTCGAGCAGCAGTGCGATCTCGGAGTCTGGTGGATGCATGGGTTTGCCAGTGGGCGGGATAGGTCCCCTGCCCTGCCCCACCTATATTCTGCAACAACAATTTGACCTCGGTGCAACCTTTCATATACACTGCAAGCGATTCCATTTAGGGGACGAAGCATGCATACGATCCATCGTGGGCGCGGGAGTTCTCGCACTTCAGCGAGCCTTCTCCTGGCGCTGCTCGGCACGGCACTAGTGACCACTCCCGGATTTGGGCAACGGCGCGGCGGGGGCGGCGGCGCTCCCCCCGAGGGACTGCAATTCCGGTTCATGGGACCTGCCGTAGGTAACCGCATCTCGGCAGCCGTTGGAATTCCCGGCGACCCCACGACGTATTACGTCGGAGCCGCTTCGGGGGGCGTTTGGAAGTCCACCGACAGCGGACAGCGCTGGGTACCCATCTTCGACAGCCAGCCCGCGCAAGCCATCGGCGCCTTGGCGCTCTCCGTTACCAACCCCAAAATCGTATGGGCCGGGACCGGAGAAGCGTGGGCCATCCGCGACAGCGACATGATGGGCAACGGCGTCTACAAGACCGTTGATGCAGGCCAGACCTGGACGAACATGGGGCTTCCGGAAACCGGGCGCATCGGCCGCATCATCGTGCACCCCACCAATCCCGATATCGTCTACGTCTGCGCCGCCGGTCGACTCACCGGGCCGCAGCAGGAGCGCGGCGTCTTCAAGACCACCGATGGCGGGAAGACCTGGCAGCGGTCGCTCTTCGTCAACCCGAATACCGGTTGCTCCGGCCTCTCCATGGATGCCACCGACCCGAACACGTTGATCGCGGGTACTTGGGAAGTGGTCATGCATACGTACGCCATGCTGAGCGGCGGACCTGGTAGCGGCGTTTTCGTGACTCACGACGGCGGCTCCAACTGGAGGCGCACCGAAGGGCACGGATTGCCCAAGTCGCCGGTCGGCAAGATAGACGTCGCCATTGCGGCTAAGAATCCTAAGCGCGTGTATGCGCTAATTCAGACGGCCGACCAGGGCTCCGTCTGGCGCTCCGACGATGGCGGCGAAAACTGGGCGGTAGTGAACTGGCAGCGGGCGCTGATCGGGCGCGCCGGCTACTATATCCGCATCAACGTCAACCCCGCCAATCCGGACGAGGTGCTGGTGGCCGACAGCAGCTTCTGGTTATCCACGGATGCCGGGAAGTCGTTCCGGACGATGGGGTGGGGCGGCGACACGCACGACATCTGGATGGACCCGGATGGCAAGCGCATCCTGGTTACGCATGACGGCGGTATGTTCATGACCACGGACCACGGGGCGACCTCCAACCGCGTCACGCTGCCCATCGGGCAGATGTATCACGTCGCGGTGGACCAGGATGTTCCCTATCACATTTACGGCAACATGCAGGACGACGGCACCATGCGCGGGCTCAGCACTACGCAGGAGGCCGGTCCGAGCGTACCGGGACAGGCCGCCGGAGGCAGGGGCGGATTCGGCGGCGGAGGCGGGGGACGCGGTGGCGGCGGAGTGGGCGCCTGGGAGCACAACCTGGGAGGCTGCGAATCCGGCTTTACGCTGCCGGACCTCACCGATACCAACATCGTATGGGCATCCTGCTATGGCAACGAAGTAACCCGCCACGACGTTCGGACCCACCTCACCCGCTCAGTGAGCCCGTGGCTGCACACGCTCGACGCAGCCCCCAACCAGGTGAAGTACCGCTGCCATTGGACCGCGCCGCTGGCGATCGATCCGTTCGACCACAACACTATCTACTACGGCTGCCAGATGGTCCTGAGGACCACCAACAGCGGCGTGAGTTGGACCGAGCTGAGCCCCGATCTCTCCACCAAAGATCCCAGCCGCATCACGCCGTCGGGGGGCATCGTGGGGGACAATCTCGGCCAGTTCTACGGCGATGTTGTGTTCTCGATTGCGCCTTCGGACGTGCAAAGAGGTCTCATCTGGGCCGGCACCAACGATGGCAAGGTCTGGTACACGGCAGACGCCGGAAAGAATTGGAACGACGTCACAGCAAACATCCAGGGCTTGCCCACGTGGGGCGTAGTCTCCAAGATCGAGCCCTCGCATTTCGACGCCAACACGGCTTACATCTGCGTCGACTTCCACCTGATGGACAACCGCGATCCCTGGGTGTACAAGACCACGGACCTGGGAAAGACCTGGACCAAAATCAGCGGCAATCTGCCCACCGGACCGCTGGCCTACGCGCGCGTGATTGCCGAGAATCCCAACCAGAAGGGCATGCTGTTCGTCGGTACGGGAAACGCCTTCTACTACACCTTGAATGACGGTGGAACCTGGAAGCCGTTCGAGACCGGGCTCCCGCACGCTCCGGTATCGTGGGTGGTGGTGCAGAAGCAGTACCACGACGTCGTGGTTTCCACCTACGGCCGGGGCTTCTTCATCATGGAGGACATCACGCCGCTGGAGCAGGGCGTGATGGAGACCTCGGCCACCGACTCGGCTGCCGTGAAACTGGTTGCGCCGCGTCCGGCCTACCGGGTGGTCCGCGGCGGGCGCGCCGGGTTGAGCTACTGGCTCAAGGCCGCGCCCAAGGACCCGGTCACGATCGAGATACTCGATTCCGCCGGCACCATCGTGAGCAAGCTGCCCAATGGCACCGGCCGTCCCGGACTGAATCGGGTGTCCTGGGATATGCACTGGGAAGCGCCGCGCGCCGTAGCGCTCCGCACGACCCCGGACGAGAATCCGCACATCTGGGAAGAGCCGCGTTTCATGAACGTGGACTCCCGGCCCATCACACACTGGGGATTGGCGCAGGCCGAGGTGGGCCCGATTGCCGCCCCCGGAAAATACACCGTGAAGCTTACGGTGGACGGGCAGAGCTATACGCAACCGATCGAGATCCTACGCACGCCCGATAGCCATGGCTCGGACGCCGACCTGCAGTCGTCGGTGAGGCTGCAACTCAAGGTGCGCGATGACATCACCGCCGTCTCCGACATGACCAACCAGATCGAGTGGATGCGAAAGCAGCTAGAAGACCAGCAGAAGACGGTCCAGGGCAAAGCCGATCTTTTCAAGACTCTGGACGCGATCAACCAAAAGTTGAAGGAAGTGGAGTACAAGCTGATCACGCGGGCGGATGCGCTGAGCGACGACAAGTACTTCCAGACGGCGTACAACCTGTACCAGAATTTCATCTGGCTCAACGGCGAGATCGGAACGGGCGCGGGCGACGTGGCAGGCTCGGCCGACTACGGTCCCACCGAAACGGCGATCGGCCTGGTATTTGACCTCGAGAAGCAGCTCCAGGCCGTGCAGGGGGAGTATAAGAACGTGATGGAGAAGGATGTTCCGGCGTTCAACCAGCGGATTCAAGGTAGCGGCCTGGCCCCGCTCAAAACCACCGGCGCGCCGCTGCCTCCCGCGCGGACTGGAGGGCGCTTCGGAGGGTAGGGCCGTGGCGCAAGCACTCGTGCTCGACGCTTGGTGCGTTGTTACCGTCTCACGATGACTTACGACCCGCTCGCCCGTTACCATCAGCGGCCCGCCAGCTACACGTGTTATCGTGCCGCGGGCCCCATCCTCATCGATGGCAGACTCGATGAGCCGTCATGGCGGTTGGCGCCGAAATCCACGCCCTTCGTGGACATAGTCACCGGCGAGGGTGCCTGGTTCGACACGCGCGTGGCCCTGCTCTGGGACGACGACTATCTCTATTTCGGCTTTTGGGTGGAAGAGACCGACGTCTGGGGCACTCTCATCGAGCGCGACTCCCGCATTTACGAAGAGAACGACGTGGAGGTCTTCATAGGCGGGAAGGACGCCTACTACGAAGTCGAGATCAACGCGCTGAATACGGTCTACGAAGTCTTCTGGATTTGGAAGGATGTCCCGCTGCTTCCCGGATTCGATCCGGCCACCCAACGCACGATGGTGCTGGATGGCGTGGGCGGCCACGTCCACCCGCGGGGTGAACGTTGGGGATTCCTGGACTGGGATTTCCCGGGCTTGCGGACTGCGGTACATGTGGATGGTGTGGTCAACCGCCGCGATCACTCGGACCGCGGTTGGACCGTGGAACTGGCGTTCCCGTGGCAGGGTCTGGCGCCCATCGCCGATGGCCGCGCGCTCCCGCCCAAGGATGGCGACCTCTGGCGCATCGACTGTTCCCGTTTCGAGAAGATCGGGCGGAACCGCGAACCACTCGACCCGTGTGTGGGGTGGACCTGGAACCGCCATGGCCACTACGACTCCCACATCCCGGAGGTCTTTCCGTACGTGACGTTCTCGGCATCCGAGGTGTCAGAGGTCAGGTAATGCTCCGAATGTGCGCGAAACCTGCAGTAGGTGTCAGTCCCCGCGACGGCAGTTCCTGTAAGACTGCGGGACTCCACCGAGGGAACTACGCTGCGTTGTGGTAGGCCGTTACGATGCGCTTGCCCAGCACCTCTAGCGCTGCCTGAATCTTCTCCGTCCGAGTACCGTGCTTGGGATCGAGCATCCTTCGGACTACGGTCTCTCGTACATTCAAGCGCCGCGCCAATTCAGATTGGCTGATTCCGACTTCGCGGATGGCCCAATAGAGGGCCAGTTTGCCCACAATCCACAACGGTACGGGCACGAGTTTCTGCCCACGTTTCAGGCCGGATGGTTTCGGCACATTCGCCTTGTCTGCCATGGCGAACGCGATGACACTGCCCAGGCAGTCAATCGCCTCCTCCAGCGCTTTGTTTGTATCCGCGCCGTCTGTGTGGGCTGTGGGGAAATCGGGAAAGCTGACGAGCAACCGCCCGTCTTCATCGCGCTTGAAAATGCCGGGATAAGCAAAGGTAAACATCACGTCTCCTTACAAGTCACGGCGTTCAATCCCCAACTCACGACACATTGAGCGCAGCAGTCCGGTGCCCAGCTCCTTCTTGGGGTCTTTCACTGTAGTGGGCACTGTGCCGAGCCAACCCGCCCGTGGCTACCCTTGCCGAGGCTGGGCTCATACAGGAAGCGAACACCGCGACGGCGGGCCAGCCGCTGCAATTTTCGCAGGAACTCGCTCCCCTTCACGGTTCTAGTCTCGCACAAATCTGTGCGGGTTGCACATTCGTGAAACTTCGTGGTAAATGGCCCTAGGCCCGGTTCGATCTGTCACTCCACGTCGCTCAGGCGCACGCGGAACTTCAACGTCAGCGCTTTGCCGGGCTCCAGCGTGTAGCCGTCCGCGGTCGCGGTTCTGCCGGGGAAGGACGCGCCAAAGAATCCATAATTCCGCCGGCACCACTGGTAGGGCGTACCCGGATTTTTCGGATCGGGCGTGATGCGCAGAACCGCCTTCTTTCCGCCGTAGACGCCTTCGAACTCCGCCCAGCGGCGCGGATTCAGCTCTTCGTCCTTTGACAACAGTTCGCCACTGGCGCGCGGAACGGTACCTTGGCGCGGGGCGAAGCGGGCGCTGAGGCCGCCGTAGCTCTTACCCTGTTCGCGGGACCCGCGCAGCGTCACAGCAGCGGGAAGCGCTTCCCACGCGAGTTCCCCCTCCAACTCCCGCGCATCAGCCTGGGACGCGTAGATCGTGAACCTCACATTCTCCCGGACGATGTCCTTACCTCCGGAGTGCCAGAAGTTCTCTACCTGCAAGCAGGCGTCACCTTTCGGCATTGACGACGGGAGCTTTCGCCGAACGGCGAATGATGGTGGCGATTGCGAACGCCCATCGGCGGCTGGCTGGGGCGGCGGCTTACGAAACCAACAATGTAATGTAACTGAACCTGCGGCTGGAATCTCGCGGATGCCACCATCCCCGGGCGGCTGGCGACGCCCGCAGCTACCGCCCGCCTGGGTCATTGTTCGAAAGCACAGGTGGGTCAGTTCTGGCGTGCCGAAGACTGCTCCCTCAGTTGCCGTTCGGATGCACCGCTGCCGACTTTTTTCACCTGCAGGGCTATCGACCAGACCCGCCGGGCGGCGTATTCCCGCAAGGCGCGGATCTGCAACGGAATGGTCTGTTGATCGTTGGTCGAAACACGGGCATACAGCCCGGCACGAAACATTTACGGCTGTTTCTGGATTTCATGCTGCGCCATGGTCTGTGGGCGGCAGCCACTGGAATGCGCCCGGCGCAACTGAAAAAGGACAATGGTGTCTCCTACCGGCTGTTGAACGGAGTGGAGTGTCTGCGGGAGATGGCGGGGATTGAAACGCCGGCCAACTGCGGCCCGCTGTCGAAGGACGCCTACTTGATGGAGCGCATCGGCTTCACGGCGGAGAAGATCGCCGAGCACCAGGCGCAGGACCGGGGAGTGATCGATACCGAAACGCTGCTGAACCATCTCAGCCGCTTCACGGAAGCGGACTTGGAAGCTGGATTTCTCGAACACCTGAAGGTGATCCGGCACAAGCGCTGGTTGCGCGGCGGGGTATATGCCGCAGATGGACATGACATCCTGATTCGCCACGGGCGCGGCTACCAAGGGGCGCGACGCATCAGCGACGGCGCCTATGGCTACAAATTATTAGTCCTGCTCAACCTCCAGGACGACTGTGGTTGATCGTGGGCTACATCCTGGGCGGGCTCGAAGAGAGTGAAATCACCATGCTGCGCCGCCTGTTGGCGCGCGTGAATCACACCATGGGGCCGCTGCGGGAATGGCTGAAGATTCTGCTGCTGGATCGCGGCTATTGGGGCACGGACCCCCGGTTGCGGGTCCGTTCCGGATGTTTTGCGAACTCCAACAGGATTACGGCATCGATTTCGTCAGCCGGGTGCGGGACGAGAAGTTGGATCTCAACGGCCACATCCAATGGCAACTGGCAGAACCCGACCGAGACTGGAGCGAGTTCGAGGAGGACCGGCAGTTCTCCGGACGCCAGGAGACGCAGAAGGTGAAGGTCACGGCGCTGCGGCCGATCACCTTGATCAGCGACGAAACGCCGGCGCATCGTCAAATCGCGGTGAATATTGTGGTGGCGTCACAATCCCATCCGGATGGCTCACCCGTTCTGGATCAGAACGGGAAGGACACGCAGCGTGCGTTCCGCATCTTCCGGACCGACTACGTCACCAGCCTGCAGCCGGGAAGGCACGGCGTGAAAGTGTGCGGCTTTTATCAGGGCCGTTGGGGAATCGAGAATCAGGGGTTTCGCACACGGTCGCAGACCTGGGACATCGACCGTCCGGCAGGGCACAGCTATGGAGCGGTTGCTGGCGCGGTTGGTGTTCGTGTTCCTGATCTACAACGCGCGCCATTTGTTCGAGCGGGAAAGCCGGCAGCGGCCCGACTACGCCGAGGAATTGCGGCAGATGCGGGCCTACGGCCTCGGGGGTCACTTCAAAACCGGCCATAGAGGGTCACTTCAAAACCGGCCAACGGACCATCATCCTGGACAGACCTGTTTTACCTTACCGGCTGGCTGTTTGGCAAGGCCAGTTTGATCCAGTTCGGGCATTCTGCAAAACCTGATTCCAGTCCTCCCCTTCGTCCGCCGGCAGGCGGGTTTCGAAG
>JAIQFL010000144.1 GCA_020073365.1 Terriglobia bacterium | reverse complement strand
TCGATCAGTACACGTTCGGGCGCCGATCGCGCCCTTGGGTTCCATTTTCATTTGATTTCGGACGTCCTCCTTTCGTCGCGGAGGACAAAGACTGAACGGCGTCCTGCAGAGCCTCACGAGCCGGAAGAAAGGAGTGTCATCCACCTGGTCTTGGTGTACCCAATTTCAGGATCATCTTGCATTGGAAACGATTCCTAATTTCAGGATCATCCTTGGATTGGAAAATGCTCATCTCTGGATTACCCGCCACCAAAGGCACGTTCGGCGATGCTCCAGGTTAAGCTGGAGGCTTGGACATCGAAGAGGTCTGGCGGCGGAAATACCGCATGGAACTCGAGACCCCGCGCTTCCTTCTCCGTCCGCTGACGGCGGCGGACGTGGATTGGCTCGCCGACCTGGCCACCGATCCGGAAGTCAACCGGTTCCTGTGGGACGGTCCAAGCCCGCCAGAGGAAGCCAGACGGGGCGCCGAGGCCATCGTCTACCTGGACCACCTACGCCTCCAGTTCGGCCATTGGGCAATCCAGGATAAGGGTACCGGTGCTATCCACGGCTGGACAGAACTGAGCAAGCTTCGGCCCTGGTGGGGTCCCTCGGACGAAATCGGTCTCAGCTATGTCCTTCGCCGTGCGTCCTGGAAACGCGGCATTGCTACCGAAGCCGGCGGCAGGCTGTTGCAGTATGCCTTCGAGGTGGCGCAGTTGGACAGGGTAATGGCCGTAGTCATGGCTGGAAACCTGGCTTCGAAACGAGTGCTGTTGAAGCTCGGCATGCGCTGCATTAAACGCGCGGAGTCCGCGGAAGGGAAGGAGTTGGAATACTTCCGGATCGACGCTCCGGCCGGTCCGGATGTAGCTGGTAGGTCGAGCCGAGAGCCCATATAATTCGAGTGACCTGATCTGGCCAGGACCCCGCCAGTGAGAACCGGCATGAACTGCACGTGGCACAAAACCAACACAGGCAAGAATGCCCGCGTTACCGTCCCAGCGATAGCCGGTCGGCCAGAATCGGGGGTAGGCCCGAATCGCGAATCTTCTTCTGGGCGCGCGACACGTCGTAGCTGCTGCGGCAGTAACTCACCACGTGCGAATCCGAATCGTAGAGCGCGTACGCCGACCGCGGGTCGCCGTCGCGCGGCTGGCCCACCGAACCGGGGTTGATCAAATACGCACACTCGGGGTCAATCTCCATGTCCTGCGGATCGCCTCCTCCGTGTGCGCACAGGATGGTCTCCACGCGGGCATGGTTCCAGATGAAGCCGCCCTGCACGTGGGTGTGGCCGAAGAAGGCCAGCCGGTACTCCAGGTATTCGAAGGCCTGCCCGGCTTCCTCGGGAGCGAGCACATACTCGTCTTCGTCGAAAGGCGACCCATGCAACACCTGGAACCCACCTTCCACTATCGGACCTTGCGGCAGCGCGCGGGTCCAGTCGGCGTTTTCGGGGGTGAGGTGGGTTTGCGTCCAGATCGCGGCGGCACGGGCCACCGGGTTGAACCACTCCAGGTCGTCCTGACCGGTGCAGGCCTTGTCATGATTGCCCCGCACCACGATGCTGCAATTGGCGCGAACCCACTCCACGACCGCATTCGGGTCGGCCCCATAGCCCACCAGGTCGCCGCAGCAGAGAGCCCGATCGTAGCGGCCGGCGGCATCCCGGGCCACGGCCTCCAGGGCCTCCCAATTGGCGTGAAGGTCGCTCAGGATGAGATAGCGCACGGGGATACGGGCTTAAGCCTTTCTGAGCCGCAGGAGGGAGATTTCCGGAGGCGCCCCGATACGCGTCGGAATGCCGATGGTTCCGATGCCGCGCGTGACGTACGCGGTAGCCGATCCCGAACGATAAAGGCCGTAAACGAAAGGTGTGAAGAAACGGGCGGGATTGATGGATTGGTCCAGAATCTCGACCGTGACTTGTCCGCCATGTGTGTGCCCCGCCAGCAGTAGATTATAGCCTTGCTGGGCGGCCACCGGAAAGACGTCGGGATTGTGAGAGAGCAGGACGTTGCAGGCGCCGGGCAGGATCAGGGTTTCCGCGCCGCGAAGATATTGCTTTTTTCCGGCCAGGGATTGGTAGTCCACGCCCGCCAGGTTGAGGATGGAATTCCCGAATCGGATGGGCTGAGATGCGCTTCGCAGGAAGCGAATCCCGACCCGGGCGGCGGCTTGCCTGGTGTAGTCCTCGACCTTGGCGTAGCGCTCGTGATTGCCCATGCACCCGAACACGCCCGCGTCGGCCTTGAGGCGCGCCAGTTGCCGGATGCAGGCGTCCAGGGGATCGCCCCGGCTCGAGATGAGGTCCCCTGTAATCACGGTGAGGTGCGACCGCAGTTCGATGGCCGCATCGATCACCCGGGCCAGTTCGGCCTCGCTAAGAAAGGCGCTGAGGTGGATGTCGCTGAGTTGCAGAACGCGGAGGCCATCCAGATCCCCCGGCAGCCCGGGAATAGGCAGGTCAATCTCGCGGACGCGGAAATCGGTACGCTGGATCAGCGAGCCGTAGCCCATCACCGCGAGGGGCGCCGCCATCAGAGTGTTTCCCGCGGCACTCAGCACACGACGGCGGCCGGGGTCGACGTCGGATGCGAAATGCTTCAGCACCGCCAGGAGAACCGTACGCACCGCAAGCAGGGCACTCGCCGCCAAGCCATAGGCTAGGGTGAACGCGCCGATCAACATTGCCGGCCGCCCGGGGATTCCGAGGCGCGACATCAGATCCGACCACGAACACAAATAGCCCATGACCAGCAGGACATCCAACAGGAAAACCGCGGTTCGCGCGAGAATGAGCGCTCGTCCCGAGAATCGACGGACGGCGGCGCGCAGCAGCAGCACGGAGATTCGCCACTGCGCCAAGACAAAAACGACGATTAGAATAAGCTCGAAAGGATTCAATCCCGGTGTCCCGACCCAATCCTTCATTGTAGTGACATTCGGGCGGTGTGCGCTTTTCGATCAGACCAGCCATGCGTTCATCAAGATGGCGATCCCGGCTGTTGCGGCTGTTTCCGCGCGAAGCACCTGGGGCCCAAGGGAAGCCGGCTGCCAGCCGGCTGCCGCGGCGGCGTGCCGTTCCGCATCCGTCCACCCACCCTCGGGGCCTGTGAGGAGCGCGATCCGGTCGGCATCCGACCGGCGATCCGGCAACATGCGCAACAGCGCCGGGGCGGTAGTCTCTTCGAGGAAGAACCGGTAGTCCGCCTCCGTGGTCAGGCAGCGGTCGAATCGAGCGGCCGGCAGGATTTCGGGCGCGCGCAGGCGGCGCGATTGCTGGCTGCTCTCGCGCGCGATGCGCGTCCACCGCTCGGTCCGTTTGCGGGAAGCTTCCAGCAGGCCCTTTTCGCAGCGGGCTGTCTCTACCGGGAGTATCCGGTCCACGCCGAGTTCGGTGGCTTTTTCGATGATCCACTCGAACCGGTCGAATTTGATAAGGACGGCGCATAGTGTCATGCGAACGGGCACCGCGGGCGTCTCGATGGGCTCGATGATGCGGAAGACCACGCGGTCGCTTCGGGCTTCCACAATCTCCGCCAGGTAAGCCGATTGGCTGTCGGAGATCTCGTATCGCTGGCCGGATTCGGCGCGGAGCACACGCGTCAGGTGGCGGGCGTCCTCGCCGCGCACGTCCGCCATTCCGCCGTGGATCGCGTCTACAAAGAACCTGCGTCTGGCCAAGCTTCTATTGTAGGCAGTGGGACAGACGATCGTCTTTCGTCGTCTGTCTGCCGGCTTCTAGCCGCCCCACATGGGAAACCAACGCCACATTACAATACAGACTGATGATCGCTCTGCTGCGCGGCGTGTTGATCGAGAAGCATCCCAACCAGGCCATCGTGGAGGCCGGCGGCGTGGGATACGATGTCACCATTCCGGTTTCCACCTTCACGCACCTGCCCGACCCCGGCTCGGAGGTGCGCCTGCGCATCCATACCCACGTGCGCGAGGACGCCCTGGCACTCTACGGCTTCCTCACCCAGGACGAGAAAGCCCTGTTCGAAAAGCTGATCGGCGTGAGCGGTATCGGCCCCACGCTGGCCGTGAAGATCCTCTCGGGGCTGGCGGCACCCGACCTCATCCACTCCATCCGCCGCGGCGAAGTGGACAAGCTGGTGCGCATTCCGGGGATTGGCAAGAAGACCGCCGAGCGCATGGTGCTGGAGCTTCGCGACAAGCTGCCGGCAGTGGTCGGCGATGAGCCGGAAACACCGGCCGCCGCGACGCTTTCGGCCATCGACCAGGACGTGTTGTCGGCGCTGCTCAACTTGGGATGCGCGCGGCCGCAAGCCGAAGCCGCCGTGCGCAAAGCCAAGGCCGCGGCGGGGCCTGGCGGATCGGCGGACTTCGAGCCGCTCTTTCGCCGCGCTCTGGAACTGGTACGTTGATCGTGTGGCACAGCGCTTTCGCCAGGCGCTTCCGCCTGCCTCGCGCGCTTGCCGGGCCGGGAACAAAACCGCGAGTCTTGGTCCGCAGCCGGTATACAGAAGTCTTGGCGGTCAGGTATGGCGTCTGATAGTCCGCATCTCCCCAGGCCAGATTCGCCGGTGTCAACACGCCGGGCTTCGCCAACTACGAGATCATCGTGTCGTATCCATCCGCTTCACTGATGGCAACCGAACGTGCCTTAATCTTCCGCTGAGCATTCCACTACAGGTGCACGCCGGGCATCCCAAACATGTTAATACAAAAATGTAGTGATGCAATTAAGCGCCAGATGTCTTCGTGGTGGGCCTTGATGGCCGAGTCTGGACGGCTGCTTGGGTACGGACTTCGCCGATGGGTGGCATGCTTGGTGGCCCTTGTCGGGAATCTTCAATTGCCAGCCGGGGTCCTCGACCTGCCTGTGGTTACGGTACCAAATGGTCGAGGACCCCGGCCGCGGGCCGTTCCGTTTGCCTTACTGGACGTCGCTCACTTTGCCGTCGATGAAAGTGACCTTGATGTCCTTGTACACGTAGATTCGCTTCGTTCCGACATTGGCAGTTTCCCTGGGCCGTCCCAGGATTTGTTCTACTTCACTGGTCGTCATGCCGAGTGAGATGGTAGCAGTACCTCCCTGGCTATCCAGGCCGTTGACCACATCCTGCTCCGCCCGGTCGGCTTCCTGCGATGCCTGTCTGACTTCGGAGGCGGCGTTGGAATCCGGCTGTACCTGGTTGCCAAAGGCGTTGTCAGGCGGGGCCGCGGCTGCCGGCGGCAGCGTCGGAAGGCCGCCCTGTCCCTGTTTGGATTGCAGATCGCCCAAGCCCTGGTCGATGGTCGCGCGCATTTGATTCTGCATCTCCTGCAGATCGTTGAGCGACACCGAAACCACGCTGCCCTTACGGCAGTCCTGACCCTTGCTGGCCAACACATGCACCTCCGCGTAAGGGGCATTTTGCGGCGGGGGGCCGCTCATTTGGAGCACGTCGCCCTCGGTTACCACGCAGTCCCCGCCTGCGGAACTCACCGTAAGGGCGGTCGAGACCACGAAAACCTGTGGGCCATTGCTGCTGAACAGTGGGGGAGCGCCAGACTGCGCGGAATTCGGGTTCTGCTGTTCGGCCTTCTCCTGATCCAGTTGCCGGTGAACCTCATCGGCGATGGCCTGCTTCACATCCGGTGTCAAGGGCGTCGCCGAGTAATTCTGCGCCTGCACGGAAGCCGCCGCATCCAGACGCGCCTGATAGGCGTCTTCCAACGTTCTGGCAATCAGATAGTCCGTTAGCCACAGCGAGGGACTCGCGTAGTACGGGTAGGGTGTGAACCAGCCGCCATAGAACCCGAACCACGGACTGCCGCCCCAGCCCCAGCTATAGTAGACCGGTCTGGCCCAGGGGTTAAAAACGTAGGAGTAGAACGCGGGCCGATAGAAACGGTAGGGAGTATATATGTGGAAGACCACTCCACCGTAGCTGTACGGCCGGTAGACCCGGGCGTACGACACACCGTGAGAGATGTACGTCCTCTGGACGTAGGTCCGGTTGTTCACGATGAGAGGCCGCTGAACATAACCGCCCCGCCCGTGTTCGCTGGCGACCACCACGCGGCCGCCCGGCCGTGTCATTTCCACGCGCCGGATGCCATCGGGTGCGTGATGGATCACCGCTCCACCGGGAGTGTGCACCTCGCGGATGGCTCCGTTGTTGCCTCTGTAAACCTCTCCGCCGTTGCGGCTCCGGACCACTTGGGACGCCCCTCCGGGGTGTCCGCCGTTCTGACCAAATTGACGTCCGCTGCTGGGTGAACCCATGCCGGGCTGGCCGGAGTTGCCGTGAGTGCCCTGGCCGCCGCTCGGCGTGGCGGTCTGTCCGGTATGTTGGCCGGGCTGGTTCCCACCACCGAACTGTCGTCCACCGCCCGGCTGGCCGGTGCCGGTCTGGCCGGAGTTCCCGCGAGTGCCCTGGCCGCCGCTCGGCGTGGCGGTCTGTCCGGTATGTTGGCCAGGCTGGCCTCCACCACCGAACTGTCGTCCACCGCTCGGCTGACCCGTGCCGGTCTGACCGGAGTTGCCACGGGTGCCCTGGCCGCCGGAGGCCGGCTGGCTGGGTTGACCCTGGCTGGGCGTCGGATGGATCGTCTGACTCGATGGCTGCCCGGTATTCGGGCGTCCACCGGATTGGCCCGATTGACCCTGGCCGCTGTTCTGACGCGTAACCTGGCCCCCACTGGGCTGACCGCGGGGTGTGGGTGGATGGTACGGCTGTGCGCTCGGGTGCGGCGTCGCCGCCTGCGGGGCCTGCCGGGCGGGAGCCGGACGGCTCTCATGGGGGGCCGCCTGATGCGCGGGTGGAGACGAAGGCTTGTCCTTTTTGTCGCGCTGAGCGTACAGGGGGGCGGAGGATGCGAGCAGCACCACCACCAAGGCTGTCCCCAGTCTTCCGGATAAGCCGGTTTTCGAAGTGCGAGGCATATTCATAAAGCTCTCCAGTTATTATCGCGATCGGTCCGTAAAAGTGCCAATGCCATACTCTATTGGACGTCTGTCACCAGCCGGTCCTTGAAAAATGAGCGAGGCAGGATGGCGTAGTTCCATTCGCCGTGGAAGGTGTCGCGGCGCATTTGGAGGGCGGCAAACTCCTCTTTGCCCACTTTGATTCCTTTCGGGTACTTGCCTGTGTCCAACTGGCTTTGAACGCGAAGGCCGGTTCTTGTGGTGGTGGCTGCGATCAGGTTGACGATGACTTCATGGCTCACCAACGGTTTGCCGCGCCAGTTCTTGGTGATAAAGGAGAATAGGCGATGCTCGATCTTGTTCCATTTGCTGGTTCCCGGCGGAAAGTGGCAGACTGAGATTTCCAGCCTGGTTTCGTCGGCCAACTTCTGCAACTCCAGTTTCCACAACCGCCTTCGCGATCCATTACTGCCTCCACTGTCTGCTGTAATCAGAAGCTGACGGGCTTCGGGGTACGCTTCTCGGCCCATCATGTTCCACCATCGACGGATGCTCTCGACGGCGAACGCTGACGTGTCGTGATCAGTGCCAACGTTGACCCAACCTGCGTTCTGCCCCAGATCGTAAACTCCGTAGGGAACGTCTTTTTGCTTTCCGAAATCATGTACTTGGACCGGTTCGGGCTGGCCCTTTGGCCGCCATTCGCAGCCCCCATTCTTGTAGTCCCCGATCTGTTCCTTCTTTTTCGTGTCCACGGAAATAGCCGGCTGGCCACTCTTCAGGAATTCCGTCGCCTTCGCGTTGATGTATTCAAACTGCGCATTGCGGTCCGGATGCGAGGAGCCTTCCTTGGTCTTGCGGTTCGCCTGCAGGCTGTACTTCTGTTCGTGCAACAGTTCCGCAACCAGCATATGGCTCACATCGTGTCCCTGGGCCCGCAGTTCGTCGGCCAGATTGCGCACGCTCTTGCAGGTCCAACGAAGCGGGGACTGAGGATCCCCTCGCGTAACTGGTTCCAAGAGTTTCTCCAGATCGACCAGCAGATCCGGATCCTTGAGGGCTGCCTTCTTGCGGCCACCACCTTTTTGCCGAATCGGCAAACGGGTCCGCTGGGAGCGCTCCGGCTTCTTTCGCAATTCCGCTAAACCCACAGCGATGGCCCGCCTGGAAACGCCACTGGCGCGCGCCACCAGCGATATGCCTCCCCGCCCGTGGGCCACGCTTTCCGCAGCCGCCCACAACCGTCGCGTACGCTCATCCAGCCAAGCCTCCAACTGAGAGAAGCGCTGCTTGATCTCACCTTCGTCGGCCACAAGAACATTCTAGGCCGGAAATGGTTTAATTGCTACACTTATTTTCTTACAGATGCTTAGTTGCCGGCGGTGTTGGAGGGCTCGGGGAGTAGCGAGACCTTGTTCCAATCGGGGGGCTCGACACCCAGCAGGTTATGGACGAAGTAGTCCTGCAGGTAGTGCTGGGTGCTCAGCACGCCCACTCCATGATCCTGGCCGGGTATATAGAGCATGTCGAAATGCTTGTTGGCCTTCACCAACGCGTTGACCACCTGTAGCGACGACGCCGGGTCCACGTTGCCATCCATTTCGCCGATGATGATCAGAGCTTTGCCTTGTAACCGGTAAGCATTGTCCACGTTGGAAGACGCGGCGTACTCGGGTCCCAGCGGCCAGCCCATCCACTGTTCGTTCCACCATAGTTTGTCCATGCGGTTATCGTGGCAGCCGCTGTTGGTCACCACCACTTTGTAAAACTCCGGATGGAACAGGACGCCGCCGAGGGAGTTCTGCCCGCCGGCAGAATTGCCGTAGATGCCGACCCGGCTGATGTCATAGTAGGGGTACTTGGCGGCCGCGGCCTGGTGCCACAGGATGCGGTCCGGGAAGCCCGCGTCGCCTAGGCTCTTCCAGGCGACGTCGTGGAAGGCCTTGGAGCGGTTACTGGTGCCCATGCCGTCGATCTGGACCACGATGAATCCCAGCTCCGCGAGGGCCTGCGTGCCGGAGACTGCGCTGAAAGTCTTCGGGACGAAGGAGCCCTGCGGCCCGGCGTAGATCTGTTCGATCACGGGATATTTCTTGCTGGGATCGAAATTCATGGGCCGGACGATCGTGCCCCAGATATCCGTCTTGCCGTCGCGGCCTTTGGCGACGAAGACTTCGGGGAACCGGAAGCCCGCCGCGAGAAGTGCGGAGGCGTCGCCGGTTTCGAGGTCCATGATGACCTTCCGGTCTTCGGTGCGGCGAAGCTGCGACGCCGGCAGCAGGTCCACCCGCGACCAGGTATCCACGTAATACTTCCGGTCGGACGAGAACGTCACGGTGTGATTGCCATTGGCAGCGGTCAGCCTGGTCAGGCCGGTGCCGTCGAAGTTGATGCGGTAGTAGTGGGTGAAGTAGGGATCTTCACCGGGATTCATGCCGCCGGCCTCAAACCAGATCTGGCGATTCTCGTCGTCCACGCGGTCGACGTTGCGCACCACCCAATCTCCCTTGGTGATCTGATTCACTTTGCCGGTGATGCCGTCGTATAGGTAGAGGTGCTCCCAGCCGTCGCGCTCCGAGGCCCAGACGATCTCCTTGCCATCGTTCACGTCGTGCCGGTACGTTCTGCCCGCCGAGAGGCCCGGCCCCAGCGAGTTGTAGTAGATGAAGGTCTTGCTCTGTTCGTCGATGAGGGCGCGCGCTTTTCCGGTCTCCGCGTCCACTTCGATCACGCGGTACACCTGGTGGCCGCGCTGGTTGTATTCGAAGGTAAAGGCGCGGCCGTCCTTCCACCAGACCGGTCTTCCCAGGGAGTACGCATTGGGGAACAGGGCGTGGTCGATCTCAACCTCCTTCTTGCTGGCGACGTCGAAGAGGGCGGGATAGGCGATGTCCAGCGCGTCACCGGGTTTGCGGTAGAAGTCCCGGAACACCGGGTTTGGCTTGGTCGCGTTGGTCCACAGTTTTGGCTGAATCTGATCAGCCGGCGACGATTCGATATAGTGGACCAGCCGCCCATAGCCGGGCCGCGTGTGGTAGGCCACTAGCTTCTTGGAATCGGGCGACCAGGCGATCGACTGCAGGGTGTAGTAGTTCCCTTCCGAACCATCGAAGCTCAACGGGATGGCGACTGGTTGTCGGGTGGCCGCTTGGCCTGTGGCTGGTTGGTTAGCGGCCGGTTGGTTAGCGGCCGGTTGGCTCGAACCCGCCGGCCGGAGGAATACGTTGAAGTTCTCGATCAGGGCTTCCCATTTGCCGTCGAAGGATGCGCACACCTGGGGTTCGGTGGAGGTGGGGTCCGCGCCGCGGCCACCACGCCCGCCGCGGCCCTGGCCTGGCGCGCGGGCTTGGACGCGGGGGGCGCAGCCAGTCTGCCCTCGGCCGAAACCACCGCCTGCAGCGGCGTCTTGTTGCGGAGAAGGCGCGACGTATTCGAGGCCATCTTCGGGGTCGCCGCCCACCTCCGCGGGCGCGGCGAGCAAGTCGTCCGCTGACAGATCCTCCGGTCCGCCGCCTCTTCCGGCCGCGGGTGGCGGCAGGGCGTCGCCCTTGGTACAGGTATAGTCGGTGAGGGTGCACTTCCAGAGGAAGCCCGCCACGCCAAACTGGATGGCGCGCTCATCGTCGATAAAGGTGAGCGCTCCAGCAGCGGGGCCGGCGCCGCGGCCGCCGCCTCCACCCCGGCCTCCGGCGGCCGGAGCGAACGGCAAGGTCAGGCCGGTGTAGTGGCCGCCGGATGCCGCGTTGATGGCGTTGGCGAGCTTGTCGTGGTCGAAGGCCGGTTTCCTGGTGGCGGTGGTGGCGTCCACCAAAACGAATTCCGTCCCACCCGTTACCGATTTGAAATACCAGAAGTGTTCGGTCTCGCCGATCCAGTTGGGGGTACCGGGGGCATTGACCACCAATCCCCGAGCCTTCGCCTGAAGCCCCTGGCCGCGTTGATAATCGGCGAGGGTTCCCTGGCCCAGTGCGAGACTGGCCAACAGACCGGCGGCCACGAAAGCGCGGGCGGCCGACGAGAGCGGTTTGAATTTCATCCTTACCTCCTGACCACGGTGACTAGTATCTTATCGCAGGGGTAAGCGCTTTCAAAGCTCGGATGGGCTAAGCTGGGTACGACCAGATGGGCCGAGCTATCGGTGTTCCTCCGTATTCATCGGTGGCCCAATTTCATGGCCCCTGACTCTGAAGGGCGCGGCTCTGAATCGGCGTCGCACGGAACCGCGGAAATATCCGTACTGCCCGTTCGTCAACATCAGAACCACAACGGCGACTCGGCCAGGACCCACGCGATTCGCATTGACAGCGATACTCCCACGGCTACGGCTGGATACTCACAGGCGCGCCGCATGCGTGCGCCGCCGCGGTAACGTGGCGCAGCCCGCGCCACCGCTGGAGCCCGCACGCCAACGAATTCTTAGTCCTCCGCAAGTTTCCGCGCCAATACGGCAGCCTGTCGCAACAGGTTCAGGCGTGTCCAGGTACTCACCCGGCGCTTGCGGCCCAACAGCCGCCGATAAATCGCGTGGACATTGATCACGATGCGCTCCTGGCCATCCCACTTCGCAAAAGGCTGCTTCAGAAACTGGTCGCTCCGTACGATGTGCTGAGCGGCCCAGGTTGCCGGGCGGCCCTTCTCGAAGTGCAGCCGCACGGCGGATCTGAGGAACTGCCAGTACCGCCGAACTCCGTCTACCCCTGCCAGATCGGTGACAGGGCCATGACCCGGGAGGACCGTGTCCGCTTTCAATGCCAGAATCCGCTCACAGGCTTTGATCCAGTTCCTCGCCGAGCCGTCCCACAATACCGGCGTCATCCCCAGAAACAGGATGTCGCCGGCAAACACCATCCGGTCATCCGGCAGATGGACGATCAGGTCCCCCGAGGTGTGCGCCGGTCCCACGTCGATCAACTGGACCTCCCGGCCGCCCACATTCAGTTGGAGTTTTCCGGAAAACGTCGAGGTGGGGCGCTCCGGACGAATCATCGAGAAATCGAAGGGGCGCAGAATGCCGTCGAAGTAATCCGCCGCGGCACGCCAATCCCTGCGTTTCGGAATCGGAGCATAGCTCATCGCTCGAAACACGCTGGAAACAGCGTGCAGGAACGTCAGTTGGCCCGGTCCGTGCCGCCTCATGTTGCGCGCCGCGGCTCTGGTGGAAATGATTTCGTCGGCGCCCACCAGTTCGTTGCCGAACCAGTGGTCGCCATCGGAATGCGTGTTGACTAGCTGCCGGATCGGGGCCGATTCGAGCTTAGGCTGGAACGCAGCGAGCATGGCCGCGGTGCGCGGAAGGTCCCACAGCGTGTCCACCAGCAGCGAGGCGCCGTGCCCCGAAATGAGCGCCGCGTTACTCTCGCCCCAACCTCCGTTCGGCGTCAACCATGCCAGCACATCCTGCCCGAGCGGATGAAGACCTCCGCCATAGCGCGCCGGCGCGCCGGTTAATGTGTATCCCTCACGTTGCCGATCGTTCTCCTGCACCTTGTGACAGTGTAAGGGATTCGACAGAGGTGATGAAGGGTGGGTTAACAGGTTAGATTTTGGGGGCGGGGATCAAGTGCGACGGTGGCTGGCTGGAATTGGCAAGCCACTGCCACGTTAGGACAGTTCTGCTTCGAATTGCTGTATAAGTTCGAAATGGTCCGCGGTTCGTACTGGTGCAACCGAAAAATATGTATTCTCGAAAAACGGTGTATCCAACCGGCGCTCGATTGTGAAGGGAGACGGGTTGAGTTTGATTTGGGAAAGATCGGCGCCAACCGCAACCAGGGACGGCTCAAAAGTGATGGCCTGGCGGAAATCGTGGGACACCCCAGCGCTTAACCTCTGAGCGATCTAGCCCATTTCCAAATATCGTCATTTTGTCGATGTTGATGGTTCCGAGCTTCCCGGCCGTGAACTCTATGCCCTTTTGAAAATCGAACTCCTCGATTGTTTGCGGGAACTTCACAAACGAGTACCTGTCCGCAAGGCGCTTACAGGCTTCTCGGGTTGATGTCTTCCCCGTCGGATCAATTCCTTCGATTTCCAGAAAGCTGGCTACTCTGGCGAGCGCTATGGCAACAAGTTCCATTGCGTAATCTACCTGGATCCCTGGGTGGGGCGATACTGGAGCGCCTCTACCCCAGATACCTTGCCGGGTACCTCGAGGGGCGCTGGATTGCGCTGGGATTCTCCGGAAGCCATGCGCAACAATCCGCTCAGGCCTGGGTCTGTGTTCGCGCGTGCAATGTTCAGGAAGCCGCCCTGAGTTGTGGGATAGAGGCATTAACATCGTGACATCCAAATTCGGTTCCACACGATGGGCAAATATTGTAGTCGGATGGTGGCTCATCCATTCGATAGCCACACACCGGGCACAAATATTTTGTCACCATCGATTGCACTCCGATTGGAAATATAGCAGATTCGTCGCGTGCTTGTGGCAGCGGCCAGCCTGCTCGATGGCAGCCCTGTTGATCGCCGGGACTGAAGCACATGGCACGGCCTGTAAAACGTCCGAATCACTCTGTCCCGATTTAGCACGCCATAGGCACCTGTCGCAGAATCGAAAGGCAGAATGTCCCCCTTGGAACGGCGACACTCGTAAGCGGAATTCGCCTTCGGGCCGCCTAAGAATTCATCAGCGAGCACTTCGTATTCGGCAACAGTGGTGTGTCCAAAATCCCTTCCGTGCTCCAAGTAGTGCCGGTTGAGTTGAGCAGCGTTCAAAACGCCGCGCGTATTCAAGCTCATTGCATCGCGAATACAATGGTAGCAGACCACCGGAAAAGCCCGCCCCGAAGTGACCGGCGCAGCCATTCCCCACCGGACCATGTGGACTGAAACACGCACTGTAGGAGGACAAGAAACTACGGGCCGGCCAAGTCACAAGCCTGGCCGGCCCGATGGATTTCGCTCTGCCTTGCGGTCTAGTGCCCGCGGCCGCCGCCGCCGCCCGAACCATGCCCTGCCGAGGAAGCACCTGAGGACGATGCCGCGCTCGAAGAACTGGCGGCCGCCGCTGGGGCGGATGAAACCCCTGCCGAGGACGAGGCCATTGCCCCCGAGTATCCGCCCGATGTGGGCGCCATCGTGGAGTATGACGGGCTGTAGCCACCGCCACCACCGTTGAAGATTGCGGGTGGCGGTTGATAGTACATGCGGTTCACTGTGTTGGGGCTCCAATAGCAATAGCCCCAGAGCGAGTCGCAGAACCTTCCGGAACCGGGGATGTAGGTGTACAGGCCGAAGTATGGATTCCAGCCCCACATACCACCAGGGCCGACGGAAGCGTAACTGTTGTACAGCGATTTGGCCGCTGATACATTGGCCAAGGCCATGATCTCGCCCCGGCGGCGGGCCCAGTTGTCCAGGCTATCGGTATCGTTCCGGTCAAACTTTTCCAGCGACGCAGTGTCGCCGGTGAGGCCCAGCATCTTGCCGGACGCGACCTCAATGTGCTGGCCCCCGATCTGAACATTGGCAACCCCGGCAAACACCTTGATTCGCGCGGGCTCCGCATCGAAGCGGTAGTGGCCGGCTTTCGCCACAACGATGGTGCCATCCTTGCAAACCACCGTCACATTTGTATCCTTCGCGATCTCCTCGGCGTCCACTACGGCCGAGCCGGTCAACAGTTCGAGGCGGGTGTCGATGAGCCGGTTGGTGATCAGGCGGAAGGAGCTCTTCTCACCGAGGTGCAGGATCACGCCCGGCGTCAACAGGACCTCGGCCCGTCCATCTTCGGTGCGCACGACCCCGTTCTCTTTGATATCAGGGAACTTCGTGAGCGATTCCTCAACCACTTGATCGCCCAGGTACACCTTGCCTTCCACCTTCGCGATCGTCCCGGCTTTGGCGGAGATCACGGGTTGGGCAGACGCGGTAACGGCGCCCACCGCCAGAATTGCAGCGGAAAGAGCGAAGATCCTGAACCCTATCATATAATCACCTCGCAATTCCAGCTTGCGCAGTTTAGCGCAGCTTGTCAATGGTTTCCGGGCACTATTTCGAGCCATGTTGAAGAATTTGACGGGGTAAGCTGGCGACGCCGTTTCCAAGTTCTCGCTCCCAGCGCACCCCCCACCCCAGTAATAAAGGGTACACTTGAGGCAGGAGCCCTCTGTGCCCATGTATTCGTTCCTGGAACCCGGTGTTTCGTATCCTCTCCCGAAGACCTTCAGCTTTGAGGACTACATCGACACCGAGCGCGAACTCTGGGCGCTCTTCCCCGAGACCGACGGCAAACGCGTGAACTTCTGCCAAATGGGCCTGACGGCGCAGATCTTCGTCGAATCGGCGGAATCCGGCGATCTGGAATCGAATGAGACCTATTTCCTGATGCCCTGCTCCGACCGTGCGCTACGGCCCATCCGGATGAGAGCCATCCGCCGACTGACCCTGGAGGAATTCCGCATGAGCCACATCACCGCCATCCGCCTCGCCGACAAGCTCGCCGGCACCGGGAAAGTGATGGAAGCCATCCACATGCAGATTATGGGCCCCGAGATTCTGGACGGCTGTTAAGTACTTTTGCTACCCTCCCGACGGCGACCTTGATAGTATAATGCCCATGTCCAAATTCCCAGCGTTGCTCCTGACTGTCATGACGTTCACATCCGCCGCCGACCTGCCCACCAAGAAGTGGTTGAACCTGGAAGCCGTCAAGACCATGGTCGCCGCCGCCGAAGCGGAAGCGCAGAAGCGCAACGTGCAGGTGACGCTATGCGTTGTCGACGAGAGCGCCAACCTGCTCTTCCTCCAGAAGGCGGATGGCGCCGGCCTCAACACCCTCCAGTTCGCGCAGAAGAAGGCCCGGCATGCCGCCCTTTACGGCCGCCCGTCGAAGGACGCCGCCGACCAGCTCAAGAACGGCAATCTGCAAGTCCTGGTCTTCCCTGACGCGTTCCCGAATCAAGGCGGAGTGCCGATCAAAGTCGACGGCAAGGTGATCGGTGGGATCGCCGCCAGCGGGGCCGCATCGGAGGTCGATGAAGCCATTGCCCAGGCCGGCGTGGATGCCCTGCTGAAGAAGTAGTTCCTCTTCTTACAAAAAGAACTCGCCCTCCGAGGTAATCTCCGCCGGCCCGGTCAGGAAAACATCCGCTTCGAACCGCAGATCGATCGGGCCGGCGGGCGTCAGCACCCGCACCGGAGATTCCACCATCCCGCGCGCCACGGCCGCCGCCGCCGCTCCCGTCGAACCCGTCCCGGAACTCATGGTCTCCCCCGCCCCGCGCTCGTAAAACCGCACGTCAATGGTGTGCGCATCCACGTGCTTCAAGAACGAGACATTCGTGCGGTTGGGAAAATGCGGATGCCGCTCGATCTCCGCCCCCATGGCGCGCCAGTCGAAATCGAAATCGTCTACCGGAACGGCACACTGCGGGTTCCCCACCCACAGCAGCGTGACGTCGCGCGGCCCGGTCGAAAGCGGCAGTTCGAACCGCTCGGCTGTGATCTCCGGCCGGCCCATATTCATGTCGAATTCGAACGCCAGGGCGGTGCGCTTGAGCAGCCTCAGCGTCTTGATGCCCGCTCCGGTACGGACCCGCACCACGCCGGCGGCGTAACCGTGACGCACCAGCAACGCCGCCGCACAACGCGTCCCGTTGCCGGAAATCTCCGCCATGCTGCCGTCGGAGTTGTAGAGCTGGATCGAGCCCTCCGCATCGGCATCCACGGGCGGAGTGACCAGCAGCCAGCCGTCGGCGCCCACGCCAGTGTGGCGGTCGCAGATGGCACGGGCCATGGCAGCGAGGTCGCCTTCGGGCGCGTCGTTCTGCCAGGTGAGCAGAAAATCGTTCTTGGCGCCGTGTGCCTTGGTGAACGGGATCTTCACTGGCCGTCCGGCTCCACCACCACCGCCGTGCCGTAAGCCAGCACTTCGGTGACGCCGTTCATGATCTCAGTCGCGTCGTACCGCGCCCCGATCACTGCGTTGGCCCCCAGATCGTTGGCGTGCTGCAGCATGAGGTCGAATGCGTCGTTCCGCGTCTGCTCGCAGAGCTTGCTGAACAGCGAAATGTTTCCGCCCACAATGGTCTGCAGTCCCGCCCCGATGGTTCCCACAATGGAGCGCGAGCGCACCACAATTCCCCGGACCACGCCGAGGTTCCGCTTCACCCGCACGCCGGGCAGGTCGAACGCGGTCGTAACGTTTTCATGAGCCACCATGAATGCCTCCTATGCGCCGGTAGATCTCGATCACCGGCTCGTCTTTCTCGATAATGGTCAATTCCAACTGGTACCGGATGATGCCGTACCGGCGCGCGCGCTGGACGGCGACCTCCACAGGGTCGCCGCGCTTCACCACCGCCCATTCCTGCCGCAGGTAAAGGTCGGGCCGTTGGACCGTCGCATTCCAGAGCAGGCCGTTGTTGATGCTGAACGTCTCGCGCAACGGGATCCCCATCACGCGGTAGATCCCGAAGAAATCGTCGCCCTGCGATGAGATGATACCGGAACCGCGCACATAGCGGGGAGCGAGGTAATCGGCCGCCTGGTGCATCCAGGCGCGGCGGCCGTTCGAATTGGCGCGAGACTCCGCCCAGGTGATCCAGCTTTCGGGCTGCGGATGCGCGAGCCACGGGATGATGCTCGCGCCCACGATCAGCACTGCCGCGCTGGGACGCATCCGCTGCGGCAAGGCCGTCACCAGCGCCGCCGCGGCCAGCGCCACGAGCGGCAGCGCCGCCAGCCCGTAGCGGGTGTTGTAGTAGGAGTGCGGCCAGAGGTGCGGCATAAAGATCGGCACCACCCCGGAGTGCATGCTCCAGATGACGAACGCGGCGGGGATGGAGAGGAGTAGGAAGGGCCACAGTCTTGGTGGGGCGGGCCCCCTGGAAGCTG
This sequence comes from Terriglobia bacterium, assembly GCA_020073365.1. GTDB lineage: Bacteria > Acidobacteriota > Terriglobia > Bryobacterales > Bryobacteraceae > JAIQFL01. Next base: position 16,380 of record JAIQFL010000144.1, on the reverse strand, counting down.
TGAGAATATCGCCCGCAAGCGGGCGAGGCAGGCGGAACCGCCTGCCCCACCTCTGAAAGCGCAGGACTAGCTGTGGTGGCGCAGGCGGTTCCGCCTGCGCGCCTGATTCCTTCACAGATCCCCTGGTCCGCCCCACAAGGAGGGTTTTCACAAGCACCACCAACCCGCCCACCAAGCCCATCCACGCGAGCACCGTCCCCGCGCAGAGTTGGACGGCGTTGTGGTAGTAATACCAGGCCATATGCCAATCGCCCCTGCCCGGGCAGGGCGCGTCCCCCTGGATGGCGCGCGCCGAATAGGGACTGTTGTACCAGTCCAGCAGGTCGCCCGTCATATACCACCCGTGGGCCATCCAGTAAAGCGGACCGGCGGACGCCAGCGCACAGAAGAGCAACGCCACCCGGAAGCGCCGCTGCCGGGCCGCGTACAGGAACCAGCCCGCGGCGAACGGGATGAGAAACCAGCCTTCGTAGCGCGTGAGGGTCGCGGCACAGGTGGCGACCCCGGCGCCCGCGACCGATGCCCACCGCTGCGTCTCGCGGAACCGCACGCTGAAATACAGTAGCGCCATGAGAGCCGCGAAGAACACCGCTTCCGTCATGGCGGTGGATTGCAGATACAGCAGGTTGGGATTGAGCGCCGCGAGCCCGGTTGCCGCCACCGCCGCCGCCGTGGATTGGAAGATGCGCCTCGCCGCCGCAAACAGGAACGTCCCGCCGATGACGAAGCACAGGGCGGCCGAGAATGAAGCCGCGATTCCGCTGTGCCACCACGCGTCCACACGGACGAAGGGCAGCATCAGCACGTGGGGCAGCGGCAGCCAGTAGGTGCCGAGCTGGCCATAGCCGGGGGTTTGGGAGTCGAGGATCCGCCGCGCGATGTTGAGGTGCGCTTCGGAATCGCCATAGTAGAGCAGCCAGCCGTGGGAATAGAAGAACCAGACGGCCGCCGCGCTCAGCAGGGCGAGGGCAAGGGGCACAGCTACCCAGGCCCGCGTGTCCTTGGTTCGCTTAGTAGCCATTCTGGACTGCTTGTCCCACCACCGTGGAGCGGGCCTTCCGGCCTGCCATGCCTGCATTATTGCAGGCATGCCTGGCACCCGGGCGAATGCCACCAAGAGTGGCGGCATGTCAGGCCAAAGGCCCGCTCCACAGTGTCAAAATGCCGTGCAGTTCTGGAACTCCCGATACCGCGCTTCCATCTCTTCGCGCGTCAGCGTCCGAAACCGGTCCACGCCGAACTTCTCACAACAGAAGCTGCCCATCACCGACCCGTAGATTACCGCCTTCCGCAATTCCGCAATATTGATCTCACCGTTCAACACCTCCACGCCGCGGCCCGCCAGGTACCCGATGAACCCGCCTGCGAAGCAGTCGCCCGCCCCGGTCGGGTCGAAGACGTCTTCCAGCAGATACCCCGGCGCTATGAAGTGGCCGTCCCTGCGGAACAGCACCGCGCCGAACTCGCCCCGCTTGATCACCAGTGTGTGCGGCCCCATCCCCAGGATCTTAGCCGCCGCGCGCCGCAGGTTGTGCTCGCCCGAAAGCAGGCGTGCTTCACTATCGTTGATCAGCAGGAAATCCCACTCCCGGATGGTCTCCAGCAACTGCGCGCGAAAATCGTTGATCCAGTAATTCATGGTGTCGCCGCCCGCGAGCTTCACGCTATTCATCTGCGCGCGGACGCTCTTCTGCAGCGCCGGCTGGATGTTCCCCAGCAGCAGGTAGGGCGCCGACCGGTACGATTCCGGCAGCCTGGGATTGAAGCCCGCGAAGACGTTGAGGTCGGTGCGCAGGGTGGTGCGTTCGTTCATGTCGGCCGAATAAACGCCCGCCCAGAAGAAGGTCTTGCCGCCGGCGACGCGTTCCATCCCATCGAGATCGATGTGGCGCGACTTCAGGAGATCGACGTCTTCCTGCGCGAAATCGTCTCCTACCACCGCGACGATCTTCACCGGCGTGAAATAGCTGGCCGCAAGGGCGATGTACGTGGCCGCGCCCCCCAGCATGCGGTCAATCTTGCCATGCGGCGTTGTAACGCCATCATATGCGACGGAGCCTACTACGATTAGGGACATGTAAGAGTTGATTGTAGCAATGCGTGGTCAAGGGACTATGTCGCGGGCGCAGCGAAAGCCGACGTTGGGACCGTCGTAGTCAGGGCGATACCTGGGCGGGAAGGACGCCCGAAGCCACCGCGCACTTCTGTCTTGGGATCCGCCCCGCACCACCCGCGATTGCCTTTCTGGATGCAGATCTTCCACCCATTCCCACATGTTCCCGGCCAAATCGTGAATCCCTTCCGGAGTAGCTCCAGCAACATACAGCCCTACCGGCGTTACATGCCCTACCCTTCTTTCGAAGTTTGCGCGCAAGGGATCGGGATCCTCATTTCCCCAGGGGTACCTTCTTCCCCCTCTCCCTCGCGCGGCCCGCTCCCATTCTTCCTCCGTAGGCAGCCGCACCGCGGCCCACGCACAATACGCCAAGGCCTCGTAGCGAGTGACCCCGACAACCGGGCGGTTTGGGTGCAGCACCTGTTCCTCCCATCCCTGAGGCTCTGTGTTATCTCTAGGAGCGCCAGCAAACCACCACTGCGGATCGGCATATCCATCGGCGTCGATGAACCTCTTATACTCGGACACGGTGACCGGATACCGTCCGATCTCGTAGGCACCGAGACTCACGAGATGCACCGGCCCTTCGCCGTTCGCCTCGGGGTCGTAGTTCGGCTGCGACGCGTCTTCTCTCTGCGCACCCATCCAGAACTCGCCGGCTTCGATCGTCACCCAGTTGTCTTCGTTCAAACGGGGATCTCCGGCCTGTCCGAGAGCTTCGGCTGCGTCCAGACGAATCTCGAAACCCATAGTCGCTGCCTTCTTGGCATCGAAGATCCCCAATACCGCTTCGAGGACGTCGCCAAAGCGCGAGTCACCGGGCCGATAGTCCGAAGGCCGGAGGTCACGAACCATCGCCCCCAGGAGGCCAACACAGTGGGCCTGCTTAACGAGATTCAAATTAGGGCCAAGCCCCTTCAAGGCTGCGGCAAACAGCCCGTCTACCTTCGCCTTCCCTTGCCGTATGAGTACGCCGGCCAACAGAAGCGCCACCTCTCGCCATTCCGGTTGGTAGATCTTGTCCTGGTCCATCAGGAGCTTGTGTTGGGCGATATCGGCTAGCCCGGCGATGGCGCGCGCCGCAAGGTACTCCTGAAACGTCAGGTGCCAGAAGCGTACTTCGCTGCCCCGGCTCACGATGATTCCGCTATCCACCTCCTCCTGCTCCAAGAATGTCAGAGCTACCGCGCGGTCGGAGAACTGTGGTGCGAGCACATCCGCCGCCCAACCTTTCTCCACTTGCACCTGGCGGCCTTTAGGGTGATCCTGCATCGCCAGCGCGAGTTGTTGCAGAAGTGTCAAACAGCGTTCGGCCGACGCTCTTGCGAGTTTCTCTCTCGCCCGAGCCAGCCACATCAGGATCGACTCGTATAGGTCCGCACGTTGCTCCGGTAGACGCCGTTCGTTCCAGTGCACTACTGCCAGCGCCGTCAACATCACTGGGTTGCGCGCCATGCGCCGAATCTCCACCCGCTCGCGCAACGCTTCTTTCAATTCCTCAAGGTGCCGGTTCGCCGAGGCAGCGCTCTCCGGGAAGAGCCCACGGCACCAGTGCTCCAGAAACTTCTCGATGTCCGACGGCTCCAGCGGTTCGATCTGAACGGTCTCAAAGCCCGCGAGGCCCGTGAAGGAAAGGGGACGCGTGGTGACCACAAAACGGCAGGTGCGCCAGGCGCCTGTAGCATTCTCGAACAGGCGTGCGACGGAGTCCCGCTCGATCTTCCCTGGCGCTTCATCCAGTCCGTCCAGGAGCAGAATACTGGAACCGCTCACCAGCTTTTCACGGAAGAAGTCAGCGCGCAGGCCCCAGTTCAACTCGTCACTGCGCGTGTTCAGGAAATCGATCAGCCAGGCGGGGGAGTCCGGTGCCGACGGCCGGTGCGACTGCTCCCGGCAGTGCAGAATGTGCTCCACCAGTTCCGAGATACGAATGAAGATAGGGAAGAGCAGCGTATCAGCTTTCGCATCCAGCAGCGCGCTGGTCCACAGATAGGCGACGTGGCGGAGGAAGGTGGTCTTGCCTGCGCCCGGGTCTCCCACGATGACAAGCCGCCGGCGAGTGAGGGCCTCCTCCAGATCTACCGGCCTTCGCATCGTCAGTCTGTCAGTTTCTGGCTCGGCACCTGGGATGGTGAGCGGGATATACAGGTCCTTGATGGGAAATCGGTAAGCCTTCCCGGCGCCGACCTGCAAACCGCGGATGTCGATCCACGCTGTCTGCTCGCGCAGGTATTCGAGATAGGCGGCCGGATTATCGTGGCCCTTGGCCGCCGGAGCGGTTCCGAATCCAGGGAACTGCGGGCGGATGTTGCGAAGCGCGGATTCCACCTTTCGGCCCAATTCGTCCGGATTTGAGAAAGTGGGGCGAATCCCTCGGCCGTTCAACCAGCGCTTGAACTCCTCCAACTTGGCAATGTTGCGTTGCACTTCCTCTGCGAGTTGCGGCGTGAACGTGCCTGTTTCCAGAGCCTCGGTCGCCCGGTACGACTCCTTCAGTTGCAGCGGCCACTCGCAGTTCTTGTCCACGAGAAACGCCAGCACCTCTTTGCCCAGCCGATGCGCCTCAAGGCACTCCAGCCAGGTGATGCTCTTCGGATCGGCCGCGTCCGGCACCCAGCCGTAGCGATGCGCCACGATTACCACCAGCACGTGCGCCTTGGCAACCTGTTCCATACACTCGGCCAACGGCGGGTGCTGCTCGCTGGCGAGAAAGTCCTCCATCATCTCGGGATGGAAATCCGCCGAGACCGCCGCGTCCCTGGCCGCTTGCCGGTACGGTTTCAGATCCTCCGAAGTCGAGGACACAAACGCAACCGGTATCTGTTTTTTATGCTCCAAGCTGGCTCAGAACCAAGATTACCAGTTAATTTCCGGCCCTTTCCCCCGTCATAGATAGATGGTGCCCTTTCCCGTCCCGGAATCGGACATTCCGAACAATTTCCGAACTCCGGCTCCGGATTGTACGTATCTCGAAAAGAAGCGTTTCGGCCGGCTCGTACCATGGCTACCCGTTTGCAGCCATAATAGACCTTTGAGGTATTCACGGACTATGTCTTTCGCCAAATCAGTTGTCGCCATCCTGTTGTGCTGTATGATTGCCCTCCCGGGCTTCGCCCAAACGCCGGAGAGTACCGGCCGTGATCACGGTGTCTTCTCATGGCTGACCAATAACTACACGCCCCATCCCATTTCGAAGGTGAGCTTCGAAGACTCGCCTCGGATCGACAAGTTGATGCTCGCGGGGAACATCTATCTGTCGCTGCGCGATGCCATCGCGCTGGCGCTGGAGAACAATCTCGATATGGAGTACGCGCGCTACAACCCGAAGCTGTCGGAAGCCAACCTGAAACGCGTCAGCGCCGGCGCCCTGCTGCGTAATGTCTCGAACACCATTTCGAGCGGTCCGTCGTCGGCTACCCTGGGTGTTCTGGGCGGCGCCTCAACGGGATCCGGCGGCTTGGGCGGCTCGAGCGGCGGCAGCGGCCAGGGCGGCGTCCTCAGCGGGTTGCAGGTGCAGTTACAGGGCACCGCGGTCCCCAACCTGGATCCGGTCTTCTTCATCGGCGGACAATTCATCCACTCGACGCAGATACAGACGGCCACCAACATCAGCGGCATCAACGGCGTGTTTTCGCAATATGGATCGTCCAACTATGGCATCCAGCAAGGCACCATGACCGGCACCAGCGTGACGCTGAGCATGAGCAACACCCTGCACTTTACGCAGAACTCGCCGTTCAATGACTTCTCCCCCTTTTCCCAGGCCTCCCTCTCGCTTTCCGTCCAGCAGAATCTGCTGCAGGGGTTCCGGAAATCCGTCAACAACCGCTATATTCGCGTCGCCAAGAACAGCCTGCGCATTTCCGACCTCACTTTCAAGAACCAGGTGATGGCCACCGTGGTGGGCGTGGTGAATCTCTATTGGGACCTGGTCTCGGATGTCGAGTCCCTGAAGGTCAAGCAGTTGACGCTCGACTTGAACACGCGGCAGTACAACGACAACAAGCGCAAGGCCGATCTGGGCGCCATCGCTCCCATCGACATCATCCAGGCCGAAGCCGAAATGAAGGCCAGCCAGCAGGATGTGACCACGGCGCAATCGCAGGTGCTGAACCAGGAGACCATCCTGAAGGCCTATATCACCCGCAGCGGTCTCGACAACCTGGCGATCGTGGAGGCGCACGTCATCCCCACGGACCATTTCGACGTTCCGGCGCAGGAGACGGTACGGCCGATTCAGGACCTGTTCACGGAAGCCCTGGCCAACCGTCCCGACGTGGAACAGAGCCAGATCGGGTTGGAGAATACGCGCGTCACCACGCTGGGCGTGAGAGACGCAATGCTGCCGCAGCTCACGGCCTTTGCGGCCACTTCCAACACGGGCCTTGCCGGCCAGGTGAACCAGATTCCGGTCCCAGTGACCGTGAACGGTGTCACTTCCTCCTTCACCCGCACTGCCGCGGACGTGAACCCATACTTCCTGGGCGGTTATGGCACCGTCCTCGGACAGTTGTTCGGACGCAACTTCCCGAACTATAGCGCGGGCATCAGTCTCACTGTCACCCTGAAAAATCGATCCGCCCAGGCGGACTACATCACCGACCAGTTGAACTACCGCCAACAGCAGATCCAGGACCACCAACTGCACAACAGCATCAAGCAGAACGTGATCAACGCCCGTACCTCCCTGGCGCAGGCGCGCGCCGCATACGAAACCGCCGTGGAGGCGCGCAAACTGCAGGAACAGGTGCTGGCCGGCACCCGCCGCAAGTATGAGCTGGGCACTACGACCATTCTCGACGTGGTGATCTCGCAGCGCGACACCACCGGTCGCGAACTGTCCGAGGTGGATTCGCGCAACCAGTACATTCACGCGCGAACCAATCTGGAGAACGTGCTGGGCACGGTTCTGAAAGACTACGACGTGAACATCGACGACGCCAAGAGCGGCACCGTCGGCCGGCCGCCCGATCTGATCCCGGCGGTGGCTCCCGCAGGCGCGGCCCCGGCCGTTCCGGCCACATCCGTGGGAAGAAAACAGTAACTTGGCCAAAGTCTACCCTTTCCACCCCCTCCGCTATACCGGCCAGGCCGGTCCGCTGGGGAATCTCGTCACCCAGCCCTACGACAAGATTTCCCCCGCCATGCAGGCCCGTTACCTCGCGCTCAGCCCCTACAACCTGGTGCGCGTCATCCTGGGCGAGCGCCACCCGTCTGACTCCGAAACGGACAACGTCTACACGCGCGCCGCGCGCCACTTGAACGATTGGATCGCTTCCGGCATCCTGGTGCGCGACCCCGAGCCCGGTATCTTTCCGTACTTCCACGAATTCACCGTTCCGGACACCGGGGAGCGCCTCGTGCGAAAAGGCTTCATCGCCCTCGGCCGCCTGGAGGACTATTCCGCCAACGTGGTGTACCGCCACGAGCAGACCCTCACCGGTCCCAAGAAGGACCGCCTGGAGCTGCTCCGCCACACCCACGCGCACTTCGGCCAGCTCTTCATGCTCTACCCCGACCGCGCCGGTTCCATCGACGCCCTGCTGGACCAGGCCGCCGCCGAAGCTCCCCTGGCCGAAGTCACCGACGAATACGGCGCTGTGCACCGCGTCTGGAAGATTGCCGGGGACGCCCGCATTCCGGAGCTGATGGCCGATAAAAAACTGCTCATCGCCGACGGCCATCATCGCTACGAGACCGCGCTCGCCTTTCGCAATGAGAACCCCCACCTTCCCGGCGCCGATCGTGTGATGATGACGTTCGTCAACATGTACTCGCCGGGCCTTAAGATCCTGGCGACCCACCGTCTGGTCAACGGCATTCCGGCCGAAGGCTTCCCGGAGGAATTCCTTCGTCGCGCCGCCACGGATTTCCAGGTGGACGAGATCGATTCGCTCGACCGCTTGAAGCGCGATTGGGACCAGCCGGGCGACCGCACCGTCATCGGCGCGGCCATCGGCAACCGTCTCTTCCGACTGGAAGAGCACCATGCGCCGGGCGAACTGGACGTACGCATCCTGCACCAGCACCTGCTCGCGAAAGCGCTCGGCATCGGCGAGGAAGCCGTGCGCGACGAGAGGCATCTGCGCTATATCCGCGGTCTCGACGCAGCCGTCGAAGAGGCCCGCAAGGGCGCGGCACAGATCGCGTTTCTGTTGAAGCCGACATCGGTGGAGCAGGTGGCCGACACCTCATTCGCCGGCGGCGTGATGCCCCAGAAGTCCACCGACTTCTACCCCAAGCTGCTCTCCGGTCTCACCATTTACAAGCTGGACTGACCATAGCCCCTCTACTCCGCCCGCAAGACCTGCATCGGATCCACCTTCGTCGCGCGCCGCGCCGGCAGCCAGCACGCCACCAGCGTACTCGCCGCGATCAGCGCGGTCACCCCCGCCAGCGTCCACGGATCGTTCGCCGAAACGCCCCAGAGCTGGCTCGCGATCAACCGCGTGAGCCCCAGGCTCGCCGCCAGCCCAACGGCAATTCCCGCGGCAACCAGTCCCAGCCCCTTCCGCAACACCATACGGAGAATCTGACCCCGCTGCGCGCCCAGCGCCATCCGGATCCCGATCTCGCGGGTCTCCACCGACACCGCGTATGCCATCACGCTGAACACCCCCACGATCGCCAGCACCAGGCCGATCCCCGCGAAGCCCGCAATCGAGACCAGGCCGAACTGCGGCTGTGCATAGCTTTCCTGGATGTATTGCTCCACCGAAGTAAGATGCGTCAACACCACCGTAGAATCCACCGCCCACACCTGCCGCCGAAGGCTCTCCACGAACGTAAGCGGCGGCGCCTCGGTCTTCACCAGAATTCCCAATCCCTGACCCGGAATCGCGGTATACACCAGCAGGGCTTCCGGCACGATGGGCTCCCGCAGTCCGCGGTCCTTGGCGTCGGAGACCACCCCGGCCACCTCGAAGTTGGGATCGGGCGGCGCGTTCCGCCAGCGATCGAAGTGGAACTGGATCTTCCGCCCGATAGGGTCGTCGTTCCCGAAGAACGAGCGGGCAAACATCTCGTTGACCACCGCCAGGTGACGCGCGGATTCCACGTCGGCCTCCGAAAAGTCCCTGCCGCGGAGCAAAGGCCGCCCCAGCAGCTTGAGGTATCCCTCGCTCGAAACTGCGATCGTCGCGGTCCATCGCGCCTGGTGCGTTTTGCCGGGCACATCCAGATCCACCAAAGGTCCCCTGGTGCTTCCTGGCGGAGTTCCCAAGGCGAAGGCCACGCCTTTCACTCCCGGCGTGCTCGCCACGTGTTCGAGCACCTGGCGCACCAGCAGCTTTTGCTCTTCCGCCGTCTGATATCTGCCCCGGGGGACGTTCAACTGCGCCAGCAGCAGATCCGCGGGGTCGAACCCCAGGTTCACGTGCGTAAGCGCAAGGAGTGTCCGCGTCATGAGACCCGCTCCTGTCAGGAGCACGATGGCGAGGGCCACCTCCGCGATCACCAGCACGCCCCGCAGCCTTCCGCGGCCGGTCGAAGACTGCGCCATCGGCCGGATCGACTGCCCCCGGACCGCCAGAATCGCCGGCGCCAGGCCGCAAAGCAGCGTGGTGGCGAGCGTCACACCCAAAGCAAACCACAAGGCCGTCTGGTTGAGCCCGATCACCGCTTCATCGGCTACCACGCCGTGCGGCAGCAATGCCGCAAATGCACTCACGCCATACCATGTCAACACGCATCCGGCCACCGCGCCGGCTGCGGCCAGGATACAGCTCTCCACCAGCAATTGCCGGATCAGGCGGATGCGCGTGGCCCCCACCGCCGCGCGAATCGCGATCTCCCTTTCGCGGCGCGTGGCGCGAACCAACAGCAGGTTGGCGACGTTGCTGCACGCGATCAAAAGCAGGATGGCGGACGCGGCGAACAACGTGTACAGCACACGCCGGAAATCCCCCACGGTATCGTCCGTGAGGGTGCGGACCGACACCGTAAACCGTTTGTCCGGAAAGTCAGCCGGGTAGACCTGCACCAGCCGTTTGTAAACCGCGTCCAGATCCGCGGTCGCCGCCTGCACACTCACCCCCGGCCGCAATCTCCCCATCATCTCTACGTAGGATCGCGGCATCGCCGGATTGAGGCTGTAGGGCAGCCAGACGGGGACGCCCAGGAATTGAAATCGAGGCGGCATGATGCCCACCAGGGTCCTCGCTTGACCGTTGAAGCTCATGGCGGCTCCCAAGACGCTGGGATTGCCATGGAACTGCTCCTGCCAGAAGCGGTAACCGATGACGCACACCGGCGGCGCTCCCGGCCTTTCATCCTCCGGCAGGATGGTGCGCCCCAACAGCGGCTCGACGCCCAGAAAGCGGAAGGTGTTCGTGGTTACCGAGGCGGCGGGCACCTCCTGCGTCCCCTGCCCGTTGTCGTACAGCAGGCCGGTATTCCAGAAGCCGATCAACTCTTCGAACGTGTGGAGCTCTTTGCGAACGTCCAGGAACTGCGCAACCGAGGGGGACATCTGACCGTTGTATCCACCCTGCTTCAACTCGTGCATGTAGAACAGGGTGAGCCGGTCTGCGTCCCGATAGGGGAAGACGTGAATCAGCAGGGCATCGGTAACGCTGAAGACCATGGTGGTCGCGCCGATCCCCAGGGCCAGCGTGAGAATCGCCACCAGCGAAAAGCCCGGATTCCTGCCGAGCAAACGCAGCCCGTAACGAATGTCCTGCCCCAACGTCCCCTCCTTGGTGGGACAGGCACTCTGTGCCTGTCTCTCGTCCTTCACGTCCTGGTGGGACAGGCACTCTGTGCCTGTCTCTTCCTTCACGTCCTGGTGGGACAGGCACTCTGTGCCTGTCTCTTCCTTCACTTCCCCCCGCGCCCAAACAAGAATTCCAGCGCCGGCCCGATCCGCGGCTCCACGCCTTTTCGTTGTGCGCGGCTCCGTCTGCTTCAAAATAGCGCAGGTCCCCACCCAGCTTCCAGCCCTTCCCCACCAGGGCGTCCCGCAGCATGCGGGTGTCCTCGACGGTTTTCTGCGGGTTATTCCCTTCCGCCGTGCCGATGTCCAGCCAGACCCTCGGCCGGTTGGGCCCCTCGAACTGCGCCAGTTCCTTCAGAATCGCGCGATTGTCCCACCACACCGAGGCGACACGATGGCCAGTTTTCCGAACACTTGCGGGTACTTCAGCCCCATCGCCAGGGACACCAGCCCGCCCAGTGAGGAGCCTCCCAAGCCGGTCTGATCCGGCCCCTGCAGCGTGCGATAGTGCGAGTCGATAAACGGCTTCACCTCCTCCACCACCATCCGCGCGTAGAGCGGCGGCTTGCCGCCCATGCCCGAGGTGTATTCCTTGATACGCTCCTTGCCCGTGTTATAGATCCCCACGATGATCAGCGGCTCGATCTTCCCGGCGGCGATCAACTGTTCGGCCACCTCGTCGACGTGCCACTCGTTCCCGGCAAATGCCGTCGCGGGGTCGAACAGGTTCTGCCCATCGTGCATGTAGAGCACCGGATAGCGCCGGTTGCCTTCGCGGTAGCCCGGCGGCAGGTAGACGATCAGGTCGCGCGGCGTGGGCAGAAACTTCGATGGATAGGCGGTGTGCTTCTCGAAGTCCCCGGTCATTCCGGGCCGCGCCGCGGCTCCGGCCGTGACGCCGGCGGCGGTCTGGGCGCCGGCCTGCGCCCGCGCCGGGGCCGAACCAGCTCCGGCCATCAGAACCGCGAGCAGCAGGAGAACGATTCGTCTGTTTTCCATGACCCTACAGCATAACAACGTGGGTGGGACAGGCTGTTTGGCTTGTCCCTGGGGCCATCCAAATGATTTCTCCATTTAACCTCCGATTATGCTTGAATCCCAACATGAAACCGGAGAGAACGGGTCTAATTGAAGGAGTCTTGCTTCTCGTGAACCGTGCGAGGGGACCGCTCCAGGTGTCCGCCGCGGCACTCCGGGTTGCAGGTCTCACCCTGCCCAAACCGGCCCTGCCTTACCGCCGCCTTTGTGCGTCCGGCCAGTGCCGCCATTTCCGGAGCCATACCGCCTGCTCCCCGCTTGGGCGCTCCGTCAGGTTCACGCGAAGTCTGTCACGACATCTCTTCCTCGGGTTTCGGCCGATTCTGTCTCAGGAGTTCGAATTGTGAAGCACACTAAGAACCTTGCTCGTTCCGCCGTCTTGCTGCTCTTGGCCGCCGCTCTAGCGACGGCGCAGAGCGATCGCGGGTCCATTACCGGAACCGTTCTGGATCCTGCAAATGCTGTTGTTCCGGGCGCCAGGCTCGTGCTCAGGAACACAGAGACTGGAGCGTTGTCGGAGACGCAAACCACCTTAACCGGCAATTTCACCCTCACTTCACTTCCGGTGGGCAACTACGAGCTCAGCGTCGAGGCCGCCGGGTTTAAGAAGGGCATCCAACAGAGCCTCCAGGTTCAGGTGAATCAGACCCTCCGCCTGGACATGAAACTGGAAGTCGGCGCCACCTCGGAGTCCGTCACGGTGACCGCCGAAGCGGCTCTGCTGAAGACCGAAAATGCCGAACAGAGCATGAACGTCCGCGGCGACAAGGTCAACGATCTGCCGCTCAATTTCGGCGGCGGCGGCTCCGCGGGTGGCGGTATTCGCAACTGGCTGAGCTTCATCATCCTGGCTCCCGGCGTTTCCGGTACCAGCTACAACTCCCCGGTCAATGGCATGCCCAGCGGCAGCTACGGCGGCTTCAAGGTCTATCTCGAAGGACAGGATTCCACCGACATCACCAACCCCAATTGGGCGACCATGGTCGCGGCTCCCTCGGTGGAAAGCATCACCGAGTTCTCCATGCAGGCCTCCAACTTCTCGGCGGAGTTCGGCCAGGTGGCGGGCGGATTCTACAACTTCACCACCAAGAGCGGAACCAACCAGCTTCACGGCAGCGCTTACGAGTACTGGGCCAACGAGGCGATGGATGCGGCCCACCCTTTCAGCCATCTCAAGGACAGGGACCGGAAGAACGACTACGGCTTCTCGGTGGGCGGACCGGTCTGGATTCCCAAACTCTACAACGGCCGCAACAAGACCTTCTTCTTCGTCAGCCTGGAACGGTTCGCCAACAATCAACTTTCCGCGTCCTCGTATGGCACCGTTCCCACGGCGGCTTACCGGAACGGTGACTTCAGCGCCGGGCTGACCGGCAAGATCCTCACCGATGCCAATACCGGATTGACCTTCCCCGAAAACGGTCTCTACGATCCGCTTTCCACTCAGACTGTGAACGGCAGGGTCATTCGCACGCTGTTCACGGGGAACATCGTCCCGAAAAGCCAGATGGACCCGGTGGCGCTCAAGATCCAGGCCTTGATACCAGCCCCGATCAACAGCCAGACCACTCTGAACTGGTTGCCGAACATTGTGACCAACACCAAGCAGCAGATCCCCAGCTTCAAAGTCGACGAGAACCTCAACGACAAGACCAAGGTGAGCTTCTACTGGACCTACATGACCACGGATTCACCGGCCTATCCGGATGGCCTGCCCGAACCGCTGACCGGCGCCCGTCCCAAGGTGGTCACAGCCAACCAGGTCCGGCTCAACGTGGACCGCACCATCTCGCCCACCTTGATTGCGCATTTCGGCGCAGGGTTCCATCGCTTCCTCAATCCCGACAGTTCCCCGGCCGGAGTGATCAACTACGACGCTGTGGGGCTGCTAGGCCTGGTCGGCGGCGCCACCAATCCCACCGGCTTTCCGCAGCTTCAGAACCTGGGCTATAACAACGCGGGAGGCGCCGGAAACTATGGGCCGAACACCGTGGATCACCAGTTGACCGGCAAACTGACCTTCGTTGCCAGTACCACCTATGTTCGCGGCAGTCACACTTACAAGGTCGGCGCGGAAGCCAAACAGGACGTCTACAGCGATCAGAACCTACAGGGGGCACAGGGGATATACTCGTTTGGAAATGGCCCGACGGCCATGCCGTACCTGCAAACTGCGAGTGTCGGCGGCGGATCGATCGGGGCCGGGTATGCCAGCTTCCTGCTGGGTCAAACCGCCTCCACGAATGTCAACGCTCCGCGACAGACACAGATGCGGAGACTCTCCTGGAGCCTGTATCTCCAGGACAATTGGAAGATCACTCGCAAGCTGACGCTGGACTGGGGCTTGCGCTGGGACTTGACTCCCATGGGTCACGAACAACATTACCGCGAAGCCGAAATCGGCCTCAACACGCCGAATCCGTCCGCGGGCGGCTTGCCGGGAGGGTACATCTTCGAGGGCTACGGTCCGGGCAGATGTAACTGCGAATTCTCCAAGACTTACCCCTATGCGATCGGGCCGCGGCTCGCCATTGCGTATCAGATCGACCCGAAGACGGTGTTCCGCGCCGGCTGGGGCGTCACCTATAGCGGCGCCGATAGTTGGGCCTATTTGAACGGAGGCTCGCCGGTTGCCGGCCTGGGCATCAATTCGGTTACCAACTCCACGGGGTACGGCTATGCCGCCTCCCAGTTCCAGAATGGTATCCACTATGATCCGTCGCTTTTGTACGCGGCCACATTGAATCCCGGTGTGGCACCTGCTCCGGGATCGTTGAGCGCCGCGCCGGCTTGGGCTGCGCAGTACCGCGATCCCAACGGCGGGCGGCCCTCGCGCATCAATCAATGGAATATCGCGCTGCAACGGCAGCTTACCAGGGACATGTCTCTAGAGGCTGCCTACGTGGGCAATCGCGGAGTCTGGGAAGAGGCGCGCGGGATGGTCTCGATCAACGCGATCTCACCGGCGCGGTTGCAGGCCTTGGGACTCGATCTGACCAATCCGGCCACCCGTTCGTTATTGACTTCGCAGATCTGCTCCGCCACGGCGACCGCCGCGGGATACAAGCTGCCTTACGCCAGCTTCCCCTGCACCGCCAGCGTGGCGCAGTCTCTCCGGCCCTTCCCCGAATACAACGACGGCCTAGCCACCTGGTTTTCGCCGCTGGGCAACAATTGGTACGACTCCCTTCAAGTGAAGTTCACGAAGCGCTTCTCCCACAATCTGGATGTAACTTCGAACTTCACGTACCAGAAGGAACTCTGCCTGGGATCCACCGGCTGCGCCGGCATCAACGATGCGTTTAATCGGAGTGAGAACAAAGGGCTCACCCCCAGTTCGCAGCCGTTCATTTCGGTCACGGCGTTCACTTACGTGACGCCGAAACTCACCGCCAACAAGCTTATCCGGCAGGTGGTGGGTGGCTGGACCTGGGGCGGAATCCTGCGCTACGCCAGCGGCAGCCTGATCGGCGTGCCTTCGTCGCGGACCAATCCCAACACGTACACGTTCAACACCAACACGCGCTTCAACCGGGTTCCCGGAGTACCCCTCTACATCCAGAATCCGAACTCTGGCTCCATCAACCCCAACAGCAATCAACTGATCCTGAACCCCGCTGCGTGGGCGGATACCCCCGTGGGGACGTGGGGACAGGGCGCCTCCTATTACAACGACTACCGGTGGCAGCACCAGATCAGCGAGAATATGAACTTCGGCCGGACATTCCAAATCCGGGAGAAGATGTCGCTGAACATCCGGGCTGAATTCTTCAACGTCTTCAACCGGCTGTATTTGTCCGGGCCGTCATCGAGTAACCCCCTGGCCACGGCGACCTTTAATACCGTCACCGGCGCTCCCACAGCCGGTTTCGGTTACATCACGAACGCCAGCGGCATCGGAGGCCAACGCAACGGCCAGTTAGTAGCCCGCTTCGTGTTCTGAGCATCGTGGGGCAGGTCACCGACCTGCCCACCGGGGATAGTTGGTTAAGCCGGGGTACTCGAGCCGCCATTCGCAGGGCAGGTCGGTGACCTGCCCCACGCCCTAATGTCAAGATACCTATATGACCCTCCGTTTCTTCTCGCTGGAAGTGCTCCTCGTGGCCGCTTCGTACGCGGCCCCTTCCGTCACCAAAGTGGAACCGCCGAACTGGTGGGTGCCGCACACTTATAACCCCGTCCAGATTCTCCTCACCGGGACCGACTTGAAGGGAGCCACGGTCACCACCCCCTCCAAGGGCTTCAAGATCGAAGTCCGGAGTGCTTCCGAGGACGGCCGCTACCTGTTCCTGTATCTCGATATCGGCAAGGACGTCCGGCCGGGGGCCTATCGCTTCGCGCTCAGGAGTTCCTCGGGCGCGGGCGAGTTCACTTTTGCGCTCGACCGCCTTCTGGAAACCCGCGGCCGGTTCCAGGGCTTCAGCTCCGACGACGTGATCTACCTGCTGATGCCCGACCGCTTCTCGAACGGCGATCCCTCTAACGACAGCCCGCCCGAGTACGGCCGCCCCGC
>JAIQFL010000143.1 GCA_020073365.1 Terriglobia bacterium | reverse complement strand
TGGTGCCCACTTCACATGAATCTTGCCCGCAAAGGTGTCTAGGCTGGTACCGGTTTCTGCTGGCTGATTTCCCGCGATTTGGACCTCACCCTCCGGGTGAGCCTGAACGACCTCTTCTTCATTGTTCATGTTGAACAATGGTAACTGTTTCTCTATTCAAGGCACGAGGCCTACTGCCGTTCTTAGGATTAATGTCGCCTCCCCGCAGTTAAGCACGACCGCTGCGGCCTGCTCCGTGGGACCCCACAACATCAACGCATGTGTCTACTACGGTCTGCCTCCTCTGCCGCAGCAAACCTTTCGCAGCGGCACCGCGGCGCCCAATCTCTACGTAGGCGATCAGCGGCCGCATAAGGCGATCTTCCGGGAAGGGCATCTGTATGATGCGCGCGTGGTGGGAACGTTCCTGTCCCCCTTCGTCCCATCGGGACTGATCCCGACGGTGTCCTATGAAGTAACCCGGAAGTTGGGCGCCGGATTCTTCCCAACGAACGTCTATGACCAAATGTGGGCGAACACCTATGCCTATGCTCCGATGTTCGATGTGCCGGCCAACGTTGTGACATCCAGTGTAGGCCCCCCGTTCATCAACCTGGAGAAGCTGTTCGTTGCCACTACCGGTCCGCCACTCCCCGGCGTGCCGGATACCAGCTATGACACCGCTCCGGGGGGGATCCCGGCCGCGCTGGCTGCGGACTTCGGAGCCGGCGACCCGCGCTCGCGAGAGACCTTCGGCTTGTCAGGCCTGCCTCCGGGGCAACTCCCCGCCATGGCAAACTGCTTCACCAACAATCCGCTTTCGTGGGCCAGCTTGTTTGACACGCGTTGCGGACAGGACGTTACGGACACCAATCAGACATTCCGCAATCCGTTCACCGGGCAGATCGCCATTATTACCGCCCACACCATCCGCGGCGATGAATCCACCGACCCCAACGACGGCAGCCTCTGGAACTTCGGCGCTTATGCCCAGAGGCGGGATGCCGCCTTCACTGCCTTGTCTCACTGGGGCACGTTCGGCGCCAATTACAAACTGTCGTTCCCAACCACGGATGCCTTTGGCAATCCCACCATTACCCTGGGTGGCGTCGCCACGGACGCGGCCGGTAATCCCAGAGCGGAGTTCCCGTACATTCAAATGGCGGTGAACCTTGGTTTCACGCCTTCGATCACGACGGGCACCCAGACTACCTCGGCCGGGGTGGTCACCCCGGGCTCCGCCACGATCACCGGTCTCTCGGCTGCCTTCATCGCCGCCGCGGCGGCGGGCCAGCCGGTAACCGGTGAAGGCGTTCCGGCCGGTGCAACCATTACCGCTGTCGGGGTAAACAGCATCACCATTTCGGCCCCTGCCAATGCCTTGGCGCCCGCTGCTGCGACGCCCGTCACCGGCTTTGGCGGGAATTCGGTGGTCCCCGCCGCCGTCGGGATTCCGTTTAAGGGTGTCAACAGCGCCCTCTATGGGCCCGCCGGAGTTGTACCCATACCTGCCGGCATGACGCCTCCGGGCAATGCGCCGCCCTCGGGCACCTTTGGAGCTGACGATGCCATTACCCGCCGCGAGATGGCGTACTGGATCGTGAAGTCCCAAATGGACGAAGCGGCCATCATCCTCTACCTCCAAAACTCACAGACGGTGGACGGCGTATCCGGCCTTGCCGGAGTCACCTTCGCCGACGTTCCACGAAACGATCCAGGCTGGCCTTACATCGAGGTAATGGCCCGCCGTGGTTACACCGCGGGCTGTGCGGCCGGCTTGGCGCGCCAATACTGCCCGGATTATGTGGCGAAAATACGAGACCTGGCGGTCTTCATGATCCGCGCCAAGATGGGCAACCTGTTCGGTTCTGTATTGAGCGGATGCGGCTTCAACGCGACTGGAACCGAGAGTCCCACGGCCTCCATTTTCCCGCCGGCCCTGACGACTAATTGTCAGGCCGGTGGTGACAACTTCGGGTTGTTCGTGACGGGTCTGCCGTACTTCACGGATAATCCGAGTCCGGCTACCGCGGCTGGTGTGGGCAACGACGGGTACGTGTTCCTCCAGAAACTGCGCGAGCTCAGGATTGACAATGGTACCTTCCTGGGACCGAACAACGATGCACGCAACGGCACCTACAGTCCCGGCACCGCAGCTCCCGTGGTGGCGCCGAATGATCCTGGAGCCGTCTTGCGGAAGCAAGTCGCAGTCTACATGATGCGCGGCTTCTTCTTCTAAGTTGTTCCCGCGGTACCGGGGAAGCCTTTCTATCTGGGCGACGAATACCAGCTCAAGACCTTCCGCGCTACCGTAGACCCGGACGGAGCGCTGGCCGACCTGAAGCTGTTCGTGAATCAAGGTGGAGAGGGAGTCGCGGTGGATGCCGCCGGCAACGTCTATAACGCCGCGGGGCAGGTGTCAGTCTATGACCCATCCGGCCGCTGGATGGACACCATCGAAGTGCCGGAGCGGCCCACCCAGGTGGCCTTCGGCGGGAAGAGACGCCGGACCCTCTTCATCGCGGCACGCACGTCGCTGTATGCGGTGCGAACGCGGTTGAAGGGGCAGTAGAAGCGTCGTGTTCGATCGCGCCCGGCGAATCAGGCAACCTGCTTGTTCTTCGCTCCCGGCCTGCCAGCCGTGTTGTCGACATCTACTTTCAGACCCGCCGCAATAATGGTCGTGGGGGGCCGTCCAAATGCACCCCGATGTCAACGGTGGCGGGGGAGGCGTGGGGCACGGGAAGGC
Source organism: Terriglobia bacterium (assembly GCA_020073365.1). Taxonomy (GTDB): domain Bacteria; phylum Acidobacteriota; class Terriglobia; order Bryobacterales; family Bryobacteraceae; genus JAIQFL01. The sequence goes on along the minus strand of JAIQFL010000143.1, from coordinate 24,549 downwards.
AACCTTCACGCAAAGGCAAGACCGGTCATATGCGCCACTGGCTACATGGCGAGCCCTGTCCGATCAGTCCGCGAATTCAGCGGGCAACAAAGGGCTTTGCCAAGTGTCATGATAGCTGAGGGGGCACGTTTACCGATGGCCACTTCCGGAATCATTGGCGAAGAGATCGACAAACAAGGCGCGCTGGCCAGCGCTGCGCTCCAAAACATCTCTGGCGTTGGCGCGGGCACGAGCGCAAGGCATTTACTTCCACGCGCTGTCCTCGACATGCTTGGGCCGTATTCGGCGGCACTCTACATTGCAGAGCGCGTAGTGCAATCCGACGTCTTCGACGTGGAACTGGTTCAGATCCTGCACTCCAAGTTGCTTCCGCTTGAGCGCATGGCTGACGACGTGCTCGCTGCTACCAAGCAACGAGGTTACTTCGATGATCCAGATACAGCCGAGCCGCTTCGTTGGCTCGAAACCTGCAACGAGCAGGTGAAGGACTGCATGGTGGCGTTGGAGTCCATGCTGGACCCGCAGCTTGACGACCTTATGGCCGCGGCGATTGAGGAGCACCAGCGGGGCGAGACCGTTCCACTGGACTCTATCCGTTGAGTGAACCGCTACAGCGTTTCAATATCCCGGCCAGCCGCGAAATACTTGAAGCGGTGCGACGCGCCGACACGTGACCGGTTGCAACAGAAGCTCGACAAGCTGAAGGCCGATCCGTTCGACGCGCAACACTCAAAACCACTAAAGGGCCGAAGGGAGCAGAGATCAGCGAGAGTTGGCGATCTCCGCGTTCTGTTTCACGTGGAGGGCAACCAGATCATCGTGGCAGGCATCGACAGTCGGGGCCAAGTCTACAAGCACAGTTCTTGAGGCAAACGCTTTCCGACACTCTTGGCCGTGGCCTTCGGCGGAAAGGACGGCCGGACCCTCTTCATCGCGGCACGCACGTCGCTGTATGCCGTACGAACGCGGTTGAAGGGGCAGTAGAACACGACGGCCGCTCCATCCTCGCCACTCTACTCGTGCCGCAGCGCCACCATCGGGTCCACACGAGCCGCCCGCAACGCCGGGACATATGAGGCCGCGAGCGCGACCGCGACGATTGCGGCACCGCTCAAGACCAGCGGCCCTGCACTGTCGAATTTCAGATCCTGCACGAGCCTGATTGCCAGTGGCCGGCTCCACAGTACCAGGAACGCCCCAGCCAACAGTCCTGCACACACCATCCCCAGCGCATCTCCCAACACGAGCCGGCATACGCTGCCCGCGGTCGCGCCCAGCGCCATCCGAACACCGATCTCGTTGGTGCGCCGCGCCACCGTGAAGGCCAGCAGCCCGTAAAGCCCGATGCCGGCGAGCGCCGCCCCCAGCCCGCCGAAGAACTCGGACAAGGTTGCGATGAGACGCTCGGGAACGATGTTCGCGTCGACCTGCTCAGACATCGTCATCACTCTCTTCACCGTCACGGTCTTGAGGACATCCCGCACCGTCTGACGCACGGCGCCGGCGAGCGATGCAGGGTCGCCGCTCGTCCGCAGCTCAAAGTGATCGAGCAGGCGGCTTTCCTGGAACATGTTGAAGTACATCGCGCGCATGGGCGCATCCCGAAGATCGAAGACCTTCACGTCGCCGACCACGCCCACGATTTCGTACGGCTGGTCGTCGCCGAACCAGCCGCCGGAGCGCGGGTCCCGGTCGATCTTCACGTATTTCCCGATCGGATTTCCGCTGGGGAAATAGAGCCGCGCCATTGCCTGGTTGACGATCGCCACGCGCCGCCGCCCCGCGTCGCGAAAGGTGAAATCACGCCCCGCGATCAGTGGAATACCGAGCGTCTCGAAATATCGCGGCGCCACAAAAACCACCGCGGTCCACCGCCGGTCCTCGAACCGCTCCACATGCTCGTCCGTGGACATGAATCGGCTGCCGGATCCACAGCCTTCGAGTGGAACGCAGCCGCTGATCGAGGCGGAGCGGACGCCGGGAAGCACTTCCAGCCGCTTCAGTATCTCCTGGTATGGGGTGGCCAACTGCTCGCGCCGATACCCGCTCTTCGTGGGGTCGAGTTGCACCAGGAGCACGTGGTCGCTGCGGAAACCGAGGTCGAAATTCCGCAGCCGGGACAAGTGTGTCAGGAAGACGGCGGCACCCGTTGCCAGCAGAATCGAGAGGGCCACCTGCACCGCCACCAGTCCCTTTCCGAACCAGCGCCAGAACCAGGTATCGCCGCCCTGCCCGGTCTGGCGGAGGGAAGACGCCGGAGCGGCCCGGAACGCGTACCAGGCCGGCGCGAGGCCGAACAGCAGGCCGGTGAGCATTGCGATTCCGATGGTGAAGAACAGCAGGTGAAGATCGAGCGCCAGCTCGATATCGATGTGTTGCCACACGAGGCCGCTGGCCATGATTCGTACCAGCACGCCGGTTCCGAAATACGCCAGCAAGACGCCGGCCAGCGTGCCGGCTATGGAAAGGAGCACCGACTCGGTAAGCATCTGACTCACCAGACGGCCGCGGCTGGCGCCCAGCCCCACGCGCACGGCGATTTCGCGCTGCCGTCCCGCCGATCGCGCCAGCAGCATGCTGGCCATATTGATGCACGCCAGCAGCAGCAACAGACCCACTACGGCCATCAGCAGAGCCAGCGATTTGCCGTACTGATCGCGCACGCGCACGAGTCCGGCGCCGGCCGGCAACAATTCCATCCTCGACTCCACCCGCGGCTTCTCGCTCCGCGCGGCTCCTTGTCCCGGCAGGGACTGGTAGAGCACCGAGATTTCGGCCTGCGCCTGCTCGGTGGTCACGCCCGGCTTCAAACGCGCCAGCATGGTGAGACTGTCGTGCGACACCGGAATCCAAAGGTCTGTCGGAGAGCCTACCCGCGGCCCCACGTACGTGCGCGGCGCGACCCCGATGATGGTCTTCGGCGCATCGTTGTAGTAGATCCGCTTCCCGAGAATAGCCGGATCGCGATGGAACCGCCGGTTCCAGTAGGACCAGCTCACCACCACCACATCCCCAGTCTCGCTTGCCGGGACATCCTCCGGGCCGATCAACCGTCCGATCGCGGGCTTCAGGCCCAGCACCCCGAAGTAATTCCCCGGCACGTGCTCCAGGATCAACGTTTCGGGATCGGAACCCTCAGTGCTCACCGAAGCCAGGTTGTCGAACCCCATGCCGGTGATCCCCGAGAAAACGTGATTGTGATCGCGGAGGTACTCATATTTCTCCCATCCCCAATACCCCGCCCAATGAAGCTCGTCGGGAGAATCTCGCACCAGCTCTACAAGCTGTTCCGGATGCGGCACCGGCAATTGGCGCAGCATGATGGTGTTGAACAAACTGAAGATGGCGGTGTTGGCGCCGATCCCGAGTGCCAGCGAGAGCACTGCCACGGTGATGAAGCCGGGGCTGCGCCGCATCAGCCGGAGGGCATAGCGGAGGTCGTTCAGGAGCATCCTCATTAGACTGACACGGCGTGTCCAGAGTTCCCGTCACCGAGCGCCTCGAATGCGGCGGGCCTCGTCCGCGTGGCTGGGCGTGGTGCACGCCGAGGTGCCAGTGGGCCATTCGGAAAGGGTCAGTCTACCGGGCTGATTGTCGCACTTCCCGTGCAAGTGGCCCCGTTCCCCGAGATGCGGCGTTCGGCCTCCGCCTATCCCCCACCGGCCCTCCTCTAGTTTCCCTCCATCCCTGCCGATAAGACCTCTGAGGCATCCCATTCGCGGGGGCCGGTAGGGAATAATGCTGAACTGCCGCTCGATTCTGACGGCGCTCGTATGCGTCGGGTCGGCTCTTGCCGCTTCTTCCGATGAAAAGGCGCAAAAGGCCGGCGAAGAACAGGTTCTGTTTGGGGACCTCCCCACTGTGGAGGCGGCTGCTCTGCACGCGCAGACGCTCGCCGAGGCTCCCGCCAACGTGAGTGTCATCACGGCCGCCGACATCCGCCACTACGGCTATCGCACCCTGGGGGAGGCGCTGGCCTCCGTGCGCGGCTTTTACGTCACCAACGATCATACTTACCACTACGTGGGCGTGCGGGGTATCTCGCTGCCCGGCGATTTCAATACGCGCTTCCTGGTGATGCTCAACGGCCACCCCCTTACCGACAATATCTACAATTCCAACGGGTTCTTCGGCCAGGATTTCGGTCTCGATATGGACCTGGTGGAGCGCATCGAGATCATTCGCGGGCCCACCTCGGCGCTCTACGGCTCCAATGGAATGCTTGCCAATATCAACGTGGTGACACGCTCGCCCGTAGATGGGGAGCGGCTTCGTGTGGCTGCCGAAACGGATTCGTTCGGGGAACGCAAACTTGCCGTGGCCTCGTCGCTGTACCTCGGAGGCGGCGCCAATCTCCTGGTATCGGGGTCGGTTTTCAACAACATCGGGATGTCTTTTCCGCTGGACAGCTTGGGCCTCCCTCCCGGGAGCGTGCCGGCCGGGAGCGGCGAGACCCTCAACGCCGACGGTGAACGGGGCTATCACACCTTGGCCAATCTCATCTGGCGCGACTGGAGTTTCACGGCGTATTTTAATTCCCGGGACAAGCAGCCGCCGGTGGGACTGGGTAAGAGCCTGTCGGGCGATCCTTCGCAGCACGTCGTGGACGGCCGCAGCATGGCCGGTGCGACCTACAAACACCAGGCGGGCCCCGGGAAGATCCAGTGGCAGGTTTCCTACGATCGGTACCGATACCGGGATCGCTACGACTATCCGGTCGATGGGTCTATCCAAGCCGTTGGCGACTACAATCGCGGCGATTGGGTCGATTCCCAACTCACCTACGAATTGCCCGTGGCGAGGGTAGGACCTCTGACCATGGGAATACAAGGCTTCTGGGAACTGCGCAACCTGCAGTACAACGTGGTGGAAGGGACGGAACAGGATGGGATCAGCCGTCCGGATCGCGGCATCGCCCTCTTCGCTCAACAGCAGTGGAACCTCTCGAATCGATGGAAGCTCTATGGCGGCCTGCGGCTGGACGATACCAAGAACTTCCACGGTTTCGTCTCGCCGCGTGTCGCCGCAGTCTATCAAGCGTCGCCCGTTGCCGTATACAAACTGGTCTACGGCAGACCGTTCCGGAATCCCAGCATGTTCGAACAGTTCTACAACGATGGTGGTCTATCGTATGCCGCTGCGCCGCCTTTGCATCCCGAAACCGCGAACACTTTTGAGGCCTCGATGGAGCGCCAGGTGGCACGCGACCTGGCCTTCGTGGTGAACGGTTTTCACTACCGCATCGATAGCGTCATCGAAGCAGTCATGCTGGATGGCGGCGTGTTTCAGTACCACAATACCGGCGGGCTCAGATCCACAGGCGTGGAATTCGAACTGAACGGCAAGTTATGGAACCGCGTGGAGGCTTCGGCCAGCACCGCCCTCCAAAGCGCCGTGGGCGGCCAGCCCTCGGACCGATTGTCGAATTCGCCGCGGCAGGTATCCAAGGCGCGGATGGGCGTGCCGTTCTTCCGCGACCGCCTGTTTCTGGCCGGCGCCCTGCAGTCCTTCTCGACGCGCAAGACAGGGGAAGACGCCCTCCTGGGTGGATTTCCGCTCGTCGATTTCACTGTCACAGCGCGGCTCGATCGGCACTTCGATCTCCAGGCCGGAGTGCGCAATGCGCTCGACCGGCGGTACGAAGATCCGGTCTCTCTCACCATCGACCGCCTGCCAGGTGACGGGCGATCGATCTTCCTGAAACTCGTATGGCGCGTATGGGAATGACGTCCGTCCTCGCGCGCATCTGTTTGGCCGCTGTGTCGTTGCCGTCATCCCAAGCCACCATCGTGGTGGTCTATGAGCCCGGTGTGGATGCTTATGCCGAGGCGTTGGAGGGCCTGGGCGCGAGCTTGGGATCCAATGCTTTTCGTGTAGTGGACCTCCGCGACGGCGATCCCTCGCTCACCAGTGCACTGGGCGCCAAGGACACGCAGTTGGTCATTGCGGTGGGGGGCCGCGCGCTGGCCGAGGTGCAATCGCGGAAAGCCTCGGCGCCGGTGCTCGCCACCATGGTGCTGCACAGCTCTGAGGTTGAGGGCACCGCTCACGTCGATCTGGACGTTCCCCTTTCCATCGAGCTCGGCGCCATGCGGGCCCTGTGGCCGCAGCGTGTGCGTGTGGGTATCGTCCGCAACCCGGGACGCTCGCGGTATTCGGCGGAGGCGCTCGAATCCCGCGCGCGCAAGGAAGGGTTCACACCCCTGGTGGTGGACTGCGACGGGCCGGGGCGGCTGCTCAAAGCCGTCGCCGCCATGAAGGGCAAGGTCGATTTCCTGGTGTGCTTTCCCGACCCGGACCTGTATAACCCCCTGACCATCAAGCCTCTGGTGATGGCCTCGCTGGAAAGCCGGCTGCCCATCGTCGGATTCTCTCCGGCATTCGTCCGGGCTGGGGCGGCCGCCGGCATTTATCCGGACTACCGCGAAACTGGCCGGCAGACGGCCGAGGTGGCACTGCGGATGATGCACGGCGAAGATCACGGAGCCGACGACGGTCCACGGAAGGTTCGCGTGGCGATCAATCAGCGGATCGCGCGCCTGCTGGGCGTGGAATTCCAGACCTCGGCCTTGTCCGTGGAGGTGTTCCGGTGATCCGCCCACTTCAACAGAGCTTGCTGACGCGCGTGCTGGTCTCCAGCGGGACGCTGGCGATGCTCTCCGTGTGCGGACTAACTTCCCTGTTCCTCTGGAATTACAGCCGCGACCTCGACCGGCAGATCTCGAGCCGGGCAGAAGCCCTGGCCGGGTTCCTGGCGGGCCAGAGCCAGTTTGCCATGCTGGTGGGCGATCGCCCGGAGTTGGAGCGAATCGGCCGCAACGCGCTCTCGACCGACGAGGTGCTATTTGTGGAACTGATCGATTCGCAGGGGGGCGCTCCCGCTTTCTTTCACCGTAGTGGCCCTGGTTCCAACGCCTCGGGAAACAACTTCATTGCGATCACCCGGAATGTGATGCGGCCGGCCCAGGTCGAAGGCAGCGAATGGGAGGCGGGAGGCACCGGGCGGCTCTCTGGCCCCTCCCAATTGGGGGTGGTCCGGCTCGGGTTTTCGACGGAAAGAGAGCATGCGGCGCGCATGCGGATCGTTTGGATCACCGTGGCCATAGCGGTCGCCTTCCTGCTGGTAGCGGCCGGCGTCGAGACGCTTCAACTGCGAACTCTTCTAGGACCCATGCACTCCCTCACAGCATTCACCCGGCGGGTTGCCGAAGGGGACCTGAGCGGCCGCGCCGAGGTCGTGCGACCGGACGAGGTGGGCCGCCTCACCATGGCTTTCAACACCATGGTAGAGCGTTTGGGCGCAACCTTGGTATCCAAGGAGGCGGCGGAGGCGGCGAATGCCGCCAAGAGCCGCTTTCTGGCAACCGTGAGCCACGAATTGCGGACGCCCCTGAATGCCGTGATCGGCTACAGCCAGTTACTCCAGGAGGTGTGCCAGGACCGCGGCATCCAGGGGCTGTCGGAAGATCTCATCCGCATCGAGCGCGCCGGCGGCACGTTGCTGCACATGGTCAACCAGGTGCTGGACTTCTCCAAGGCCGAGGCCGGCAGGATCGAATTGCACGCGGAGACTTTTCCCGTCCGCCGGGTGATTCAGGATGTGATCGCCACGGCGGCGCCCTTGGCCGGGAAGAACCGGAACCGCCTGTCGGTATCCATGGATTCGGACGCCATAGAAATCCACGCCGATTTGATGCGATTCCAGCAGAGCCTCCTGAACCTGGTGGCGAACGCCTGCAAATTCACCGCAGACGGTGAGGTATCGGTGGAGGTGTCACGCGAGCGCTCCGGGCCGCTCGATTGCGTGCTGGTCAGCGTCAAGGACACCGGAATCGGAATCACGCCGGAGCAGCAGGGCAGACTGTTTCAGGCATTTGTGCAGGGCGACGCTTCCACTACCCGTACGTACGGAGGCACCGGCCTGGGCCTGGCCATCAGCCGCAAACTGTGCCGCTTGATGGGTGGCGACATATCACTCAAAAGCGAACCTGGAAAAGGCTCGAATTTCATGATGCGCATTCCGGTGGGGATGGATCCGCCGGTTGCCAAGGGGGACGAACATGGCGCTTCCAGCGCGACTGTTGTTGGTGGATGACGAAGAATCGAACCGCGACCTTTTCGGCCGCCGCTTGCTCCGCCTGGGCTACCAGGTTGAGATGGCGGAGAACGGATACCAGGCGCTCGAGATGCTGCACAGCCGTCCATACGATCTGGTGCTGTTGGATCATATGATGCCCGGCATCAACGGCCTCGAAGTGCTTCGGCTCATCCGCGAAAAGTGGTCCGCATCGGTCTTGCCGGTCATCATGGTCACGGCCATCGGGGAGAGCGCCAACGTGGTGTGCACCTTGCGGCTCGGGGCCAACGATTACGTAACCAAGCCGGTGGATTTCCCCATCGCGATGGCGCGCATCGAAACGCAGCTTCAACTGGCTTTTGCGGACCGCGAAGTGCGCCGTGCCCACGATTTCTATCAATTGGCCTTGCGCGCGTCCGAGGAAGGACTATGGGATTGGGACTTTGTTGCCGGAAAGCTCTACTACTCCGGACGCTGGAAGTGCATGCTGGGCCTTTCCGACGACGAGGTCTCGGGCAGCCCCGAGGAATGGTTCGGCCGCATCCACCCGGATGACCGGGCCCGGGTATCGGCACAGGTTCAGGCCCATGTGGAGGGACACACCACCAGTCTGGCAACCGAGTACCGAATGCGGCATAAGGACGGCCGGTACCGGTGGATGGAGAACCGCGGCAGTGCTTCCCGCGATGCGACGGGTCAAGTGATTCGTATGGCGGGATACCAGAGCGACATCACTGCTCGTAAGACCATCGATCCGGTTACCGCTTTGCCGAACCGGACGTGGCTCGATCAGGAATTGGGTGCGATCGCGGCCGAAGGGCGACGCGCCGCGCTGCTCCTGCTCGACCTGGATTTTTTCGACCGCATCGAAGAGAGCCTTCCGAGCGGCGGGGCGATCGGCTTCGTGGCCGCCGTCGCCGCGCGGCTGCGCGACTCGCTGGGCGCGATGCCGGGCGGCGTGACGGCTGTGGTGGTCCGTTCCGGCGAACATCAGTTCGGTGTCCTGCTGCGTGACGCCTCCGGGCCAGGTGAGGCGAGGCAGCTTGCCGATCGCCTGCAGGCCGCGCTGCGAGCGCCCTTCCTCATCGGAGAAGAACCTGTGTTCGTCACCGCGTGCGTGGGAATTGCCGTGAGCTACGGCGACGAACCGGGCGACCATCTTCTGCGTGGCGCGAATGAAGCCCTTCGCCACGCCCGCGAGCCGGGGGCCGGCCGCTGCGAAGTGTTCCAGAACACCATGCGGCAGCAGGATCTTGCGGAATTGCGCCTGGAGAACGATCTGCGCCATGCCCTGGAACGGTCGGAATTCGTTGTGTACTACCAGCCGAAGGTGGACCTGGCAAGCGGCCGGATCGTGGGTTTCGAAGCACTGGTGCGATGGAACCGGCCCGGTTACGGGCTGGTCCAGCCCAATGATTTTATTCTCACCGCCGAGCGCACAGGCATGATCGTTCCCCTGGGCCGGTATGTATTGGAGCGCGCCTGCCGCGACACGGCCGAGCTACGCAGATCCTTCCCGGGAGTGGGGGTGAGCGTCAACGTCTCGGGGCGCCAACTCGCGGAGCCCGACTTGGTCGACCACGTTCGAGAGTGCCTCGACTCCGCCGGTTTGGAGCCTTCGGCGCTGCGCCTGGAAATCACCGAGACCTTCCTGGTGGAGGACCCGGAAAAGGCCTTCGGCATGTTGAGCCGCCTCCGCGGAATGGGCGTGGGTTTGAAGCTGGACGATTTTGGATCGGGCTACTCCTCGCTGAACTACTTGCAGCGGTTCCCCTTCGACACTCTCAAGGTCGACCGCTCATTCGTATCGCATCTCCCCGAGAGTCACGAGAGTGCCGAGATTGTGCGTGCGGTTACGGGGCTGGCGCGGTCTTTGAATATGCACATGGTCGCCGAAGGCATTGAGACCCAGGCCCAGGCCGAGTGGCTGAGGGACCTGGGGTGCCACTACGGGCAGGGCTACTGGTTTTCGCCGCCGGTCGAACTCGCGCGCTTGAGAGAACTTCTGGAACGCTGGCCGCCAACGCCGATGATGCATCCTCCCACCCGGCCAGAGATCGGCGACAGCTCCCCATCGGACCACTTACCGAACGGGTGCCCGGACCTGTTCGACGGCGAGGCGTGCTGCAGGGCAGCAAAGGAATAGACAACATGGCGAATCTGCTGGTAGTGGAAGATGAAGTGCTGCAAGCCCAAAACCCGTAGGCCGCCGGTCAGGGGCGGGGAGCCGCGGGCCGCGGGCGTGAACTCTTCTACGCCAACCCCGACCGCACCAGCAGCGCCTGCGGATCGGGCTCTCTTCCCATGAACTGGCGATACAACTCCGCGGGATCCTCGCTGTCTCCCTTGGCCAGAATGCGGTTGCGGAACTCGCTGCCGATCTCGCGATTGAAGATGCCATGGTCCCGGAACCGGGTGAATGCATCGGCGTCCAGCACCTCGGCCCATTTGTAGGAATAGTACCCGGCGCCGTATCCTACCGGGCTGCCGAAGAGGTGGGTGAACGCCGCAATCATGGCGTGCTCGGGCGGAAGCGGAGCCGGCGTGAATTCCTGCAAGAGTCGCCGCGTATACTCCACGGGATCCCCATCCTGCGATGGAGAGTAGCGGACGTGGAGCAGGAGATCCACGATACCGAAGCCGAGTTGCCGCATCTGTGCGTTGGCCGCCCGAAAGGTGCGGGCGCGCTTCATTTTCTGGAACAGCCCTTCGGGAATGGGGGCGCCGGTCTCCCAGTGGCGCCCAAACAGGTCCAGGGCCTCGCGCTCCCAGCACCAGTTCTCCATGATCTGCGAGGGCAGTTCCACAAAATCCCACGCCACGCTGGTGCCGGCCAGGCTCCGGATCTCCACCTGGCTTAACAGATGGTGCAACAAGTGTCCGAATTCGTGAAAGATGGTCTCCACCTCGCGGTGCGTCAGCAGGGCGGGCCTCCCATCCACTGGCGGGGTGAGGTTTCCGCAGATCAGCCCAAGGTGCGGACGAAAGCCGCCGGCGGCGGGTCCGCCCGTGATCAGCGCATCCATCCAGGCGCCGCCGCGCTTGTTTTCCCGGGGATACCAGTCTGCGTAAAAGCCGCCCAAAAACGTGCCGTTTTCATCGCGCATGCTGTAGTAGCGAACCTGCGGATCCCACACCGGGATACCCGGTTCCTCTACCACGCAAATCCCATACAGACGATTCACCAGGTCGAACATCCCGGCCGTTACACGCTCCAGCGGGAAGTAGGGCCGTAGCGCCTCTTCGTCGAAATCGTACAGGGCGGCGCGTTGTTTTTCGGCGTAGTAGGCCACATCCCAGCCCGCGATTTCGGGAGCCCCCGGCCCTTCCAGCGAACAGCGGAATTCGTACAATTCCCGATTCTCCTGCCGAAAGCGCGGCTCAGTCTTGCCTTTGAGATCTTCCAGGAACGCCATGGCACGCGCGCCCTTGTGGGCCATGCGGTCTTCCAGCACCAGGTCCGCAAAATCCTGGAAGCCCAGCAGCCGTGCCTTTTCCCGGCGCAACTCGATAATACGGGGGAGGAGCGGCCGGTTGTCCCGATCCCCAGCCGTGGCACGCACACTAAAGGCCCGGTAGATGTGCCGGCGAATTGCGGGATCATCCAGATAGGTCATGACCGCCACGTAGTCGGGCGCCTGCAAGGTGAAGCGCCATCCGTCGCGGCGTTTGCGAGCAGCGCTTTGGCGCGCGGACGCGACCGCGGTGGGCGGCAGACCGGAGAGATCCGCCTGGTTGGCGATCACCAACTCGAATTCATTGGTCGAATCGAGAACGTTCTCCGAGAACTTGGTGGTGATCCGGGTCAATTCGACGTCGATTTCTTCCAGGCGTTTCTTGCCCGCCGGATCCAGGTCGGCGCCATGCCGGCGGAAGGTATCTATCGTCTTATCGAGGAATCGCCGCCGCTCGCCGGTAAGGCGCGCGCCCTCCTCGGTGGCGGCGTACGCCTTGATGCGCTGCCACAGTCCCTCGTCGAGCGGGATGGTCGAGTAGAACGCGCTGACTTCCGGTTGTACGGCATTGAAGGCGGACCGTAGTTCCGGATAAGTGGCCACGGATTCCAGATGCCGCACCACACCCATGGCGTGGTCCAACGGTTCAGTGAGTTCGTCGAGCGCCCGCAGGGTGTTATCGAATGTTGGCTGGCCCGATTCCGCGGCGATGGCCGCCAGACGGGCGCGCGCATCGCGGAGCAACTCGGCCGCGGCGGGCTCCACGTCGGCGGCGCGGATACGGTCGAATGGAATATGGAACTGAATCGTCAGTAGTGGATTCGGTTCGTTTGGACTGGGCATCATCATAGAGCGTATCAGGTCCGGCAGCGCGCGCGGTGCGGCGACCGACGGGTCCGGTGCGCCGGCCGACGCGTCGCGGCCAGCCCAGGGAAGCCGTGGCCCCCCGCCGCTGTGGCCCGGCGGCGCCGGTGCGGCGTCCGACCGGCGTGGTGCGCCGGGGCGCGCCGGTCCGGCGTGCAAGAAACTACAAAACGAGTACGATAGAGAGAGCATGATCGATGAGAATGGGAGGCCATCCCCCATCCAAGCCGGCGGCGGGCTGAACGTATTTGCACTGGTAATCTACATTCCCGGCCCGCTGGGATGCTTCCTGGACGACCTCCGAAGGGAACTGGTGCCGCACTACAATCCCCACGCCCACGTGAGTGTGCTCCCGCCCCGGCCACTGGCGGTAGACTGGCAGATCGCTTCAGACCAGGTCCGCGCATTAACCGGGGGATGGACGCCGTTCGACATCGAATTGGCCGGGCTTCAAGTTTTTCCCGTCACCGACGTGATCTATCTCGAAATCGGCGCCGGCGCTGCGGATCTGCGGAGCATGCATGCGGCCATGAATAGCGGCCCGCTGGAGTTTGAGGAGCCCTTCTCTTACCACCCGCACATTACGTTGGCGCAGGAAGTTTCGAATGAGGGGGTGCAGGCGATGCGCGATCTGGCGCACCGGCGCTGGACCGAGTACCAGGGCAGCCGCACCTTTCGCGCCGAACGGGCCGTTTTCGTGCAGAACACGATGACCGACTGCTGGGTGGATCTCGCGGAATATTCACTCGGCGCGTTCACGGTAAAGTAAGCAAGCTGCTTTAGCTTGCCGATCTGCATGTAGCTGCAAGGCAGGCTGAAGCATCATGCCCCACCGAACCGCGATATCCTGGCAAGTTGAACCCCTCACTGGACCTTTGGCGCGCCGCGGTGGCGTTTCTGGCAGCTTTCCTGGCGGGAGCGATCAATTCCGTCGCCGGCGGCGGCACGCTAGTCTCGTTCCCCGCGCTCATCTGGCTCGGCCTGAATTCCGTGACGGCGAACGCCACCAGCACGGTCGCCATCTGGCCAGGAACCGTCGGCAGCGTCTGGGGCTACCGCCGGGAACTGCGTGAAGCGGAACCGCGCTTCCGCGTGCTGATCGTCCCCAGCCTCGCGGGTGGCCTCGCGGGCGCACTGCTGCTGCGCTGGACGCCCGCTCCGACCTTCGATCGTCTGGTGCCGTTCCTGATCCTGTTCGCCACACTTTTGTTCATGGCCCAGGAAACCGTACAACGGTTGCTCAGGACGGCCGATGCGGGCTCTCGCCGGTCGGTAAAGTGGCTGGTTGGCGCGATCCTCTTTCAACTGGCGGTGGGAATCTATGGCGGCTACTTCGGCGCCGGCATCGGGATTCTGATGCTGGCCGCTTTGAGCATTCTGGGGCTCAAGGATATCCACGAGATGAACAGTCTCAAGGTGGTTTTCGGAGGAAGCATCAATGGCATCGCCTCGGCGTACTTTATCTCGGCGAATATGGTCCGCTGGCAGTATGTCGTGATCATGGCGGTGGGCGCGATCGTGGGTGGCTACGGTGGAGCCGGCATGGCGCGCAGGCTGGGCCGCACGGCGGTGCGGCGCATCGTCGTCGCCATCGGATTCGCCATGGCCGTCTCGCTGTTTGTGAAGAGATGAGGGCCGGTCTCGCGCCGTTCCTTTTTCTCGTGCACGTCAGCCCCGGGTGCGGTAGAATTCATGATCACTAAGATGCCGTCTGACGGTCCGGTGGCCAATCGCCAGCAACGCGAGCGCATTGCGAATCTCTACGTCGAAGCGTCCGGGCTCCCTGTGGAGCAGCAGCGCGCCTTCCTCGACCAGGTTTGCTCTGGAGACAGTTCGATGCGGGCTGAACTGGAGCGCATGCTGGGGACCGATTCGGGCTCCCCGGAGCAGGCGGGCCGGCCGCCTGCGGAGCGACGGCTGCCACCCGGACGGGATGTCGCGGGCCGCTTTCGCATCCGGCGCTTCATCGCCCACGGCGGAATGGGCGACGTGTATGAGGCCGAAGACCTGGAGTTGCGCGAGCGCGTAGCCCTTAAGACCGTCCGCGCCGAAGTGGTGGAAGATCCTCAAGCGCTCTCCCGGTTCAAGCGGGAGATCCTGGTGGGAAAGAAGATCACCCACCCCAACGTCTGCCGGGTCCACGATCTGGGGATCGACCGGACACCCGGCGGTTCCACCATGCTGTTTCTGACCATGGAGTTTCTCGATGGAGAAACGCTGTCGAGCCGCATCCGGCGGGGACCCATTCCGCAGAACGAGGCGGTGCCTCTCATTGAGGAAATGGCCGGAGCGCTTTCGGCCGCCCACCAGGCCGGCATTGTGCATCGCGATTTCAAAAGCGGAAATGTCATGTTGGTGGGCGCCGAGGGGCGGGCACGCGCCATCATCACGGATTTCGGTCTGGCGCGCGCGATGCGGACCAGCGACTCGACGGTCAGCATGACCGAGAGCGGCACCACTATGGGGACTCCCGCCTATATGGCGCCCGAGCAGGTACGCGGGGAGGCGGCCACCCCGGCTTCCGACATTTACGCCTTGGGCGTAGTCATGTACGAGATGCTCACGGGGCGTTGCCCATTTGTGGGAGAGACTCCTCTGGTAGTGGGGACCAAGCAGCTCCACGAGGAGCCGGCGCCGCCGCGAACGCTGGCCCCGCACCTGGATCCGAAATGGGACCAGGTCATCCTCCGTTGCCTGAGAAAAGCCCCCGGGGAGCGTTTTTCTTCCGCACCGGCCGTGGTCGCCGCACTGGCTGGCCCCGCACTAGATGGGCCCGCTGCGGCGCCGGTCCCGCCGCGGTCCGCGGCCCGCCCGAGCCCGCGCAGGCGTCCGATCGTGCTGCTTTCCGCGGCTTCGCTACTAGCCGTTGGCGCCGCGGGCTGGTGGTGGATACATTCCTCCCACCCTCCGCTCGCTGACGGCCGCGGCTCAGTATCGGAGCCGTTACCGGCGGGGAGCGGCGCCAACCGGCCGCTCGCCCCAGGGTCGGTTAGTGTGCCCCCGCCAAAGGAGACCGCCGAACCCGCGACCCTCCCGAACGCCGGCGCACCGGCGGTAAAGCCTGCCGAGCCGGTGGCAAAAAAGGCCGCAGCGGGAATGGCTTCAGGTCCCACACCGAAGCTGCCGCCTCCCCGTGCGGTTCTGCAGCCCTATGGTGGACCGCTCCGCGGCGTTCTCCGATGGTCGGGACGGCTTGCCCCACACGAAAGCGTGACGATCCAGGCAGGCCGTGTGCTGACAGGCGCGCTTACGGACGACCTGCCGCGCGCGCCTGTGACTGTCGAAGTGGACACGAAGTGGGTGGTCGTCGTGGAGGAGCCCTCCGAACGGAACCATTGGGATCGCCTGGTGCTCCGCAACAATTCGGATAACGAAACAGTGCAAGGTATCGTAGTTCGGTGGAGTGTGATCCGATGAAAAAGAGTCTGCTTCTAGCGTGGGCGCTGTTCGCCGCGGCAAGCCACGCCCAGAATGCGCAACCGCTCCGCCTGACCGGCGCCGTTCTCACGCGTTCGTGTGGGAACAACCATTGGGACTTGAAAGCTGAGCCGGAGACCGATTTTCTAATCACGGACCGGGGGTTGTGCCTCACCTGGGGAGTTTCCGGCGGGGGCGCTGGCGATCAACTGCGCATCGAATGGCACGATCCAAGCGGGGCCTTATACGGCCGGGAGTGGAAATACGATGCACCGAGAAACTCGTCGACTGGAGGCTTGAGTATTTCCGGCAGCGACGTCGCCAGGAAGCCCGGCAACTGGGAGGTGAAATTCTTCGCGAACCAGCAGTGGCTGCAGACGCTTCAGTTTCGGATCATTACGCCCGAAAGCACGGTGGTCAAGCTGGTTAGCAACACTGTGCTGCCGCAGGCCACGGAGAAGGTCCGCTACCGGTATGAGTTCAGCGCTCAGGGAGGGGTTCCGCCTTACCGGTGGGCGGCATTGAACGATGCCCCGCCTGGCCTTACCCTGTCTTCCGATGGAACCCTTAGTGGGACTCCCGCGCGGTGGGGCAATTTTCGGTTGGTGCTCCGCGCAGACGATTCCAAAGGGAACGGCGTGCAACGGACCGTTGGTTTGAGTATCGGGCCATCGGGCGAACGTTGGGTTCGCGTAGTCCGCCAGGTGGTGTCCAAAGAACCTGCGGGTCCGGACGCCTGCGCCGCGCCGGCCGTCACCACCCGCTTTTCCCCCAATGACCTCAACGCGTGGGTGACGTTTGCCGTGGAGCCGGTGAATCGGCCGGATCGCAGGGCGTTTGTGCAGTGGCTCAACCCGCGGGGAGATGTGCACAGCGAGTTTCCATTTCAACCCCGAAGCTCCCTCGAGAAGCAGTGTTTTCGGTCTAATATCCCCATTGCCAACGCCGGGCCTGCCACCATGCCGGGGACTTGGCGGGTACGGTTGATCTGGCAGGGCGGCGAGGTTTTCAGCTTGCCGTTTGAGGTATCGTCTTGTCTGCCCGGCCGGCACGCGTTGGTGATCGGCAATAGCGCTTACAAGAAGTTGCCTGCCATCCCGTCCGTGCCAGCGGAAACTGAGGCGGTCGCGAACGCCCTCCGCGAGGATGGCTTTGACGTAGACGTCAAACGAGACCTCAGCCTGGAAGATTGGGTACAGGCAGAGAGCGAATTCGCGAAGAAGCTCGAACCGGGCGATCGGGCAGTGGTGTACTTCACCGGATACGGGTTGCAGAAGAATGGCGGCGACTGGCTCGTTACCACTAATTACGATCCCCGTGAAAACGCTCCGCTCTCCTCCACGGCCTACTCCACGGCGCGCCTCAGCCAAAGCCTGGAAGACAGCCACCTGAAGCTGGCGGTGATTGTGTTGGATGCGGCGCGGGAACAATCCGGGCTCAAAGCGGCCGGGCAGAGCCCAGGCCTGGCTCGCATGGATGCGGGCCCCGGCATCATTGTGGTCTCTTCGCTGCCACCCGGAAGGACCGAGCCTGTCTCCCAAGAGGCCAAACCCGGCCCGTTCGCCGAAGCGTTCGTCGAGACTCTGCAAATGGCGGGCGTCGGCTTAGGGCAACTGCTGACCGTCGAACTGCCGAAGGCCCTAGGCAAGGTCGCTCCGGAGCGCCCTGCCCCGGTCAGTCTGATGCAAACCAAGGAGGAATTTTTATTTCGGCCTGCCTCTGTGGAGAACCGCGATGACGCCGCCGCCGCGACCCGTCTCTACGGCACATGGCAATTTGGCAGGGCCGCCAGCACGGATCCTGCGCTGCCGGTGGGCCGTTTGTGCAACTTTACTCTGTCCGCGAATCGCGGGAAGTTTGGCAACGCGATTTCCGGGACCTGCAGCGGCAACGAATCGTTCTGGAGGGTGTCCGGGGACCAGCTCCATCTGATCGGTGTAGGGGGTGTCGTCTGGACTGTGTTGTCGAGAGTTTCCGACGACCTCTGGCAGGGAGAGTTTCTGCTATCGCCGGGCACCGTGCACGATCTCAAACGTCTGCCGCCGGGTACCGGCGCGATCTCCAGCGGCCTCTCCACGAACGCCTTTCCATTATGCCTCGATCTCGATTTCCCCAGCAAGGCGTTGCAAATTTGGCGTTGTCACGGTTTGAATAACCAACTTTTCACCAAGACCGAGCGCGGTGAGCTGACGATATACGATCGTTGCGTGGACCACGATGCCGGGGGGACCGCCAGCCGGGAACTGGGAACTGCGGCCTGCAATGGGGGAGCCAGCCAGAAGTGGGAGTTTCAGCCGAACGGGCACATTGTGGGGAATCACGGGGAGTGTCTGGCCGTGAAAGACGGTAAAGCGGGCAACGGGACGCGCCTGGTGACGGTGGGCTGCGAAGATGGGAATCCGGCGCAGACGTGGCGCGGTTGGACCAGGGCCGAGACTGCGGACTGCTCTCGGGAGGCCGAGCTTAAGTCCCAGGGCAGCACCGACGCAGCGTCTCTGGAATTCTACAATGCAACCACCTCTTCGATTCGCAAGCTGTACTGGCTGGACTTCTCAGGAAAGCGCCAGCTTTACAACACGCTTCCGCCGGGCCGGTCCTATGGAATCGGCTCCTTCACCGGACACTCGTGGGCAGTCACGGATGTTGCGGACCAGTGCGTCGCCATCTACACCGTGACTTCGCGCCGCGAATCCTTTGTGATTCAAAAATGATCCGGGCTGCGATCTCCAACGGACGGCCGCCGGTGGCAAGTGAGACCGCCAGACCCGCAGCCCGCCCGAGCGCCGGCGTACTGGCGGTAACAAA
This sequence comes from Terriglobia bacterium, assembly GCA_020073365.1. Taxonomy (GTDB): domain Bacteria; phylum Acidobacteriota; class Terriglobia; order Bryobacterales; family Bryobacteraceae; genus JAIQFL01. The sequence goes on along the minus strand of JAIQFL010000143.1, from coordinate 5,931 downwards.
GGCTGTAGCGTGGGCGCTGTTCGCAGCGGCATTACACGCCCAGAATGCGCAACCGCTCCGATTGAACGGCGCCGTCCTGACCCGTGCCTGCACCACCAATAACGTGGACATCAAAGCAGACCGAGCGCGGTGAGCTGACGATTTACGATGGTTGCGTGGACTCCGACTTCGGGGGGACCGCCAGCCGTGATCTTGGAATTGCGGCCTGTAATGGGGGAGCCAGCCAGAAGTGGGAGTTTCAGCCGAACGGCCACATAGTGGGGAGTCGCGGACAGTGTTTGGCGGTGAAAGACGGCAAGGCGGCCAACGGGACGTTGGTGATGATGGACTACGCGGATGGGAACGCGGCTCAGACGTGGCGCGGTTGGAAGCGTTGACACTTACTCCCTGGGGCTGATTTCCGTGGTGGCCATCGGATTTGCCATGGCCGTCTCGCTCTTCGTCAGGAAGTAGTTTTTACCGGTACTACCGCGTTTCTTCTTATATCTTTCGTAACTTTCGCGTGCTAACGTTCCGCAGTATCAGGGTGTCGAACCAACGTACCAGCGAGAATGAGTAGGGTGTTTTGGCGCAGGGCCAGGGTGCAGGTTCGGGGCTCCCGGCCACCGGTGGGCTCGCCTCCGTCGTGTCTCGATAGTGTTCGAGGAGTGCGGCTTCATCACATTCGACCGCCTGAGCATATTGCCGAATGTAGCTGATATCGTATAGACCGCCGGGCAGTTTGGCGAATTGACCCCGTTCGATCGCTTCCAGGTAGCGGACACCGATCTTAGTGTTCTGGGCAATCTTGACCAGCGAAAGGCCTTTGGTGCGCCGGAGATTTTCGAGGTCGGGACCCACCCAATTGGTTGCCATGCAATCGGATAAGCAATTTTAGTACAAATACATACCAAAGTTAACTCATCGAAGCAGGTTGGCCATGACGGTGATGATCAGCGAGTTGGTAAAGTCGATCAGGAATGCGCCCACCACCGGCACTACCAGGAACGCCTGCGGCGCCGGGCCGTATTTTTCCACCAGTTCTTCCATACAGGCGATGGCATTGGCCGTGATGCCGAGCATGAAGCCGCAGAATCCCGCCGCCATCACGGCCGATTCGTAGTCGCGTCCCATCACCCGGAACGACATCGTGATGCACATCAGCCAGCACAGCGCCACCTGAGCCGCCAGGATCACCACCAGGGGCAGCGCCAGGTGGGCCAGTTCCCACAGCCGTAATGTCAGCAGAGCCATCACAATGAACAGGTATAGCGCAATCCTTCCCAGCGAATCCACTGTGGGCTGCGTGATGCGGGTGAAACCGAAGCGGTCGTCCAGGTTGCGGATGATCGCCGCCACGATCATGGCCCCTATGTAGCTGGGCAGGATGAGTCCGCCGCGCTTCATTGCGAGGCTGAGCAGGTTGCCGATGCCCATCGCAATTCCCATCACGATGACGGTGGGGAGGAGGCGCGCTGAGGCAGGGCCCCGACCCGTCTCATCTGCTTCCGGAGATTGCCCCTGGGCAGCCGCAACCGGAGAGCGCGCTGTCACGGCCGCCCCACCTGCTTTCAGGCCGTGCCGCCGAATGAGCCGGCCGCCGATGTAGCCTCCGATCAAGCCCGCCACGGCGATGCCGAACGTGGCCGAGGCCATCGCCACTGCGCTGGCGCCCACCAACCCCCGCTGCTCGAAGGTTCCACCCCACGCGATCGCCGTTGCCGGACCGCCCGTCAGGGCTACCGATCCGGCCAGGATTCCCAGCCGCGGATCCACTGACAGAGCTTTGGCGAGCCCCATCCCCAGCAGGTTTTGCAGGATGGCGCCGATACTGCCGATCACCAGCAGGCGAACCACCTGGACGCCGCCTTCGCGGAGCAATTGCAGCCGGGCGCTCAGCCCGATGGTGGTCATGAAAGCCACCATGAGCATGTCGCGCAAAACCAGGTCCGCTTCCAGATTCACGTAGCGGTCACGGAGCAGCAACGCGGCCAGTGCGAACACCATGCCGCCGGCGATCGAGACGGGAATATTCAGGCGGTCGAGCAATGGCAGTTTGCGCTTCAGCCAGACGCCCATCAGCACGCCCCAACAGGCCAGGCCTAACACCTGCTCGGCGTTCAGCTTCCAGGTGGGTATCATGAACAGTTCCGCGACACATTTTGCAGTATAGTAGGTCTCAGGAGAGGAGTTGGATGAACACCAGATTCGGGCGAGTGGGACAGACGATCGTTTTTCGCCGTCTGTCAGTCGGCTTGAGCCGGCCTGGTGCTGTGTTGCTCCTCTGCCTGTGCGCGACTCAGGCCCTGGCGGACAGTTATCCGCGGCAGCCAGGATTAGATGTCCAGCACTACATCTTTCGCGTGACGCTCAACGACGACACCGATGAAATTGCGGGCGAGACCACGGCCATCCTGAAGTTCGTTCAAGGTGGCGTCACGGAAGTAGCGCTCGATCTCACTTCGGCTTCCGACGGCAAAGGCATGACGGTCTCCGCTGTGACCTCTGACGGCGCGGATCTCAAATATACGCATACCTCAGACCGTCTTCGGATCACACTCCCCTCGGCCCAGAAAACGGGAGACATCCGGCAGTTCACCGTGAAGTACCACGGCATCGCCCGAACCGGCCTGCACATCCTGAAAAACAAATTTGGCGAGCGGTGCTTCTTCAGCGTCAACTGGCCTACACTGGGACGGCAGTGGCTGCCCATGATCGACCATCCCTCCGACAAGGCGACCAGCGAATTTCTCATCACCGCGCCGGACACGTACCAGGTAGTGGCCAACGGGTTGCTACAGGAGGTGATCGAACTGGGCGACGGCCGCCGCGTCACGCACTGGAAGCAATCGGTGCCGATCGCTTCATGGCTGAACAACATTGGTGTGGCGCAGTTTGCCGCGCGCAGTTTCGGAACGGCTGCGGGCGTTCCCCTCGAGACCTGGGTGTTTCATCAGGACCGGGACAACGGCATCGTCACGTTTGAGACTCCCACCCGCCAGGCCATCGAGTTCTATAGCGATCATGTGGGCCCGTACCCGTACGAGAAGTTGGCCGATGTCGAGGCTGCGGGGATGAATGGAGGCATGGAGCACGCCAGCGAAATCTTCTACGGCCAGGGTTCGGTCACGAACCGTCCGGCCTTCAGCCTGGTGGCGCATGAAATCTCGCACCAGTGGTTCGGCGACTCGGTCACGGAAAAGGACTGGGACGATGCCTGGCTCAGCGAAGGTTTCGCTACCTACTTCGCGCTCCTGTCGACCGAGCACTATCAGGGGCGCGAGCCGTTCGTAGCGGGTTTGAAGCGGAGCCTCGCCACCATCCTTGGCGCCGAGAAGCGGACTCCCGGCGTAGCCGTGATCCACGACAATCTCCCGGAGATCCAGAGCGGAAGGGCGCCGGTCGCGATCGTCTACCAAAAAGGCGGATGGACGCTGCACATGCTGCGCGGGCAGATCGGGACCGCGAAGTTTTGGGCGGGCATCCGCGAATACTATCGGCGGTATCGCGATAGTAATGCCTCCACCGAGGATCTGCGCAAGGTGATGGAAGAGGTTTCCGGTGTGAATCTCGAATGGTTCTTCCAGCAGTGGCTGTATCGGGCCGGGTCGCCCGCCGTGGAGGGCGGATGGAAATACAATGCCCAGTCCAGGAAGATCGAGATCGAACTGGCCCAAACGCAAGCCGGCGATGCGTACCGGTTGCCGTTCGAGTTGGGAGTTTCAGTACCGGGCGCCGCACAGCCGAAGATCGAGAAGATCGAGATGACCCGGAAGCAGCAGCGGTTCGAGGTGGTGTCGGATAAAGAGCCATCCGCTGTGGATCTGGATCCGAACACCTGGATCCTGATGGACGCGAAGTTTGCGCGTGGGACGGAGCCGCGACCGTAAGGGAGCGTACGCCATGAGGGGTTTCCGGAGAGTGCGTGGGCCAGGGGAATCGTAGAAGCCCGCGGAAATTCTCAGGTCTGGTAGTACAGGCAAGGATGCCCGTGTCACGTCTTGTAGACTTTCCAGAAGACGTCGCGGAACTTCGCCATTTCGGGGTCGGTGCCGATGGTCACGCGCAACAGGTTGTCGAGCGGCGGGAAGGGGCGGCCGGGAGCGACGCCCATACGCGGCATGGTGTTGATGAACTCGCGCGCGTTGCGTCCCACATCGATCATGATGAAGTTGGCCTGCGGTTCGATGAACTTGACGTTGTGCTCGCGCAGCCACGCGCAGAGTTCGCGCCGCGTGTGTCCCAGCGAAGCGCGGCGCTCCCGGACGATGTTCTCGCGATCACCCAGTGCGGCCACCACGGCGCGCGCGCTCACAATCGAAATGACGTTCATGCGGAGTGGGGTCAGGCGCTCGATGATATCGGGCCTGGCCGCTGCAAAACCGACGCGCAATCCGGCCATTCCGTAGATCTTCGAGAACGTGCGCGTCACGATCACATCCTTGCCTTGCCGAACGTAGGGCAGCGCGGTCTTCAGGTCGGGACTCTCGCCGAAGTGGAGGTAGGCTTCGTCCACCAGTAGGGTGGTGTTCGCCGGCAGGTTGGCTACCAGCCAATCGATCTCCTTGGCGGTAGTTATGGCGGAGGTAGGGTTGTTGGGATTGCAGACGTAGATCAGCCCGCCGTGGGCCTTGTCGGCCTCCTCGGCCAGCATGCGGACGTCGGCGGTGTAATCTTCCCGCAGCTTGGTGAGGATCACGGGGCGGCCGAGTGCGCGCGCCAGTTCGATGGGGCCTTCGTAGGCCGGCGAAACGCTGATCAGCGGGCGGGTGGAGGAAGTAAACGCGTCCACCGAGGTATGCAGGACTTCACTCGATCCGCAGCCCGTGACGATCTGGTTGGAAGAGAGGTCCTCGCTCTTGGCGATGGTGGCGTAGATCTCGCGGAACTCCTGATAGTGGTAGCGGCCGGATGTGGGTAGAGCCTGCTGCATGGCGGCCAGCGAGACGGGGGGCGGGCCGGCCGGATTCTCGTTCGCGTTGAGCCACACCATGTCTTTGGGGAGGTCGGAACCATTGATGGCGGCGCGCTGGGCGTAAGCCATCTCGGGGAGCAGACGGGCGGTAGCGGCGGCGAGTCCGAAACGGGCGGCAAAGTTTCTACGTGTGAGCATGGGTCCTCCGGGTCACGTGAACCTATGATACCGGTTTTGGGGCGCGGGCGGAATTGTCACAAATTGCGTGCGAGCGGTGTAATAGGTGGTGTGGACGGCAGTGAGCACATACCGTTGAGCCTCTCCGGTTCGGACTTCCGTGTCAGCCTGGAGGAGGTCTACCGGACGGAGTACTGGCGGCTGGTAAACCTGGTCGCCCGCGTGACCGGCAATCGCGCCCGGGCCGAGGAATTGGCCGCCGAAGCTCTCTGCCGTCTCTCCGGGCGCGCTGCCATTTTTCGCCCCGGCGGCAACCTGGAAGCGTGGCTTTACCGCACCGCGATCAACCTGGGGCTCAACGCACTGAAATCGGAATCGCGCCGCCTGTATTACGAGCGTGCGGCCTCGGCGGAGCTCGTTCGCAACCAGAGCCCTGCCGGTCCGCTCGATCAGGTGCTGCGTGCGGAACGGCAACACAAGGTCCGGAGCGTCCTGGCGGCTCTTAAGTCCTCGGACGGGAAACTGCTCTTGCTGCGCCACACGGGATTGTCGTACCAGGAAACCGCGGAAGCCCTGGGTCTGAACCCCGCTTCGGTGGGCAAACTGGCGGCTCGCGCTACGAAACGTTTTAAGAACGTGTCAAAAAAGCCCTAAAACAAGATTCTGGACTTTTGTTTCGGGATGCGGTATGAAAAAGGAGTGGTAAAACGAGCTTCTTATCCCACCGATGTGACCGATGAGCAATGGAGTCGGCTGGAGCCATTGATCCCCGTGCCCAAGCCGGGCGGGAGACCTCCCCAGTATGCGCGTCGAGAGATCGTGAATGCGGTGCTCTACCAACTGCGAGGCGGCGCCGCTTG
>JAIQFL010000142.1 GCA_020073365.1 Terriglobia bacterium | reverse complement strand
TTTCTCATGCTTTTCTCGATTTTTCTGAAGGAAAATCGCTGCACGCCCATCTTGATTGGCGTTTCACCCGGTAATCCAACACGTCATCACCTTAGTTTAGGACTCACCCGATATCCCGCCGGAGTGTGGATATCCCCTCTCATCCGCGCAGCATGAAGACCCCGCATGCCAGCTATCGTATTGATAGATGGAGTCTTAGCCCAAAACGCAAAAGAGCCGCACCCAGTCCACATAGGTTGGCTCACGGAGCTATCGCCCGATGTGACGCGGGTCGCGGTCCCCGTGCGAATGTCGAAGGCCCATGAGCTGATACCGGAGGCTTCCGCTATGCCGTATACCAGTCGCGTCCCGTCCGATGATAGCCGCGGCCGGACATAACGTGCCGGCGTGGGCACGAGAGGCGTGGTGTTGCCGGTAGCATCCAGCCAATCAATCGATACCAGATTGCTGCTGCGACGGTAAACCACAGTTCCGTTTTCCGAGAAGGCAAGGTGAGCGAAGCCGTGCGTCAGTGAATAGGCAACGTCGTGCAGGATCGCCACAGGAGCGCCGCGCGTCTCCCGGCGTGCCGGGTCGAAGGCCACAGCGAACAGGGTACCGCCGGTCAGGTAGACAAGATAGCCGTTGGGTAAATAACGGGCAGTCGTACCGCCGCGGGCCACTACCTTGCGGCTCCCGTCTTTCAGTGACAGCACCTCGATGGCAGTTCCGCCTCCGAACACGCTCGTCAGTAAAAGGGCAGTCGAACCGGGAAGTACCTGTGGGTAGGCGAGCAAACCGGGAGAAAGGTCGGCCACCGTCACAGGGTTCCCTCCATTACCGGGAATCCGCCGGACCTTACCTGTGGTGTCCAGAACGGCATAAATATTGCCGTCCGCACCCCAACTTCCACCGTGGGAATCGCTCGCGTCGCACAACACGACGGCGGGCCCGCCTGCTGCGGGAATCTTCCTGAGCTTGCCATTCGCTTGAAAAGCGATCCACTGCCCGTCCGGGGAGAAAAACGGATCGCGGGCTCCTTCCGTTCCTTCCAAAGCTGATGCGTTTTGCTCGTCGAGCAGTAGCGTGTAGAGGCGCGCGACTGCATTGGCGTCCTGGGCGATGAAGATCAAAAGGGAGCCATCCGGCGAGATCGCCACGTCGGGACTGACCGTTCCGCCGAGCGACCCTCCGGATCGCAGTTCGATTTCGAACCGCCGCAAGGGTGCCGGTCGCGAATCTCCGGCACGCCAGGACCACCCCACGGCAATGACGGCCAGAGCGGCGCAAGCCAGCGCCGTGATTTTCCAACGTCGGTCCGAACCAGCGGGTTCGGCGCGACTCTGCGTCCGGCTCTCGAACACTGGCACGTAGCTACCCTTGGGCAACGAGATCGCCACCTCATCCGCGAGGCCCTCGGTTGCATAGTAGAGGGCCAGACGGGTCCGCAAACGCGATGCTTCCGCCCGCACGATCGGGTCCGTGCGCGGATCGAACGAATCGCCGCGCTCCAGCGCTTGAGCTCCGATCGTGTATTCCTTCAATCCGCCGGCATCGCCACTGAGCGTTCTCTCCACCAGAAAGCGAAGCAGCTTGCCGGATCGAGCGGAGGAAGCAAATGCCTTGCTGTTGACTACTCGTTCGAGTTGGCTCCGCACGCTGTCGGGCTGGAAGTCCGCCGGCATGATGAGATTATAGAGGATCCATAAGTGCTTGATTACAAGACGCACGTGCGGTTCAGGGCGCGCACGTGCTTACGTCCGTGCGATACTTGGCTCCACGATGAGTGTCAAAACGGAGATCGCTGTCGAATGGAAAACACCATACGTAATGTCGTTCTTGTTGCGGCTCTCAGAGCGATGTGGGCTAATGGCCAGGGCTCGCCCCCGGTAGCGTCTCCCGCGCTCCAGACCAGGCCTGCGGATTTCCTGGGTGCGATCCGCAATAACGATCTCAAGAGTATTCGTTCCCAGTTGCGCCGCCCAGCCCTCGTGCAAGCGACTGACGCGCGCGGGGCGACCGCGCTGATGTACGCTTCGCTGTACGCGGATACTGCTTGTGTGAAACTCCTGCTGGACAAGGGCGCGAATAGTAACGCATCTGATGCGGCCGGAGCTACTGCCCTAATGTGGGCCGCACGGGAACCAGAGAAGATCCGCCTGCTTCTGGCGCACGGGGCAAACGTGAACGCGCGGGCGAAGTCAGGCCGGACAGCGCTCATCGTGGCAGCGTCGGCCACCGGGAACATCCAAGCTGTTCGACTCCTGCTTGATCGAGGTGCCGACTCTAAGGTCCGCGCTGAGAGTGGCGCAGGAGCGCTTTGGGCGGCATCCCAGGCTGCGGATGCCGAGATTGTGAAAGAACTCCTGGCACGCGGAGCCGACCCGAACGAGGTTCGGGACAGCACCACGGCCCTGATGACTGCAGCAGCTTACGAGGCCCCGGAAGTTGTCAAGCTTCTGCTGGCCGCCGGGGCGGACGTTAACCGGCAGTCGCGAGGCGCCAGGCGGACGGATCGAGGCGAGATGACGGCGCTGTTGTGGGCCGCCCCGTGGAACAATAAGCAAATCATTCAAGCACTTGTTGATAAGCAGGCGGACGTCGACGCGCGCGAAATGAGGCGAATGTCGCCGCTGACCCTGGCAGTCGCATCGGAAACTCCAAATGCGGACGTGATACGGCTTCTTCTGGAGAGAACAAGCGACTTCAACAGCCCCGATAAGAATGGCCTATCCCCGCTGGCGTGGGCGCAGCGTTGGGGAGATACACCGATTGCGCGCATGCTGCAAGATTCCGGCGCGGCTCCAGTGGCAATGGAGGCGGTGCCGGAAGCCACCCATCCTCACGCCGATTTGACAGCCCGGCAGGCTGTCGAAAAGAGCATGACGTTGATCCAATCGGCCAACGAACAGTTTTTTCGCGCCACCGGCTGCGTCGGTTGCCACCATCACATGCTCGGGGCGATCTTGCTTGGACTCGCCCGAAAAGGGGGGATCGCCGTGAATGAAGCGCTTGCCACCGACCAGTTGAAAGCGATGATTAGCGTGCGCCTGCCGACCCGCGAGCCTCTCCTGCAAATGCAGATAATCGAGGGGTTTCCAATGCGGGACACCCTGTTTCTGGTCGGTCTGGGCGCCCAGAACTATCCCGCCGATAGCCTCACCGATGCGGTCGTTCATGCCGTCATGGGGCTACAGCGAGCGGATGGCTCGTGGCACGGTCTTGACCACCGGCCTCCTCTGGAATACAGTTCTGTCTCCGAGACCAGCTACGCCCTTAGGGCGATTCAGTTGTATGCTCCGCCGGGATGGAAGCAGGAAAGCGCCAGAAGAATCGAGCGCGCGCGGCACTGGTTGGCGGAAAGGGATCCCCAAAGCAACGAAGAGGCCGTCATGCAATTACTCGGTCTTGAATGGGCCGGAGACCGCTCTGGGCGGCTGGAGGCATTGGGCCGCAGGCTGCAGGCCCAGCAGGCGGCCGATGGGGGGTGGTCCCAGCGGCAGGGTTTTCCCAGCGATGCTTACGCGACGGGTCAAGCCCTGTATGCACTACAGCAGGCTGGCCGGATGCCAACCTCCGATGTGGCTTATCAGCGAGGAGTAAAGTATCTTCTATCGAGTCAATTCCCGGATGGCTCCTGGCATGTGAAGAGCCGCGCCGTGAAGTTCCAGCCCTATTTCGAAAGTGGGTTTCCGCATGGCCATGACCAGTGGATCTCGGCCGCCGGCACGGCGTGGGCCGCGTCTGCGTTGGCGTTAGCGGCGGAGACGGCTAAGGCGCGAGTGCAGTAATCCTGCTGCAATTAGTCCGTGACCGGGAAGCGCCGCCGTAAATCGTCGAAGAAATTCTGAAGGAAGATTCAAGTCGGAAGCGAGTCGAGGCGCGCTTGAAGCGGCGGGCGGGAGTGCGGCAGCAGCGGAAAACTCGCGACGATGGCCCGTCAGACACGTAACTCGCGTGCCAACCAGACTCGCGCCACTCTCCAGTCTCGCATTACGGTTTGAGGCGAAACCTCGAGCACCTCCGCGGCCTCCTCTACGCTAAGGCCACCGAAGAAACGCAGCTCGATCACCTTCGCCTTTCGCCCGTCCATCTGTTCCAGACGGATTAGCGCGTCTTCCAATGCGAGCAGTTCGGCGCCCTGGTTGGGGACCACGGCCGGAATTTCGTCGAGATTGACTGCCGTAGAATGCTCAGCATACTGCGCTCCACCGCCGCGCTTTTGCGAGGCGCGAGCCCGCGCCGCGTCAATCAGAATTCGCCGCATGATCTGCGCGGAGAAGGCAAAGAAGTGAGCCCTGTCTCGCCAGCCGGCGCTCCTGGCGTCTATCAGATGAAGGTAGGCCTCGTGGACCAGAGCGGTGGCCTGGAGACTATGACCCGCCCGCTGGCTTCGCATATATCGCTTAGCCATTCTGCGCAGTTCATCATAGACCAACGGTGTCAAACGGTCCAAAGCCGTTTGGTCGCCATCACCCCAGGCACGAATGAGCGCGGTAATTTCTCGTGATTCGCCCACTGTCACCTTTGCCGTAGGAAAAACTCTTCCCAGCCATTGTAGTTCGTGCCTGGTTTTTCCGTTAACCCAGTCGGAGGCTTGAACATCGTGAAAAAACTGATCCTGTACGCTATCGCTCTAACCCCGATTCTGGCCAGCGAGGGAAGTGGGATTCTCGAGACACTTCGACGTGCTGAGGCGGGAGCTATCAAAGCAATGCTCGATTCCGGCGCAGACCCGAACCAGCAGAACGAGATCGGCGCCACGGCGCTGATGGATGCCGCAGCATTTTCATCGGCAGAATGCGTTCGGGTCCTGCTCGATCGCGGTGCGGAGGTCAATACCGCGAACGCCCTTGGCGCAACAGCGCTGATGTGGGCCACCGCCGACGCGGCGAAGGTTCGTCTGCTGCTGGATCGCGGCGCATTGGTGAACGCGAAGACCAAGGACGGCGTCACCGCGCTGGTGACCGCTGCCCGGCGCGGGAACCTCGAGTCGGTCCGAACACTGTTAGCGCGCGGAGCCGATCCTAAGGCGCCCGAACTGATCCGGATTGCCTTCGCAACCACAAACCCAGCGCTGCGCGATCTGCTGACGGATGCAGGCGTCAAATGGAGAAACCCGGGGGACCTGGGTCCGATTCCAGGTTTGGGACTGAACGACCCAAAGAGAATGCGCGAGTTCCTGGATTTGGGAGGCAGCCCAAGCCAAACGCAGCTTCTCATCACGGGGAAGGTGAACCTTTTGGCGCTCGCGGCGGTAACGGGCGAGTTGGAAACGGCAAGCCTCCTGATCCAGCGCGGCGCCGATCCCAAATCGAAGAACATGCACAACTGGACGGCGCTCATGATGGCGGCAACTTCATCCCGCCCCGACGTGGCCCGATTCTTAATCGAAAAAGGCGCCGATCTTCACGCGCGGGATGACGAGGGCCGCACCGCGCTGGACTGGGCATTGACACAAGGGGAGACCGAAGTGGCTCGTTTGCTGCGCGAGGCGGGCGCGAAACCGGGGGTTTCTCGCGGGCCGGCGCCTGGTCCCCGCGAAAAGCCCAGAAGCGCTCGTCAAGCGGTGCAACAGGCGATGACGGTCCTGGAACCGATCGGAGCGATCTTCCATGAGAAGAGCGGCTGCGTGTCGTGCCATAACAACAGCCTGCCCCAAGCCGCCCTGAACATCGCCCTGAGGCGCGGTATCGCCGTGCACCCGGAGGCTGCATCTCACGCGGCGCCGGCCACGCTCGGCGAATTCCGTTCACGTGTTCAAGACCTGATGCTCAGTTCCTGTGCAGGTCCGGCGTTCCTGAGCCTCGCAACGAAAGGGTTGCATGCTTTCAGGGACCAGGGGATCACGCCCGGTTTCATGACCTATGCGGTCACGTCGTGTCTGGCCGGCTTGCAACAGTCAGACGGAGGCTGGGGGAATGATGGTATTGGTCTGCGGCCGCCGCTATCTTTCACGCCGATCGATGCTACAGCTCTGGCCATTTCGGCGCTCGACCGATACTCGGCTCCCGGCCTGCACGACGAAATGAAAGTGCGGATCGGCCGCGCGATGGAGTTCTTACGGGCCGCGGAGCCCAGGGACACTCAGGATGAGGCATTCAAGCTGCTTGGATTCATCTGGGCGGGCGCGCAGCCGTCCGAGATTTCTCGACAGGCGGATCGTCTGCTGGCCTTACAGCGCGGTGACGGTGGATGGGGCCAGTTGCCCAAGATGGCGCCAGACGCGTACGCGACTGGTGAAGCTTTGTACGCTTTACACGCCAGCGGACTAAACCCGGCGAGCCAGGCTTACAAAGAGGGAGCGGCCTATCTCCTTCGAACACAGCTAGAGGACGGTAGCTGGCACGTGCGCACGCGAGCCTTCGGGTTCCAGCCGTACCAGGAATATGGCTTCCCGCATGGTAAGGATCAGTTCATCTCGGCCGCCGCGACGGCGTGGGCCGCGATTGCCCTCTCCAATACGTTATAGTCTGAAGCTACGCAATGACTCCCGAACGCTGGCGCGAAGTCGAGACGATGTACCAGGCCACCATGGACCGGGAACCGGAAGTGCGTAGTGCGTATTTGGTGGAAGCCTGCCGGGGGGACGAAGACTTGCGGCGGGATGTGGAGTCATTGCTGGAACTGAACGGTGTGCCCGCCCTGGTCGATGATGCCGCCTGGCAGGCCTTTGGAGAGTTACTCGATCATGATTTGAGCGTGGCCGTCGGGACGCAACTCGGACCATATCGAATCGAGGGTGTGCTGGGCGCGGGCGGTATGGGGCGCGTCTACGCCGCCCGCGACACGCGGCTCGACCGAGTGGTGGCCCTAAAGATTTCCAACGAGGAATTCAACGAACGTTTCGGGCGCGAGGTGCGCGCCGTAGCCGCGCTGAATCATCCGAACATCTGCACGCTACACGATGTCGGCCCGGATTATCTGGTGATGGAACTCGTGGAGGGGCCGACTCTGGCGGAGCGGATCAAACAGGGACCGGTTCCGGTTGAGGAGGCGATAGCCATCGCCCGCCAGATTGTGGCTGCGTTGGAAGCGGCGCACGAACTAGGCATCGTGCATCGCGACCTGAAACCCGGTAACATCAAAATCAAACCCGACGGAACCGTAAAGGTGCTTGATTTTGGGTTGGCAAAGCGGCGGGCCCCGGACTCTGCTTCGGAAGCCAAGCCGGAAAGTTCGCCGACGCTGAGCATGGCGAAAACCGGCGTGGGCGTAATTCTGGGCACGGCAGCCTACATGAGTCCGGAACAGGCACGCGGTACGCCTGTTGATAAGCGTTCGGATATCTGGGCTTTCGGTGTGGTGCTGTTCGAGATGCTGACCGGACGGCAGTTGTTTGGCGGCGAGACCGTGTCGGACACGCTGGCCGCAGTACTCAAGTCGGACCTGGACTGGGCATCCCTGCCGGCAGAGACGCCGGCGGCGATCCGTCGACTCCTCCGACGATCCCTGGAACGCGACAGCAAGCGGCGCATGCGCGATATCGGCGACGCCGAGGCGGAGTTCGAAGAAGCTCTCCAACTCCAGGAGATTTCGCCAAACGCGGCTTCCCGGCAAGTTGCAAAGCGTCTGCGTTGGGGGCTCGCCGTGCTCGGTCTCGCGGCGCTCGCCTTACTCGCCATCGCGGTTGCCCATTTGCGGGAAACGGCGCCCGAACCTGCCGCCATCCGTTTCCAAATTCCCCTTCCCGAAAAGTCGCAAGTTGGTCCCGGCAGCCGCCTGGCTCTTTCACCCGATGGGCACCGGCTTGCCTTCAGTTCGATTGGCCCCGATGGCGGACGCGTGATTTGGGTCCGAGCCCTCGATTCCTTCGAGTCCCGCCCGATCGCGAAAGCGGAGATTGCGAGTGGCATCTTCTGGTCCCCGGATAGCCGTTGGATCGCTTTTTGGGCAGGAGGCAAGCTCAAAAAGATTGAAGTTGACGGCGTTGCCAGTGGTGGATCTGCACAAACGATCTGCAACTCGGGGCCGGCGCCTGGCGGAACGTGGAACCGGGACGGCGTGATTCTATTTGGTTTCTATGGTGGTGCCACCGGCCTGCTCCGCGTCTCGCAAGCAGGAGGCGAACCAGTTCCGATCACGACACTCGACCGTTCCCGGCAAGAGGTGGGACACGCCATGCCGCAGTTTCTGCCGGACGGACACCACTACATCTATTTCGTCTCGTCCTCAAATCCGGACAACACGGGAGTATACCTTGGCACACTCGACAGCACGAGAAAGGACAGGCTGTTGCGCACCCACGCGCAGGGTCTGTACGTTCCTCGATTTAAGAAAAGCGATGCCGGAGATCTGCTTTTTCTGAAAGAGAACACTCTGATGGCCCAGCGGTTCGATACGAGCAGCTTTACGGTTAGTGGCGAGCCCTTTCCGGTTGCCGATCCGGTTTGGTCTTTTCGTACCTATGGACTCTTCTCCGCTTCCGCAAATGGCACGCTTGCCTACCGGCCGGGGATTCGAGCCGAGAGTGGGCGACTCGCATGGTTCGATCGGCAAGGCAAGCCATCTGGCGAAGTAGGCCTGCGGGGCACATACGGGTTTGTGGCCCTGTCGCCCAATGGACGACTGGCGGCTTTCGACCAGTTTTCGCCTAGCTCCAACATTTGGAAGATCGATCTTGTCCGAGATCGCTCGACTCAGTTCACGTTCGAGCACGGCCGAGCCATCATGCCTGTTTGGTCACCGGACGGGAGCCGTGTCGTATTCGCCTCGAATCGGGATGGTCCATTCAATCTGTATCAAAAGGACGCTACCGGGACGGGCAACGAGGAGTTGCTGTGGAAATCCAATGACGACAAGTTTCCGCTCGATTGGTCCGCCGATGGGCGCTTCTTCCTTTATGGTGTCAGCAATCCGGCGACCGGGTCGGATTTGTGGATACTGCCGTTGAAAGGCGACCGCAATCCCAAGCCTTTCCTGAACAGCCGATCGGATGAGATTGAGGCGCAATTCTCTCCCGGCCCTTCACGCGGGCCGCGCTGGGTGGCTTACAGTTCCGACGAGTACGGCGGGCAGTTTGAGGTCTATCTTCGTCAATTCACGGAGTTGGGCTCCGCGCCGGGGGCGCCGTTGCCGGTTTCAACCGGCGGAGGCAGGCAGCCGAGGTGGCGCTCCGACGGAAAGGAACTTTTCTTTGTCGCGAACGGAGTCCTTATGGCCGTGGACGTGAGCACATCGCCGCAGCTTCAGATCGGCAAGCCCAAGCCGCTGTTCCCAACCGGCATTATTCAACTCGGAACTCGCCGAGAGTTCCCATATGCCGTATCGCCCGACGGCAACCGGTTCCTGCTCATCAAACAGACACCCACCGACGGGGCAGACCCTGGGTCAATCCACGTTGTGATCAATTGGACTGCTGGACCGAAGTGATGGCCGTACGAGCAGCGAAACGTCTGAAGTCGAGGTCGCTCGGGTTGGAGATGCGTCGGAACAGGAAGAATTATGAGGTTGCGTCCTTGCCGGATCGGCCCGTAACGTTGGCATAAGGTCGTTTCGGAAACGGTCGTGAGGACCCGGATTTCAGTGCGATCTCTATTGGCTCACCAGTGCAGCTACCAAGTTTCGTTTGGCCAATCCGGGAACAATCCACATGAGCGTGTAATCACTATCTCGGACTTCGGTTCCGCCCGCTGATCCGGACCCGGCGCTCTGAGCAATGAATCCTCACTGGCACGCAGCGTTTACCGATGTTTTCGGCCCGCAATTGAGTGCTCCGGTCGGATCACGAGAGACTTTTCTATTGCTAGTGGCGGCGCCCTGCAGGGCAAACCCGCGAGCAATGGAAGACTGCCCAACGAGTCACCGGCGTTGCCGTCGCATGGGTTCACCCGAGGAGGTCTCCCTCGCCAACCTGTACTCTTCCCAGTTCTTTTTCCGGGCTTCCTTAATTCGGCGCTCTGCCTCTTCCCTTAGTTAGAGTCCTGCGGCTTGGTAGCTGTATCAGTAGTTAGAGAAGCCTCGAGGCGCGTCGCTTGCGATTGGGCGACTAGAAGAAGCCGCTGGCGGGGGGCGGCCAGCCAGTAGCCTCCGATGGTGGCAGGTCCCGTCTTTTCTTAGTAGGAGGCGGCAGAGCGCCGAATCCTCCGCTGCCGCCGCCCTCTCATCCGGGGGATGGCTAGCGATCTGTGCTCTGGACCGAGTGCAGCCTGGCGACGAGGTAACGGACCAAGCGGTCGGCAAGCGCCGGAAAGTCTCGGGTGCCGACATCATCACGGACTGCGGTCAACGCTTCGATGCTTTCTGCGATTGGAACAGCACTCGTTCTACTGGTATAAGGTGGAATTTGCCTGCCAACTCCAATGCTGTCGCTTGATTCTTATCGCGCGCCGCGGGGTCGGCGCCGGCATTTAGCAGCGTTTGGGCGATCTCAACACGCCCATAGTCAGAGATCGCGGACCAGAGCAGCGGCCTCATCCCCAAGTCATCAGCTTGATTCACATTTGCCCCCATTGCGATCAGCAGTTTGACCATACCTAAGTCACCGTTCTTGACAGCGTGACTCAATGGCGGGAGTGCGCCGAATCCGAAAGAGAGGTGTTGATTTAGGGAGGCACCGTGGCTTACCAGCAACTCGACCATCCCCTTATCGCCAGCGCTGGCTGCCAGTTGAAGTGGGTACATCGGAGCGACACCACCGTGCACGAACCGGCGATTTGGGTCTGCCCACTTGGCGAGCAGCAGCGCGAGTTTCTCAGGCTCACCGGTGAGCGCTGCGCCCAGCACGGTTCCCCCGTTCGCGGCGGTTGCATTCACATCCGCACCGGCATCCAGAAGCAGTCGGAAGGCTTCCATGTTTCCGGTGAACCCGGCTGCCACAAGGAGGGCAGTTGCACCGCTTGCGGCTTTTGCATTGAGATTCGCGCCTCTTTCCAGCAGCAGCCGGACTTTCCCGCTGTCGTTTACAGACAGCATCAGCGGTGTGGTCCCTTCCCTGGTGGTAGCATTTGGGTCGAGGCCCGCATCCAGCAGTCCGCGAAGCTCCGCTACGCTCCTGAACAGCACCGTATCTGCCCACGCCGGAAGATCCGGCCCCTTCGGCGCGATTGCTTTGATATTTCTGACTTTCGGAAGTAACGAGAGCAGGGCCATCGCCGCCCAATTGGATCCGGCGCAGGATATGAACTGGCTCTCGCGATGGGGGAACCCTGTCTCGACGTACGGAATTCCAGGGGTTGGCGGGTGGTGCCTGGTTGGCACCAGCCACGATCCATCCGGCAATTGAGTCTTGAGCAGGAACCTTAAACCCCGCTGATACGCAGCGTGCTCCAACGGCAGTCTGGCCCCTTCCCGTAAGGCGTACAGAGCCAGGCCGGTCGCATAGGCATCGCTCGCGCTTTGCTCGAACTGTCCCCACCCGCCGTCGGGACGCTGCTCGGAAATTAGCCGACCCGTCCCATTTTGCGGGTCCACGCCTGCTGCGCCAGCCCATCTGAGGCCTAGTAAGCGAAACGCCTCGTCCTCCGTAGATTCCGGTACCGATGATAGGAGCCAGGTTCTCGCTCGTTCGACGCGCTCCGTCGTCTCCGCTCTACCGCCGGGCATTTCGGTCTTGAGCAGGTGTATGCTG
Organism: Terriglobia bacterium; assembly: GCA_020073365.1. Classification (GTDB taxonomy): domain Bacteria; phylum Acidobacteriota; class Terriglobia; order Bryobacterales; family Bryobacteraceae; genus JAIQFL01. The sequence goes on along the minus strand of JAIQFL010000142.1, from coordinate 42,607 downwards.
AGTGCGGTTGCCGTGAAATCGCTATCCTGCATCGGGGGCCGGTGCGTGAGCATGCGCCACCTGCCGTCGGTTTTCTGTCGCGAAGCGATCCACCACGCGAAGACGGGACCGGACGGTTCCGAGTGGCCTGCGGCACGTGCTGTGAGCGTATAGTACCCTACCATGCCAGGTTCCGGCTCTCCTATTCCCTGTAATGTCGCTTCAAGCAACCCGCGCCGCTGTTCCTCCATGCGCGCGATCACTTCGGAAAAGAGGTCCTCGTGGACCGCGACGTTGCGCTCACGGGCCAGCCCATAGACCATTAGGCCCAACCGGTGGTGGCAGGCGCCGGCGCACGTGAAAGTTTGAAGCGTACCTTCGAGCAGCGGAATGTACTTATCGACAGCCGCCCGAGCTTCGGCGGCCGTCACTCGGTTTGGGGCTGGTGCCCCGGCGCAGTTCGCCGCGAGCAGCAAAATCGTTGCTGAAACGCCTGGCAGTTTCATCACCCCTCCTGACGAGGACTAGCCTGCCGCACTGGTTGGTCCGAGAGGAAGCACTTAAGGGTAAGAACTGAGGTTCCGTACACGCACGTACGTGCTGGAATCAAGGACTTACGGTTACTTAGGGACCCACGGAGTGACGACAGTGATGGCCGCCGATCCAGCATCCTCGATTGCTTGATTGATCAAAAAAGAGCGTCCGTTCCGGCTGACCGCGTAATTGCCGGGCCCCGGATCCGGAGGTCCTTGGGGTGGCCGGATGCCAGAGGGAAAGAGGGCACGAGCAACATCCTGTCGGAAAATGGACCCTGGTTTTACCTCCACCGCCATCAGGTTGCCGTCCAGGGCAACATAAAAAAGCTCGCGGCCGTCGTGCCTCCAATGGGGCTGCCAGCCGCCGCCGGTCGAGACTCTCCACTTCTGCTCACCGTGAGGAAAACTCCCTACATAGACTTCGTCCCTTCCGGTTTCGTTCGAGGTGTATGCCACCCAACGCGGTTCCCTGTCACTGTCGGGCGAGAAGCAGGCGCCAGAAACACTATGTGGTCCAGGCGCGAACTGCCAAGGAACTTGCTCCGAGTCAGGACCTCGCAGACTCGCTATATACGCAGTTGTCTTCTTCCATTCAGGCCAAGGGGTGAAGTAGGCCACGAACCGCCCATCAGACGACCAGTCCGTTAGAAACTTCGGTCCCGGTCCGCCGAGTACGGTTGCCGCTGTCCTCGCGGTCAGAGCCTGCCGCTCGATCTCCCCGACTAGTTCGCCGCCCGTGGGACCGGATTGGTTCTTGCTGAACAGAATCTCGCTGCCGGCGGGTGACCAGATTGGAAAGAACTCGGCGGCGCGGGCGTCACTCGCAAGCAGGGTCGGGGAGTCGTGATCCAGATCCATGGTCCAGATCGAGCCGTGCCGGAGTTCGTCCTGAATCGCAATACGCTTTTCGTCCGGTGACAGGCTCCAGGTATAAAAGCTATTGCGCGGGCCGAGCGTTTGCAGAGGTCTTCCGTCGCGATCCACCCAGGCGAGTTGGCGATGTTTGGGAGCGGCGGTCCTATATGCAAGCACGCCTGTCTTTGACACTGAAAGATCGCCGCGACCCAATGATGATGCGATTTCAGGAGCCACCGGAACGGGCATGCCGCTCAGTTCGAGGTTACCTGTGTCGAACAGTTGAGCCATTATGCCTCCGCTGTAGAGATACAGCAGATACCCTACCCGGCCACCCCCAGGGTTCGGCGCGTAGACCGCCGCTCCGTCAGCATTCAGCAATCGCTTGGAACTCGTCGAATCCAGCGAACCCACGCGAATGGACGATTCTGCTGGCCGAGAGCTGACGGCAAGGAAGAGGAAATGCCGGCCGTCAGGCAGAAAAGCAGGAAAGCGGTGAGCGGATTCACTGTGGGACGGATCGAGAGTAGTGGCCACCTTGCCCGTGCCGCCATCGGCGGAAACCTGTAAGAGCCCTCCTGAGGGCCAGGGAGGAAACACCACGATACCTCGCGAACTCCAAGCGCCGCCTAAGCCGATCCGGGCGCTAGCGATAGTCTTCGCGGGTCCTCCTGAGATTTGGATAACCTTGACCTCGTTGCGATGGAAGAAACCCAAGGCATGGCTGTCCGGGGACCAGAACGGGAGGCTTGCGTCTTCGGTCCCGGCAAGCGCCTTGGCTTCGAGTGAATCCAGCTCTCTCACCCAGAGTTTCTTCCCGTCTTCGGCGATGGCAGTGAATGCGATCCGTCGTCCATCCGGAGAAATCACGGACGACTCGATCGACGCGCCGCGAGGCGGCAATACCGATAACCGTAAGGTGTCGCGAGTGTCCAGAGGCTTGCGCAGGCCCAGCATCACAACCACGGCGGCGCCCCCAAGCAAAGCTCCTGCGGCCAGCAGCAACGCCAGGTGCGGCACATGAGGCCTCACGGCTTCTCGCTTCTGCTCCGAGAATTCCGGTGCGTAACCGCCTTTCGGCATTGCGATGCGGACGAGATCAGCGGTCCCTTCGCTGTTGTAATAGGTTTCGAGACGTGTGCGGAGCCGTGCCGCCTCGGCGCGCACAATCGGATCTGTCTTGGGGTCAAAGCTTGGATTCCGGCCCAATAATTCCACAGCGATGACTGACTCCTTAATCTCGACGGCTCTTCCGCTTAGCGCGCGCTCAACAACGAAACGGAGAAAACGACTACTGCGATCCGCCCCTGCAAATGTGGCGCTGCTCAGAATTCGATCGAGCTGCTTTCGTACGAGCTCAGGATCCATGGCAATTGGTTTTATTATCGAACGCTCAATCGTTCCACGTCGGGCTGGAATAGAATCTGGCAGATATTTGCAGTTATCGCAACAATCCGGAACAGCAGCAGCCACCTCAGCTACTCGACTGTGAACTCTTTTCAGTTGAATTGGCTGGCAGAATCACAGATCTCCGGGCGTTATCGCAGTGACGGATCGAATGCCGTAAAGCTCTCAGGCTTTCTGGGATCACCCGTCCCGGAATACCGTGCCTGTATCGGATGCGGATAAACCGGCCGCGAGCGCTCCGCCGCCCCGTTTCTCATTCGGGTTGCGATAAGCTTGGTCGGCGCGACGCCTCTCTCGACCCACTCTTCGAGGGCCGTAAAACTGTCAAATTCGGTAAATCCCGGACCACCACCGCCATGATGTACGCCGGGAATCAGGAAGAGTCGGAAGAAATCTTCGGTCGCTTTGCGCCCGCCCATGAACGTCACGACGCCCTCGTAGTAACCGATCGAGGAAGTCGCCATGATGGCGCCGTCGGCCCAGCCATGCCACAACAGCATCTTGCCGCCTCTGTTCTTGAGCGCGCGAAGGTCGAACGATAGCGCGTCGTATATCCGCCGCGACCGAACGAAGGTCGCGGTTTCGCGGTCGAAATCGAACTTGAGCGGGTCTACAACCGTGCGCGGCTTTTCATCGACAAAATACCGCTCGAATTGGAGGGGTAGCTCTGCATTCGCCAGGCGTGGCGGCGTGCCTGATCTAGCCGCGCCGTAGTAGTTCCATCCCTCCCACTGCGTTTCCGTTCCCGGGATATATGGATACGCATACACGACCTCGCCCTTAGAGTTCGTGGCGGGAGTCATCAGCTTTCTCACCGCGGCGACCTGCCGCGCATTCAGACAGTCGGGGCCATCCCTGCCCGCTGTGCAAGCAACCATCTCGGGCTGCCATTTGCAGGATGGCGGGTTCGCGACGACTCCCTCATTCACGCCGGCCTGGGCGCCGCAAGCCCGCAAAACGGACTGATGAACTGCGTTTGCAGCCGCGGCGTTCAGCACTGTCCCACCATGGCCGTCGTGGATGGCCTGCCAGAACCATGCGGCCGCCGGAATGTTTCGGCCAGTATAGTCGTATACCGGCGCGCTCGGCATGTATCCGTCGAAATCCTCTGGGAAGCGCTGCGCTTCCATAAGGACGGCCTGTCCCCCTTTGGAATTGCCGGCCATATACGAATGCCGGATCGGTTTACCGTAGTAGTGGACCGTAATGGCCTTCGTGATCAGGGTCACTACGTGATTGCTTCGCCACCCGAAATCCTCTTGCAACTCGGGCGCATTCGCCGCCCAAATGCCATCGAACCCCGACGCGCTCTCGTGGCCACCATTTCCCGTCGCGGAGGCATAACCGCGCATCAATCCAAGGTCGCAGTGCCCGGGCAAAACCGAGCCGCAGAATCCGCCGCACGCGTTAAAGAAGAAGTTGCCGTTCCAATCGCGCGCCAGCGGCAGTTTTAGTTCGAACTTGTTCTGGGGCGCAACGTAGCCCGTGACGTCGCAATACTGCCGAATCTCGCTTGATCGGTGACTTGTCCCGTCTGAGTACCCACTCGGGTACGAGTCCGTGCGCCGTATTCCTACGGGCTCGTCCACGATCCGCGCTGAAGTGACCAGAGCGGGACCACCTTGGGCGTCCCTGAGGTTCAGGCGCATCAGTGCCGCGCAACTGTCCGGAGTGGAATCGGCGGAAGAGTTTTGTGCTCCGGCAATCGCCGGCAGAATGAGGCAGATCGCGACACACGAAAATTGAAATGGAATCGCCGATGCCCGGAAGGGCCCAATGGCTTCGTTCACAATCCCTCCACGTTCATGCTGCCGCAGATCGTTAACAAGGCTATCAAATCCGTAACGATGGCGAGGGCATGAGTCAACGAGATCTAAAGCGGCAACACTTCCCCGAGACCTGCATATAGGTACTCTTTACCGAAGCGCTTCTCAAGAACGGCGAACATGTGCTCTCCCGTGCAGTGTCCCGCCGCCACCCGTTGAATGTGGTAACGGTCCGCGAGCTCGGAGACGACATGGTCAACCTGCGCGGAAGTCGAAAGCAGGAGATGCATGCCTCCGATGACCTCATAGATATCCGGTCGGTGAGTCTCCTGGACAAATTTGGAGAGGATGTTTTCGATTCCGGCATGAGAGCAGCCGACCACCACAATCGGACCGCGGGCGGTATCCAGAACGAGAGAAACTTCGGGCAGGTCGCGAAAACCAGGAGTCTCCGCCAGTGTGCTGAAGAGATGAATCGTGGGCGTAATTTCCTGCGTGCCGACTACGCTACGAACGTGGACGCCCGGCCACGCGGTACCGTGCGGAGGCGGCGGGGCGGGAATCTTACCGCCGAAGTACCGCATCTTTGTTGGCAGGTTGGCATCCGCGCTCTGGGTTAGGAAGGCCGGCGGGATGACATCGTTAAAGGGTTCGTCTGCCGGGGCATATATGGGAACCTGCGGATTTACGGAAAGAACGTAGCGAAGTCCGGAGGTATGGTCGCCATGGCGGTGCGAGAGTACCACGAGATCAAGGCGTGTGAGATCTATGCGTAGGCGCTTGATGTTGGCTTCGAAAATTGCCGCGTTGTTGCCGGTGTCGAACAGAATCCGCTTGCCCTCAAATTCCACCAGCGCGGCGTAGCCCCAATCGGCTGTTAGTTCCGGCTTGTTGGTGAAGGCGTCAAAGAGGATCGTAATTCGATTGCCAGTGTTGGCAGTGATGGTTTGGCTCGAAAGGCCAACATCGAACATTGCAAGGGATGCGACCAGCAACGCGATGCGATTCATCATTTGAGTGCTTTCCCTATCTATTACGCTTCTTCAGTACCTCAAACCAGTTCTGGACCACCACGATCTGCCTCGCGCCGTTGTCTTGCGCGGCGGACTTTAGCATCAGGAAACGCTTGCCATCGCGTGAGACATCGTAATTCGCAGTAGTCAACGGAGTAGGCAGCCACGGGCCCTCGAGCAGCACCCTGGGCTTGCCGGCCGAAAACCCGGATGCAAACGAGACGTCCACGGCCATCATGCGATTCCCCGTTCGGTAGAACAGTTCGCGGCCGGCCGGGTTCCACACCGGCTCCATGCCGCCCTCGGTCGAAATAGGATATCGTGCGCCCGGCCCCGGATACGGTCGTACGTAGATGTCCCATCGCCCCGCTTCGTCCGACGCATATGCGATCCATTGCCCGTCGGGAGAGAATCTAGGCGCTGTTTCATTGGCCGGCGTCTTCAGGAACGGCTGCGCCTTTCGGTCTTCAAGCCCTACGGTCCAGATGTCATTCCCGGTCTCGGCATTATTCTCCATGAAGGCGATTCTCTGACCATCTGGCGACCAGGCGCCCGTAACGTTAATAAACTGGCTGGTCGTCAGGCGTTCGGCTGCCCTGCTGCCGTCCGCGGGTTGCCAAAAAATATTCTGAGCCCCGGCCCTGTCGGAGAAAAATGCGAGTCGATTGCCGTCCGGCGACCAGATCGGGTTGAGGTCCGTCGACCCGGACGTGGCGCGAGACAGCGCATCGCGCTCAATGTCGTAAAGCCAGATATCGCTCGAGGCCTCGATGATCCCAACGGCGATGCGCCGGCCGTCCGGGGAGAGCCTGGGAAAGTAGTAGCCACGCGCAGGCGCCGCAAGCGGCTGCTCGTTGCCCTGCCGGTCTACCCAAACCAGGCGGGACATGGAACTCTGCAATCCTCCCGGGACGTACACGAGCGTTCCGCTGGCCGAGAGGCTGTACTGCGCCGCCCCGGAACGGGATTCCTGTATGCCTTCCAGCACGGGCGACGGCGAGCCCGCCAGCTCCAGACGTCTTGAGTTGAACGGAACGGCCATCAGAATCCCGCTCTGCGCGTAGACCAGATCCCCCGTTGCCGTCAGACGTGGCGCAGTGCCACCCGAAATCAGTTCCTTCGCCGTACCCGCGCCGCCGAACGCGGCAGTGGCTATTGACGATTTGCTGACAAAGGAGAGGGGATTGGTCCCGTTGGCGAAGACGATCGCCGAGCCGTCTGGCGTAAACTCCGGCCAGCGCCAGTACAGGCTCTTCGCTGTTGTTAACAGCCGGGACGTAGCGCCTCCGGTTGCGGGAACCTCGCGGAACGAGCTCGAACCCTGAAACACAATCGTGTTGTGTGGACTCCAGGTTGCGCCGGGAAAAGCCGAGCCGGTGCCGCTGTCGACGTCGCAGAGCGTGATGGCAGCGCCGCCGCCGATGCCCACTTTTTCCAACTTGCCGGCGGCGGTGAAACCGATCCACTGGCCGTCGGGCGAAAAGAAGGGAGAAGCCGCGCCTTCTGTCCCTGCCATCGGCTCATCCTTCAGTGCGTCCAAAGGACGACGGAAGAGTTGAGCGGGACCGCCGCCGCGGCTGGCGACATACACGAGGTTGGCGCCATGCGGAGAGATCGCGATTACGGTGCCATTCAGGTTCGCGAGGTGTTCGTCGGTGCCAAGCGCGATCACCGTACGTATTACTGGCGTTGACGGAGTGGGGCTCAGCTTCCAGCCCGCCAGCGCGGCGATGGCCGCCATCAGCAAGGACGCCGCAGCCCATAGCCATTTCTTCGAGGAGGAATGGCTTTCTGGCCGCCGGGAGATTTCCGCCTCACCACTCGCGATCCACATCAACTCGGATTTCAAATCGTGAGCTGACTGCCAACGCTCGTCGGGATCCTTCTCCAAGCACAGTCCGAGCACGCGATCCAGCGCCGCCGGAGCCACTTCCTTCACGGATGGAGCCGGCCGTTCCAGGATCGCGGCAATCACGCTCGCATTACTCGTGCCATCGAATGCTCGTTTTCCCGTGAGCATTTCGTACAACACACAGCCGAACGCGAAGAGGTCGGCTCGAGTGTCGGTCGGCTTGCCCTGTAACTGCTCAGGCGCCATGTATTGCAGCGTACCGACGATGGCGCCTTCCTGCGTCAGCGCCCGGGTAAGCGTTTCATCGTTTGCTTTGACTTCTTTCGTTTGCTCAAATTTCGCGAGACCGAAGTCAAGAACCTTGACGCCCGCCCTCGTCACCAGAATGTTAGAGGGTTTCAGGTCACGATGAGTGATGGTCTTGCGGTGCGCCGCTTCGAGTGCACTGGCCAGTTGTATCGCCAGCTTTAAAGCCTGGTCCAGCGGCAACGGACCCTTGATTTCCGATCCCTCCACGTATTCCATCACCAGGTAATCGGCGCCAACGTCGTACAGAGTACAAATGTGGGGATGATTCAGCGCGGCCACTGTGTGGGCCTCGCGCTCAAACCGCTCACTGAACTTTGCGTGGGACGTCTTGACGGCAACGATGCGGTCGAGCCGCGTGTCCCGCGCCTTCCATACCTGCCCCATGCCGCCCTCGCCAATGCGCGAGAGGATTTCGTACGGGCCGAGTTTTGCGCCGGGGGTTAGCTCCATTGGGCGGACCGTGATCGCTCCATTCTACTTTACGTAAGCCATCGTCGGATTGATTCAGGAGCGTCAGCGTATGTCCGTGGCGGGGCGAGGTTTCGCCGGGCTTGACCGGCGAGTAGATCATGGCATGATGCGGTCTGCTTGCGATCAGTCCCGGCGGAATAGGCACCGGGACCCTTTGCGGCGGCAGCATTTATAGTCGGCTCTGCGCAGGAATTCGACAGAGCCCGCATTTTTGGACGCCTGTTTTGAAAACCACGAATTCGGTTTTGAGGACCGGCATCCGTTGAGCCTTCAATAGCGGAGGTTTTTAGGCTCTGCGCAGGAATTCGACGAACGGCAAACAGTGATGACTTTCATAAGCTGACCGATTTCGGTACACTCAGCGGTTTGTGCAAGAACGAGCTAACAAAACTACTGGGATGGCCGGGCTACCGAGTCTACCGGCATGAGATCGATGAACGGGCGAAGACCCTGAAGCTTTGGATTCGCCGCAAGCGCGGGAACCGGAAGCTGATTTATTCGGGATGCGGGTGCAAACTGGAGGAAGCTCACGAGGTGAGCGAGCGCGCAGTTCGCGATTTGCCCTGCATGGAATTCCGCACGACGGTGGTGGTCGAAGTGTACCGGGTTTGCTGCCCGGACTGCGGGATCAAGATGGAGAAGGTGCCGCAGTTGCCGAGCAAGGCGCCGTTTAGCAAACGCTTCGAAGATGCGGTGGGACAGGCTTGCGAGAGTGCGGCGGCCCGGCAGGTGGCGCTTCGGTTCGGACTGCCGGCGAGTACTGTGCCGGCGAATCGATGATTCGTTCCTTGGCGACCAGGGAGGCTGAATCGCTCAGCACGCCGGAGTTGGATCCACGAGGGCGCGCCAAAGTCTCGCGTAAGGCGTTTATACACGTCCATTTGAATTGGGTGCGGCTACTTTAGGACGACTTCCAAGTAGCATAGATTCAGCCGGTTAGGCCCAGTGGACCTGTTTTGGGCTATCGCTTAAACCGGGGATATCCGAATAACCCCTGTTTTTGAATCAGTTTTTGCGCTTGGGAACTGCCAGTTCGGCTTGGTGTCGCAGGATGGTTTTTGAAAGTTGGTCGAGGCGCTTGAGCAGGGTTTTCAACTTGCGATATTGCTGCGCCGCGGCCCTGTACAGCGGAGCCGCTTCCGGCGAGAGTTTGACGTTGACCGTTTTGCCATTCGCCTTGTAAGTAAGTTCGAAGTACGGGCCATGGCGCTTGGCGGCGTCGGAGGCACAGGCGCACTGGGCTTTGCCGCACTTCATCATTCGCTTCAGAACCGTACCTTTGCAGAAATACTCGATCTGCTCCAATCCTCGTCGGAGTTCCAGGAAACGTTGTGTTTGGCGCTCCAGCGAGGCATTCCGCACAACGGGACGGATTCGGCTTTTCGAAACAGAAACACGTGACATTGTTCTTTCGGTTATATTACCGTAAGAACATGGCGACTGCAACCTGTTTCCTGGCTGATACGAGACCGGCATTGGTTGAGTTCTCCTTGCTGGAATCCTGGCTGGCGTCCTCCAGCACCCTCCAACTCCCCCTCCACCAGATCGAATCCCAACAGCAGGTCAAAGGCCGCGAGGTCCAACGCCTACTCCTCCAAGCCCATTTGCAGCATCGTGGCAACGGAGATATTGGGCCGGCCTTGCAACTGGAACAGGCAGATGGCGCGATGCTCTACTCTCACCGCCGTCTGTGCGTCCGATCCCTTACCACCGTCTTTGGAACCGTGGAACTCGTCCGTATGGGCTACTCACGGCCCGGCGCCCCGAGCATCTTACCGCTCGACAAGGCGCTGGCCTTGCCCGCACGGTCGTTCTCCTACGAACTACAGCGGCGCCTGGTCAAGGCCGCCGTACAGAACCCGTTCCTGGAATCGGTTCAGACCATTGCCGAGTTGACCGGCGTTGCCGTCTCCAAACGCAGTCTGGAAGAGATCCTGCCGGATGCGGCTCGGGACTTTGACGCTTTCTACCAACAGCGCTCGGTGGCCAGTGCCGCCGGCTCGATCCTGGTGGCGGCGGTCGACGGCAAGGGCATTCCCATGGTCAAGCCCGGCGGCGCACAACCCAGAGCGCGGCTGACAAAAGGGCAGAAGGCCAATAAGAAACGTATGGCCACGGTCGCCACCGTCTTCACCCGGCGCGCCTTGGGTGCGGACCCTCTTCCCCACCTCCCGCCCACCATCGCGCGAGGCGGCTCCTCCCCCACGTCCGGAAAACAAGCGGGTCTGGGCAAGTTTGCTCAAGGGCAAGACCGCCGTTATCGAAGAGGTGGCGGAAGAGATGGACCGCCGCGGTCCCACGCGATCCACGACGCGCCTGGCCTTGACCGATGGTGAGCGTACAACAAGTCATCGAAAGCCTCTTCAGATTCGAGTGGACCAAAGACTCAAGGTCACCTTGATCCTGGATCTGATGCACGTGCTGGAAAAACTCTGGAAGGCTGCCTACGTCTTCCATGCAGAGGGAAGCCTGCAAGCCGACCTTTGGGTCATCGACCGAACTCTGCGAATTCTATTCGGCGAGGTCGGCCAAGTCGTCAAAGGCATCCGTCAGAGCATCACCAAACGCGGCCTGTCCGGTCCCAAACGCCAAACGCTCAACGCAGTTGCCAACTACCTTTATCGCAACCGCTCCCGAATGCGCTATAACAAATACCTCGCCAACGGTTGGCCGATTGCCAGCGGCCCGGTCGAAGGCGCCTGCAAGAACCTGATTAAAGATCGCATGGAACGCTCCGGCATGCGCTGGACCGAGCAAATGGCCGAGGCCATTGTACAACTCCGAGCCATCTACCTCTCAGGAGATTTTGATCGCTACTGGCAATTCCACATCGATCAGGACCAGCGTCGCCTTTATCCCGTCGCCTCGGCCGTCGTTCCAAAGTAGCCACACCCATTTGAATTACCCTCGGATCAAAATCGTGGTAGCACGCACTGGACAGAAGGGAACGGAGGTGTCCTCCAAATGGGCAGCCTCAGTGAAGTCGTTCCCAGACCAGTTCAGTAGTCTGCATTCTGCCGCCGACGGATAGCGGCGGCGTGATCAGAGTCATCCGGTCGCCCTCCAGTTTGATGGTCCGGACCAGATCCGTTTTGACCCAGTTCTCTACGGAAGCGACTTCCACATGGTGGGTAATCTTATTGCCCGTCATAGTGTATCGACCACCGTAAGCGAAGAAGGTAGCAAACGCCGTGGCACGCTCATCTGGCGGAGAGGCAATCCTGTCCGCACCAGATAACCGGTTGCGGCCGCTATAGCTGATTATTGCCGTCATCCGCGCCTCATGTGTGTAGATAAGGAATCCGCTCGGGTTTCTGCCGCACGCGATTTAGGAACTCTAGCGGGCGCTGCGGCGCATGACGCGAAAAGCTACAGAGTGCGGAGGAACGCGATGAGTTGACCGCGCTCTTCGCGGCTGAGCTTCAGGCCAAATTCATGGCCCGGAATTGCGCGCTGGGCTTTTCCGGGCGGCGTGAACCCTCCGGGTCTGTGTGTCTCGTTGAGACGCTCAGGATCAAACATTTCTTCCAGGCTGGCCAGTGAGCCATCGTGCAGATAGTGCCCGCGATACCAAACACCCTTGAGCGAGGGAACCTTGTAGTAACCGGTTCCTTTGCGCGTATGTAGCGCGAGCCCGGGATCAGTGCCAACTGAAATTGGCAGTACATCCAGCGTCGGAGGCAGTTCTCGGGGTGGTGTGTAGCCTTTGGCGAGCGTCAGCTTGTTATTCGTATACAGCGGAGGCGTATGACAACCCGAGCACCCTTCGCGGCGAAACAGCTTTTCGCCGGCTCGCGCCGATTCATCGTACGGATTTGGGTTAGCCGGTGGCTGCAAAGATTGAATGTAAAACGCCAGCGCGTACAATGCCTCATCCGAACGCCGTGCGTCGGGCATTTCTGCACCGCCACCAAGCATCTGGTGACCGCCAAACTCCGTGCTCTCGGCCCAACTCACTAGCGCCGCGTACCGCATAATGTCTCCGATGCCGCGGTTGAGGTGAGTGGCCGTGTGGTCGATGTACTTGCGCTCCTTGATGCCGATCAGGTCGGGTACCTTGGCCGGGAAGTACACGCTGCCATTCCATCGAGGCAAAGCGCCACCGTTCTGCCCGGCGGAGAACAAGGCCCGAAATTCGGGCTCGGTCATGGTCTTCAGGCTGGCGTTGACGTCATTGGGTTCCCAAGGCATGCCGGATGCCCGGTACAGCCACATCCCAAACGGCTCCTTTCCCATCCGGATCGGTGCGCCGCCATCCAAAAAATGTTCCTCGAGTTGAACCTGGTTGATGACGGTCGGTCCAGGCGGACGTGAGCGGAGGATGGCCCCGCTGCGTATGCCTCCGAAAGAAGGAGCCCCTGGAACCTGACCGCCCTCAGGCAATGGAAGCCGGTGGCATGCGCCGCAGTTCGCGAATGAGAGGGCGAGGCCTCGTTTCGTGGGTACCCACCGCATCGCGCCCAGCGTGCCATCACTGTCGACCCGGCCGTTACCACTTCGAGCTTGGGCAATGAACTTCTCGTCATATGTCCGAAGGTGAAGATGATCCATCTGGTCAAAAACGATCCGTCCTGCCTCTAACCAGTCGGCTTCGGTTTTCAACTTCTCCGGCTCGATTAATGGTTGCGGTCCGACCTTCTGGAGGAAATCCCAATATCCCGCCGGCTCTCGACCAGGGGCGTAAACAGGGTAGGTCCTCAAGTTGTCAACAGGCAGCGCATAGTACTGCTCCGCGGACATGTGTGTCGGCCGCACGTTCAGACTCGCCAGCGGTGTGGCCCAGTCCTTCAGCGCGGCTTCGTCCCACGTCTTTGGGATCACAGGGGACCAGGAAGTGCGCGGCTGCGCCGGGGCAGTGACCAAGCTCATCGCGGCCAGGACCACACGCCATGACGCCGTCCGCCACACTGCTTCAAAACTCCGAGTACAGGTCATTAGGCCTCCTTGCCCAGGCGGCACCGTCCAGCCGGCTGGGGCCACGTCAAATCGCTCTCAAGTGGGTAAGCGAGAGACAGAGGCTCCGCGTATCAAAAAAAAATCGAGAATCACTCCGGCCGCAAGTGAGAACTGAGCCAGGCCCGTGCGGTTTTCCAGTCACGCTTCACCGTAATCGTGGACAACTGGAGGACCTCCGCAACCTCGTCCTCCTGGAGTCCGCCAAAGAACCGAAGTTCTACAACCTGAGCAGCACGCGGGTCCAGAGCCGCAAGCCTGGATAACGCCGCATCCAGAGCGAGGACCTCCTCCGGACCTGCACCTACGGTTGACGGGATCAAATCAGACAGGCTCACCCGTTGCTGGCGGCCGCCGCGCTTCCGAGTAACTCCGGCCCGGGCGTAGTCGATGAGTATGTGACGCATCGTCTGTGCCGCTACGGCGAAGAAGTGCGCCCGATCCGAAAACGACTTGGATTCATCGCGGAATAGACGCAGGTACAACTCGTTCACCAGTGCATTGGGCTCCAGAGTATGGTCCGGTCGCTCGTGTCTGAAAACATCGATAGCCATCCGGCTCAGACGGTCGTGAACTGCAGCGAACAGCTGATCGCGGGCGCCAACATCGCCTGCTCTGGCCCGATTCAGCCACAGCGTGATCTGCTCTGACGTTGTCATCTTCGCCCCACGCGGCTCAACTGATACGTTCCTCGCGTGGATTCCGCTATTATAAGTGTTTCTCTCGGGGTAGATTCCGTGTATCCGAACGGCTCTTCGAACTTCGCTCCGATCCCAGGTGCCGCTCCCAACAGTCGCGCGGAGTTTCAGCGCATTCGTGAAGTGTTCGAGTCGGCGCTGGAGCTGCCCGAATTCGAGCGCGCGAAGTATGTTGTGGATGTCTGTGGATCAGAGCTGGCAATTCTTGCGGAAGTTCAAGGCATGCTCGCGGCCGAGTCGAAGAGTTTCCCTCTCCTCGACCGTGTTCCCGAGGTTTCTACCAGTCTTCAGCCTGGCCAGATCATAGCAGGCCAGTTCGTAGTGGAAGGCCTGCTCGGTCGCGGTGGAATGGGAGAGGTTTACCGGTGTCGCGACACAGACCTCGGCCGTACGGTCGCGCTCAAGGTGCTTCCCGAGGCGATCGCGCGCAACCCCGGAGCGCACGCCCGGTTTCGCCGTGAGGCGAAGTTGCTGGCCTCCCTCAATCATCCGAATATCGCTGTGATCCACAGCACGGAACAGGTCGGTGACTTGCACGCGCTCGTGCTGGAGTTTATCGAGGGACCAACGCTCACAGACCTCGTCTCGGGCGGGCCGCTTCCCATCGAGCAAGCTTTGGTGATTGCACGGCAAATCGCCGATGCGCTCGAGACCGCTCACGACGCCGGAATCGTTCATCGCGACCTCAAACCGGCAAACGTCAAGGTACGACCTGACGGGAGCGTCAAAGTTCTCGACTTCGGGCTGGCAAGAGGGCGTGAAGAAGTGACCACGGCCGAGTGCGCCGCCCCGGACGGGACCGTCGACCCGGTTCTGACAGATGGCCACGCGCTGATGGGGACGGCGGCGTACATGTCGCCGGAGCAGGTGGGCGGCGCCCAGGTGGACCGGCGTGCGGACATTTGGGCATTTGGAGCAGTCCTGTACGAGATGCTGTCCGGCCGTGCATTATTCTCCGGCGGGAGCACATCCGAGATTCTGGGCGCCGTATTGCGAGACCAGATCGACTGGAGCAGGCTACCCTCCGACACGCCCCCTGCGATTCGAAGGCTCATCAACCGGTGTCTCGATCGGGATCTTCGCCGCCGCCTCCGAGACATCGGCGAGGCACGAATCGTGTTGGAGGACATCACGGCGGGTCCGGAAGTGGTGGAACGCAAGCCCGCCCGATCGCGTTGGGTGACGGCCTTGCTACTGACGGGGATGCTGACGGTCCTGGGGGGCCTGTCTATCTTGATGCGGCAACGGGACGGCCAACCGGCGATGAGGATGTCCATTCGGGTGCCGGACGGACAAACTCTGTTTCGGAATCGCAGCACCACCTCGATCTCCCAGGACGGCCGGTACATTGTGTACGCAAGCGCGGCAGGGTTGCGCCTCCGAAGCCTGTCAGCACTCGATTTCGTGACCATACGCGGGACGGAAGGCTACTTCAATGTAACCGAGCCGGTTTTCTCCCCTGACGGCAAATGGATAGCATTCCATACCGGCTCCGACCAAACGATCCGGAAGGTTCCTGTCGAGGGTGGAGTCGCGCTCAAGGTCTGCGATTCTCTCGACCCGTCGAGCCTGAGCTGGACGCCGGAAGGCATCCTGTTTGTGGAACCCGGAAACGCCGAACTCGCTGCGAGCGCTTCGGGCCGCAGCCTTCGACGCCATGGCGTCCTGCTTGTTTTGGCCGACGGGGGAGAGCCCAAGCATCTGGTTAGAACGAAGAGCCCGGAAGTCGTTCATGGTCCGCAATTGTTGCCGGGCGGCGGCGAGGTGTTGTTCACGCTGGGCGAGTGGAAATCGACAGATACGTGGGAAAAGGCTCAGATCGTCGTTCAGAAGATTGCGACTGGAGAACGCACGGTCGTTCTCACGGGTGGAACCGATGCGCGGTACGTTCCGCCTGGTTATCTCCTGTATGCAGTTGCGGGCAATCTCGTGGCAGCCCCGTTCGACAGACGGAGACTGAAGCTGACGGGACCCGCGGCGCCAGTGGTGGAAGGGGTGTTGCGCGCTGAGCCAGAGTCCACCGGCGGTGCTCATTATTCGCTGGCTGCGAACGGTAGTTTGCTCTACGTGCCAGGACCGGTCTCTCCCTCAAAAGAACTTGTGATTACGGACCGCAAAGGAACCCGACAAGCTTTCCCTCTGCCTCCCGGTATATACGACACACCTCGCGTATCGCCCAGGGGCGATCAGATTGCGTTCGCCATGACCGAGAGTGGAAAGTCTGACATCTATATCTACGATTTGAACGGACAGACGACGATGCGGCGCCTGACCCGGCCAGGCAACAATCGGTTGCCTGCGTGGTCATGGGACGGTACCCGTATTGCCTATCAGTCGGACCGGGAAGGAGACCGAGCTATCTTCAGCGAGCGTGCTGACGGCTCTGGAGCGGTTGAGCGCTTGACGACAGCTGCGAAAGACGAAGCCCATGAGCCGGAGGCCTGGTCGCCTGGCGACAAGATGCTCCTGTTCAGTCTAAGGCGGACCCCGTTCGCATCCCCGGCCACGGCGATTTACGCCGGCGACGTGGTTCTGTCAGCGCTCTCGTTGAAGACCAGGGAAGTCCATGTGTTCGAAGAAGTTCCATCGGCGACGCCTGCAGGCGCGACGTTTTCGCCGGATGGTAAGTGGGTGGCCTATGCGCAGACTGCTCCGCCCACCTTGTTTGCTTCGGAGCGGCGAGGAAAGACCACGATCATTGTCCAGCCTTTCCCACCCACCGGAGCCAGGTATGAGTTGGCACACGATGGCAGGCCCAACCATCCACAGTGGTCACGAGACGGTAAGGAGCTTTTTTTCGTGCCAGGCCCTGAACAGTTCAACGCTGTGCCGGTGATCGTAAATCCGAAGTTCAGCTTTGGAAAACCGATATCGCTGCCACGGAGCGCCGGCAATGCGCACACGCTAAAGTCCCGCGCCTATGACGTGATGGGCGACGGTCGCTTCATCGGAGCAGTCTGGCGGTCCGGCACGGCTGAAGGGCATGGAAGCGACATCGTGGTCGTCCTGAACTGGTTGTCTGAACTTAAAATGCGGGTACCCCGCCCGTAGGGATAGGGGGACCCGTGAACGTCCTTGAGCTCGCGGCGATAACTCTCGGCGGACGATCACTTTACGGCTGCGCGACCGACCTTCCTGCGATCTCGCGAGCCGTCCGAGCTATCCCCACGACACTGGCTCCAGTGGTTGGTTTTGGAAATCAGACCCGGTATGCGGAGTCCAGGAATATGCAGAGTTGTGCGACTCCGCAGACGGGTAAGTTCTCGCGAGCGCCGAAGTTCAAGCGACGGCTCTTCGGAGGCGTATCGGCAAGCTTGTTGCACGCGATTGCAGCCGGTAGTAACATCAACCTCCATGAGCAGGTCTCTATATGCATTGCTCTTCCTTTCATGCGCATATCTGCATGGCGACAATTCTGCTACCGAGATGGGGCAGGCGGGCAAGTTATACAGACACGCTATGGACGCTCGGGATGTCGGCGTTCTGGAACGACTGGTAACCGAGGACTTCTTGTTTATTCGCAGAATGGGCGATATCTGGGACAAGAGAACGTCAGGACGGGAAAACTAGCGTCCAAGGTTCAAGAGGAAGATCTTAAGACTCGCATCTATATCGATACTGCCATTCTGACGCATAAGGACTCCCTGCAAACCGCCGACGGTTCGACGGTCGAGATGATCGCCACGCGGGTTTTCGTAAAGCAGCACGGGTCTTGGAAGCTGGCTTCGTGCAAGATACGGCACTTCCGACCCGCTGAAAAGTGGCGAGCAGGACCAATTCTCTTAGCCGGCGCTCGGGAATCAACGTGAGCTGCATCGGAATGGCGGCGGAGCAGCCGGCAACCCGAGGCCCATTGCAACTGCCACCAGCGGCACACCTTACCGGACCACTGGAGACCGGCAGTTAGTTGGGAGACCTGTCGAAGAAGCACCCTTGGTCTTTATTTCACCGCTGAAACGGGCCTCCAGCCCGGAGTGGAATTCTCAAACTGATTTTCCGTCAACTGCCGAACATCCCCGCCATCGGCGTTCATTACGAAAATCTTCCCGTTTGGCTGGGCGTTACCCTGGTGCAACAACATTTCATCGAGAAAGTGTGCTGGTTCAACGTGAAATGGAGAATTGGCGCGCTCCGTTAGCGAGTATAACGCCAATTCCGGCGGGCCAGTTTGCACAGCCGAAAGCGGTGGCGGCCGGCGGAAGGGGCAGCGACTGAAACTGCAACTGGTTTCAAGAAGGAGATCGGGTTGGCTGGTCCCATTCACCACAGGGCGTGCATGGCACGGTCAGCGAGCCGAGCGATCGATGCAAGTCTTATCGGATACATCCTTAATGCCACGGCTACCTCTGACGCTCCCTATGGAACCGTCTATATATGCGCCCATTTCGCACAGGATGCCAAAGGACCCGTTCGGCGCCGTCGTGGCATTAGGCCGCTCGAATATGCGCGTAACGGAATCGGCGAGATTGACGACCGAATTGCCTGCCACCCAAATCCCATGCTGCCGGTTCCCATTGAAGACGTTGCCGGCAACTTCTGCGTGGGAGGTCTGTTGTACAGTGAGGCCATTGCGCCGATTGCCGCTGAGTGTATTGCCAATGATCCGAGCGGTAGAGGAGCGCATTACGACGATTCCGTCTTCCCCGTTGTTCTGCATCATATTCGGGCTGGGGACCGTGTCGCCCGTGCTCATCACTCCTATGTGCACCGACGCACTGCCAAGCACGAAGATCCCATTGAGACGATTTTCCTCGATGGTGTTATTGATGATCCGCCCAAAGCTGTTTTGCGAAACTTCAATACCGCTGTGCCCGGCGTTCCGGATAGCGTTGTGGTCAATAACGGCACTCGCGCCTCTGTTGACTGCGACCCCGAAGAGGCCCCCGATTACGGTGAGGCCTTTGATCGTGATCTCCCGGCCCAAGACCTGAATCGCGGGTTGGCGCGCATCCGGCGCATGAACTGAGGCCTTGCCCTTTCCGTCGATCGTGATGCGCTGGACCTCGGGCTGTATCACGATGTTCTCCCGGCAGATTCCACGTATTATGAGGGAGTCCCCAGGTTTCATGCTGCCGAGGACCAGCGCCACAACACCTCCCGAATTGCAATCGACCTCCACGGTCGCCGCGCGAAGCACCACGGCTGGCGTGAACAAAGCAACGACAACTACGTATGTGATCCAGCGCATATTCCCTCCTGCCATGATCCCGCATCCACATCGCGCCGTGCGCGTGACATGATCGATCGCCGGCGCCGAACAGCTCGCCAGCGCGCTGTGCGCCGCTTTCATCACGCGCCGCAAGCCCCGGGCTTGTTCCGATAGAATAACCGACTATCGGAAGTTGAGCCTCCGCCCCACGCCCAAACGAGTGCGATCTGTGCGTCAAGCGGTTTGCTTGCGACGAATCTGCCGGTGTTTCCGGGCCGCCTCCAACTTCCGGTCGCGCTCCGCGTGGATATCCTGCTGCCGCCCAGCGAGCATGTCCTTCGGAGTGATGTAGCCCGTGGCGCTGTTCAGGCGGACGTTGTTGTAGTGGTCAACGTATCCGTTTATCAGACGCCGCGCATCATCGAGCGATAACGGCGGTCTCGGCCGGATGCACTCCCCTTTGAGCGATTTGTGCCAGCGTTCGATCTTTCCGTTCGATTGAGGATAGTAGGGCGAGGTCCTGACGTGTGTCATGCCCGAAATCCGAATGAACTCCTTGAAGTCTTTGGCGATGAACTGCGGTCCATTGTCGGAGATGATCCTGGGCCTCGCCTCGGGGTGAAGTTCCTTGGCGCGCTCCAATATGACCTCGATGTCCGCCTCCGTCATCGACTCTGGATCTTCTTCTGCAGGTATGCAATCCGCTCCTGGTCAGCGGAATGGTTGGTTGGCCGTTTCTGCTCGAAGGCAGCAGCCCCGTTCTCGAAGAATTCCTTCTGCCAGCGGTAGAAGACCGTCGGCTGGAGGCCCACTTCATCGCACAACTTCGAGATGGGCTCCTTCTCCAGCAAGTGCCGTCTCAGGATGGCGACCTTCTCTTCAGGAGTGTAGTGCTTCCGTTGTTTCTTCATCGTTCTCTCCTTTACCTTACCGGGAGAAGCCATCTCCATTTCCATCTGAACCGGAACAAAAGCCGGTTCGAGCGCTGGCAAAGGCGATCCACTTCCCATCCGGTGACCAGGCCATGTGGGCGTCATTCCCCGGGGACTGGGTGAGCCTGCGAAGGTTTTTGCCGTCCGCTTCGATCGTATAGATCTCGAAGTTTCCGTCGCGGTCCGACGCAAACGCGATCCGATCCCCCCTGGGCGACCATGCTGGGAAATTGTCGTTATGCGTGCCATCCGTTAATAAGGTGATCTGTTGCGACTCGACATCAATGATGCGCAGTCCTCCGCCGGCTGCATCCGCCGCCCGATACACAAGTTTCCTGCCGTCCGGCGACCAACTGGGAAAGCCGGCCCGGTCGCCCGCAGCAGTGAGCACGCGTAGCCCGGTTCCGTCGGTCTTCATTATCGCCAGGCTCGACGTGACCTTTTCCCTTCCCGGTGCCATCGAAAAGAACTCACCCAAGCCAAACGCAATTCGATCGCCCGCCGGAGACCAGGCGGGGGCCAGGGCGCTCTTTGCCGGATCGTCAAACAGCATCCGGCGATTGCTTCCGTCGGCGTTCATGAGAACAATTCCGTTGTGAAGGATACCGGCTGGGGCACTGTTTACCACCAACCGATCTCCGGACGGCGAGTAGGAGGGGAAGATGCCCGTACGAATCAACCTGAAGCGGGAGTCGCGAGTGGGCCAACCTTCTTGAAACGGAACCGCTGCTGAATCCACCTGGCGGTGGAACACCATCCTGCGTCGATCGGCAGACCAACTTGGATTCCCGAATTCACCGTGCGCGCCGGCAGACCCGTTTGTCCATTCGATTCCGCCACCTGGCCCTCCCGCTCACATAGCCCACTCTCGCTGCCGTCACCCATTGCGGTGACCGCTTCTCGCCCAGACGATCCTGGAGAATCTCTCTTGCGCCGGAGTTCAAATCGACTGAAACTAGTTGCATGATCGGGCGCGGCGCGGGCGTACCGGACGCTCCGCCGTAGCCCATGGGCGCAATGATGCGAGATACAGCATCTCCCATAAGAATTCTGGGAAATTGTGTGAATGCCACTTGCGAATACACAATTCGCGATCCATCCGGCGACCAGGCCGGACTCCCCGACGCCGCGGGCCCCGGGCTCACGCGCCGGAGTTGCGATCCATCGCGTCGCATCACGTAAACCTGCGTGAGGTGCAAGGTGGCAATGTTCAGCTTCGGCATGTCGGCCGGTGTGTCGCGGTCCGACGAAAAAGCGATCCATTCCCCATCGGGGGACCAGGACGGACGAAAATCTCCCCTCGATCCGGGGGTAAGGTTCCGCAGCCGGCCTCCGTCTATTCTCCCGGAGCCAGATGTTCGCGCTTCCCGCCCGCGTGGACACGAAGGCAAGCCACCGCCCGTCCGGCGAAAGCACGCCTTGGTCGTCGAAAGCAGCGTCGGTGGTTAGCCGTTCCAGGCCGGACCCGTCCGGGTGCACCCGGAAGATATCGGCCGAACCACTCCGGTCTAAGGTAAACACAATCCAGGACCCGTCGCGCGAAAGGGAGGCGTTGTAGTCCACTGTGGGCCCGGCGAAAAGCGGCCTCGCGCCGCTGCCATCTCCGTCGGCCAGGTAAACGGTGGTTCGCGATGGACCGAGACTCCCGAATGCGATGGTGTACTGCGGCGCTTGCGCATTCGCGAGCGCAATGGTGCAGAGTCCGGCCAGGATGAGTTGCACTGAGTTGGATTGTTTCGCGGTTGAACGCTACTTTGAACACTGCTTAAGCTGGCTTGAAAATCCCGGATGAAAATGCGCGCTCAACGGGGCAAACGGGGCAATGCGCCCCGGCGACCGTGGCAAGTATGGCATCATCGGCAACGTGGAATCTGCAACTTGCGGCTAGGATTGGGGCACATCGTGTTCGAATCCCCCCCTCTCCGCCAGTCCCTAATATTTCAAAGAGTCCCGGGGGATAGTCAGGTCGGGCACCAGCCTGTTAGTTGCAACCAATTGGTAGGTTGCCACCAAATTGCAACCCGCCCCCGGTGCCGAATCGAACGCAGTTCACGTGTCTCTGGCGACGCCGACTATTCCCTTGGCCTCGCGTCGACAATCCGCGGCGCGGGGGCTGAAGGCTGGAGATCCTCGGGGGGCACCGGGCACAGCGGAAGCGACGCTGAAGCCGGGCCGGCGGGGACCACGTTCAGGGCTGCCTCGATTTTAGCCTCGAGGGTCTTCTCATCGCCAGGCTTGTAACCATCTTCGCGGAACAGGACACGGCCGTTTTCATCCAGCAGATAAGTTGATGGGGTCGAATTGATGTGGTAGTCCCTCTGCAAGGATTCCTGCGTCCCTCCAATCAATACCGGGACCGTGAGATTCTTGGCCATTTGCCACCCAGCGATCAGACCCGCCTCTTCGGGCAGGATGTTCACCCACACGGCGGAGAGCCCTCGGTCCTTGTATTTGTCGTAAATCTTCTGGATCTGGGGAAGCTCCACGTTGCAATACGGGCAGCGGGGGAAGAAAAAACTCACCAGCGTGACCTTGTTCGAGAAGTCCTTGAGCGTCTTCTTTTTCCCGTCCAGGGTCTTCAAGCTGAATGGCTTGAAGGTATCGGCGGCCGTCTGGGACGACCCTTCCGGAAGCGCACCGGCACTCGATGCGTGCGAGGCGTCTGCCCTGGGTAATCGGCTGGAGTTACTTTGTTTCAGTTCTTCGACGGCGTTCTTCTTTCCCGGCATTCTCAGGGTGTAACCCGCCATCCACACGTAGTTCGCAAAGGCAGCGTCCCCTTCGTGCACACCATTTATCTCTTCGGCAACGCTCTTTGTCCGATCGCGCACCATGACTTTGCCCACACTGAACTGCAGCATGTGGTGTCCACGGGTGTAGATGATACCTGGTGTCAGGGCAATGCCGAAGCCGGGCCGGCGAAATCCCAAATCGCTCCCGATCAGATTGTGCGCGGGCACCCCCTCGGCGCGGATCGATAGCGTCAGGCCCAGCCCCTGGATCCGGGGAGCCGGATGAGAGGCCCCGACCTCGACCATGTATTGATCCTGAATTGCATCGAACTGAGTCATGCCTGGTGTAGGAGAGGGAGGACCATTGGATGTTCCTCCATGGGAAGTCCAAAAGCTATGGTGACCGCCCTGGGTCATGACATAGTTGCCATCGACGAACGCGATGGTATTGTTCCCCAGGTTCTGGAAAGCCTGCCACGACATGATCGCGCCCCAACTGCCTGCCCCTGGCTGGACCGAATAATCGGGGTATTGTGTCGATGTGGGCCCGCCATACGTCGTTGCCACCACATTATTCTGGCGATCGTTCCCTGACGGAAACAGCAGGCTCAGTCCGACCTGCGCGTTGTTGGTGCCGGCTTTTTCACTTCTCGGGCTGCGCAGCCAATACTGCGCTCCGAGACTGATATCGCCAATCCCGGAGGTGTGCAGGGTCGCGTACTGAGCCTGCTGGCGCCGGCTGGCGTATACAAACGGAAGAGTCCCCGTCAGGCTGATCCGGCGGGTGAGCTGGTAAGTAACCGTGAGATCGTCGAGGTTGGTTTTCGACTGAACCTCGGTACCCAGTTGTGCCCGGGAGAAATTCTCCGTCGGACCGCTGAAATGCACGTGGGAATAGACGTGACGCACACCGACCGTCGAAGTCCAGTCACCCGGCTGCAGGTAGCCGCCACCTTCCGCACCATTTGACTCCAGACCGGAGCGTGAGATCACTCAACCCTGAGCGGACGCCGTGCGCGTGGGCATCAGCATTCCCAAGGTCAACGCGGCCAGAAACACCGCCAGCCTTACAGATGTTACGTCGAATCGCCACATGACAGCTCCCTTCCGATTCCCAGCAACGGTGAGATTTTCAACAGGATAGGCGAGCCGTGATTCAAAGGCAATAATAGGTTCATACTAGCGTGTTTCCAGCCCGAACCCGTTCGCCTTGTGGAGGTGTGTCTGCAGCAGACTGTGGACGGCCCTGAGATGTGCGGCCGCAATCTCGGCCGCGCTACCCGCGCCTGATCGTCGGGACCGACTTGACACCCAACTGGCGCCCAGATTCTCAATAACCAGCCAAGTTGCGCAAGAATCGTCACGCGGGGCCATGCAGGATCTCCAGAGCGCGGTGGCCCCGTCCAAACCCACCAGTGGGACAGGACCCCTGGCCTGTCCCACGCCCCTCTAGCCCACCACAGCTTCTGCCAAATGAGGTTGATACACGCAGCGCGGGTCTTCGGCCAGGTAGTCCCCGGTCAGAGCGAACGCTCGCGACCGCGACCCGCCGCAGATCTTTTGGTATTCGCAGATCCCGCACTTGCCTTCCCGCTGAGTGGTATCGCGCAGCGTGCGGAACAGGTCGGAATTCCGGTACACATCCGTGAGCGATTGGTCGAGCACGTTGCCGCCGCTCACCGGCAGGAATCCGCTGGGGAAGATCTCGCCCTGGTGCGAGACGAACACGAAGCCCTTGCCGTCGCTCACCCCCGCCGTGCGCCACGCCACGCCCTTGGCGTTTTCGTTCTCGGTGACGCCGTGCTCGGCCTTAATGCGCTGCGCCACGTAGCGGCGATAGTGCATGGCCTCGGTGGTCTTCACTCCGAAGGGAGCGGTCTTCGAGAGATCGTACATGAACTCGAAGACCTGCTCGTATTCGGGGGCCGTGAGGTCGTCACTCTCGCCCGCACGGCCGGTCACGATCAGGAAGAACAGGCTCCACATCCTGGTGCGAACGTCTTTGGCGATCTCCGCCATCTCCGGCAGGCGCGCCCGGTTGCGCTGCGTGACGGTGGTCTGCAACTGCGTATCGAGGCCGATGTCCCGCGCGTGCCGCAGGGCGAACATGGCGCGGTCAAACGTGCCCGGGACGCCGCGGAAATCGTCGTGGCTGGCGGCATCCGGCCCGTCCAGGCTGATGGCCATGCGCGTTACGCCCGCCGCCTTGAACCCATCGATGGCTTCCGCGGTCAGCAGCGGTGTGGCGCTGGGCGTCACGTTGGTGCGGAGCCCGATTTTCACGGAATAGCGGATCAGGTCGTACAGGTCCGGCCGCTTGAGCGGATCGCCGCCCGTAAACACCATCAGCGGCTCGCCAAAGGAGCGGATTTCGTCGAGCAGTCGATAACCCTGCTCCGTGGTCAGTTCTTTGGGGTTCCGTTCCGATTGGGCCGAGGCCCGGCAATGCACGCACGCCAGATCGCAGGCTTGCGTCACTTCCCAGATGACCAGCATCGGTGCTTGATCGAAGTTCATCGGTTTCTCCTCCACGCTATAAGCAATTCAGTTGCATTTCATGTGCCACTGAAAACTGAGGCGAAATACAACACTTATCGCTCTGAATCTCCTCAATTGGGTGAAATGCCCCAAATACAATTGCCCCTGCCCCACCCGCTACAATGTTGTTTCACGTGAAACCACGCGGTTTGTTCATCACCTTCGAGGGCATGGATGGCTCCGGCAAGACCACCCAGATGCACCGCCTGGCCGCCCGCCTGCGCAGCCAGGGGCGCACGGTGCTTGAAACCGCCGAGCCCGGCGGCCCTCCCGTCGCCATGAAAATCCGCCGGATCCTGCTCGATTCCGCCAACCAGGAGCTCAGCCCGGCCACTGAAATCCTACTCTATTTCGCCTCCCGCGCGCAGAATGTCGATGAGTGGATCCTGCCCGCGCTCGGCCGCGGAGAGATCGTGCTCAGCGACCGCTTCACGGATTCGTCCCTGGTCTACCAGGGCTGCGGGCGGGAGCTCGGCGCGCAAGCGGTAGAAGCCCTGGACCGCATCGCCTGCCGGGGTCTGAAGCCCGATCTCACCCTCCTGGTGGACGTGGATGCCGAGGCCAGCCTGGCCCGCGCGCGGGCCCGCAACGTCGCCGAACCGCACTGCGAAACCCGCATGGACGACCAATCCATCGAATTCCACCGCAAAGTCTACGACGCCTACCACGCGCTGGCCGCGGCGGAGTCCGAGCGCGTCAAGCTGGTGAATGGCCGGACCGATATTGACGCCATCGAACAGGAAGTGTGGAGCATCGTGAGCCGCTATGTTTGAGAATTTCTGGGGCAATGCCGGCGCCGCCCAGGCGCTGGAGGAGATGATCGCGCAGGGGCGACTGGCGCAGACCTTGCTGTTCTCCGGTCCCGAGGGCCTGGGGAAAGCCACGCTGGCCCGCCGCCTGGGCGCCCGTCTGCTGGGCCACCCGGAGCAGATCGAACGGGACGATCTCAGCCTGCCGCACAACCTGGAAACCGTCGCCGGCCGCGAAAAGTGGCCCTCCGAGAAGCGCAACGACGACCCGCTGCAGTTCGCCACTCACCCCGATTTCGTCACCTTCGCGCCCGATGGCCCGCTGCGCCAGATCACCATCCAGCAGGCGCGCCTGCTCAAGGACCAGGCCCAGTACATGCCGCACAAGGGCAACCGGCGCATTTTCGTGATCGACCACGTGGACCGCGCCAATGAACAGGCCGCTAATTCGCTCCTGAAGACGCTCGAGGAACCGCCCGGCCACCTCATCCTCATCCTGACGGCCGAGAACGCCTACGACCTGCTGCCCACCATCCGCTCCCGCGCCGTGCCCTTCCACTTCGCGCGGCTTTCGCCCGAGGAAATGCAGCAGTTCGTGCGTGCCCGCGGACTCGACCAGCCGGAGCGCCGCATTGCGCTGGCTGCCGGCAGCCCCGGCCTAGCCGTTTCGATCGACCTGGAGGCCTATGACAAGCGCCGTGCCGCCATGTTGGCCCTGCTGAAGGTGGCTGCGGGTGTGGCGCCCTTTGGGTCGTGGGTCCCGGTTTCAGAGGCCATCGGCCGTAGCAAAAGCGAAAAGCTGGACCTCTATCTGAAGGTGCTGTACGAGCTCCTGCGCGACCTCCTCCTGCTGCACGAAGGCTTTGGCGAAATCCGCAACCTGGATATCCACCGCGACCTGGAGGTGTTGGCTGCGAAGCTGGAGTTTCTCTGGATTCGCAAGGCGGTGGCGAAGGTGGATGAGATTGCGCAGCTCATCCGTCGCAACATTCAGAAGACCATCGCGCTGGATTCGCTGATCATGGAGCTGCGGAGTGAGTAGGTGGGACAGACGATCGCTTTTTGTCGTCTGTCTTTTTGGGGGACTGGGAAGGGAAGACCAACAAGAGACAGACCACAAACGGCGATGGTCTGTCCCACTAGATCCGTTCCAGAGTCTCCCAGAACTCCGGGAATGACACCGAAGCGGCCTCCGCGCTGTTCATGACCGATTCACCGTCGCCGCGTAGCGCCGCCACCGCGAAGGCCATGGCGATGCGGTGGTCGCCAAAGGAATCGAATTCCGCGGCGCGAAACTTCTGGCGGCCCGGGACCACCAGGCCGTCCGGCAGTTCCCCGGCCTCCACTCCCATGCGGCGCAGGTTGTCGACGATGGCGCGGATGCGGTCGGTCTCCTTGATGCGCAATTCACCGGCATCCCTCACCGTGATGCCGTCCCGGGTCGCCGCGCCCAGCACCGCCAGCACCGGAATCTCATCGATCAGGGCGGCGGTCAGGCCGCCATCGATGGTCCCGCCCTGTAGGGCCGAATGCTCCACCAGGATCTCCCCCACCAGTTCTCCGTTGATGCTTTCGAGATTGGGGATGTGGATCTTGGCCCCCATGCCGGCCAGGAAATCGAGCAGCGCCGAACGGGTGGGATTCAGCCCCACGCCGCCGATCGAAAGCCGCGACCCCGGTACCAGGAGCGCGGCCACGAGGAAGAATGCCGCCGAGGAGAGGTCCGACGGCACGACCACTTCCCGGCCGGAGAGATGGGGCCGGCCCGCGACAGTGATTCTGCGGCCTGAAACACAGGCGGGAATGCCCGTGCTACTGAGGTCGGCGCCGAACTCCCGCAACGCAATTTCGGTGTGGTCGCGCGACCGCACCAGCTCGGTGACCGACGTTTCACCCTCCGCGAACAGCCCGGCGAACAGCACGCAGGTCTTCACCTGCGCGCTGGGAACCGGCAGATCGTAGTGGATGGAGTGCAGTGGGGCGCCCTGGATCTCGAGCGGGGGGAATTGGCCCTCGCGCGCCCGGATCTCCGCTCCCATTTGGCCCAGCGGCGTCATGACGCGCTGCATGGGCCGGCGAGAGAGCGATTCGTCGCCTCCAATGCGGCTACGAAACGGCTGCCCCGCGAGGATGCCGGAGAGCATGCGGATGGTGGATCCGGAATTGCCGGCGTCCAGGTCGACGGCTGGTCCGCGCAGTCCGTCGAGCCCCTTCCCGTGAATCACAAACTCGGTCCCCGCGCCCTCCACGTCAATTCCGAGCGCGCGCACGCAGGCGAGCGTGGAATGGCAGTCCGCGCCCGTGGCGTAGTTGTGGATGCGGGTGGCTCCCTCGGCGATGGAAGCGATCATGGCGTAGCGGTGGGAGATGGATTTATCGCCGGGCAGGGTAAGGGCGCCGGAGATCGCGGAGGCAGGGAGGATCTTCTTTTGCATGGGGCTAAATTCGTCGGATGGCTTCTTCGTTTACGCCGTCGGATCTTTCATTCTAGTCCGCGAATCGAGGCGATGCGGGCGGCACTATGCCCGGTGCCAGGAACACCCGCGTCACTTGAACACGACGAGGAAGATGAGCGCATTGTAGGAGGCGTGCATGATGGTGGACGCCTGGGTGGAACCAGTGCGGTGGCGCATCCATCCGAAGGCGGTACCTGCCAGCGCGATCAGGACAGCATGGCGCCAGGAATTCCCGTACTCTTTGTAATGCAGCAGGCCGAACGGGATGGCGGCCATGAGGATGCCGGGGACGGCTCCCAGACTGCGCACCAGGAGCGGCTGCAGAAAACCGCGGAACACCAACTCTTCGGTGAGGGGCGCGATGGTGACTCCGAAGATCGCCATCAGGATTGCGGAGGTGTGGTCCTGCATCAACTCCGTCATGGGGTTGGTGGTGGTGGGAGTGTGGAGCAGAGTACCCAATAGGGCCACGCTCAAGGCGCAGACCAGCCCGCAGATTACCGCCCAGAGGAAGGGGATGCGGGCCGGCAACCACGCCAGCGAGCGCCAGAAGGGGCGATCGTATTGCAGCCGCAGGATCATCGCGAGCGCGGCGAACAGAAGGACGTCTCCGCCCAACTGCTCGGCTAACGGCTCCATCGCCGGAATTCTCGCTTGCATGTGGAAGACCGCGACCACAGCCCTTACCATCAGCAGCGCGAGTACTCCTCCGGCCAACATACAGGGAATCGCCAGCCCGATGAACAGGACCAGATCGGAGTAGCCCCAAAAGGGATCGCGCTCAGGTGGGGGCGCGGGCTGGAGTTCGGTCGCGGGAGAGGACGGTGGGGGTTCTAGGGGGATCTCGGTTGGCGGTGGCGGTGGAGGCGCCGTTGGGAAATCCGTTGCAGGCAGCGCGTGCCGTGGGGGTTCTGGTGGGATCTCCGTTGGCGGTGGCGCTGAAGGCGCAGGGCAGGCGCTCTCGACGGGCAGCGGGTCCGGGGGGACCCGCGCGGACCAGGGGGTCCGCCCCACGGTGTCCTGTAACCGCTCCGGGGTGCCCTCGGAGACACCTGGCTCACCATTCAGTGGCGGTTCGCCGCTCATGAATCCTTCTCGATGAGCGCAGCCGCGAGGAGTGGAATCATCAGCTCGTGGTGGCCGGTGATGGCGTAACCGGCGCCCCCGGCGCGCGTGTGCGGGCGCTCCACCACATTGACCCGCGGGCGGTAATGCTGCAGGAAGTCGAAGTTCGCGGTGGTGAAGTTGGCGAGTGGGTGGCCTAGATTGCGAACCGCGGAAACGGCTTTCAGGAAGACCTCCGGCAGCACCACGGCGGATCCCACGTTGAGGTAAACGCCGCCTTTGTTGAGGTCGGCGACACAGGTGCACAGCAGGCGGAAATCGCGGTGCGAGGCGCTTCCGATGGCCGCGCCGGCGGCGGCCGGGTGGGTGTGCGGCGTGTCGGTGCCGATGGCTACGTGAACGGTGACCGGTGTGGCGTTGCGGTAAGCCTGGAGCAGCAGGCTGGCCCAGCCATGCTCCTCGGTGGCGAGCGTTTCGAGCGAGCGTCCCAGAGCCTCACCCATGCCCAGGCCTTCCCGATCTCCCTCGCCAATGGCATGGTTCATTTCGCGGCCGGTCTCTTCGGCCGAGCCGAACCGGCCATCGGGGAGGGCAGCCTCCACATCCTCACTGGTGTGACCGGCGAGGGCGATCTCGAAATCATGGATGGCAGCGGAGCCATTCAACGCGAAGGTGGTGGCGTAGCCGCGGCGCATGAGATCGAGCAACACCGGCGCCAGGCCGCACTTGATGACGTGGCCGCCCAGACCCCAGATGATGGCACGCTTGCGGACGCGCGCCTCGGCCACCCGATCGACCACCGCACGAAAGGAATCCCCAGCCAGCAGGTGGGGCAGGGAATCGAGCCAGCCCGCGACGCCGGAGCCCTTCCGATAGACGCCGGCAAAATCCGTAGTGTTCACTTTGCCGCCGCGATCCTGGAGAGAGATGGTATGCAGGTGCGTGAAATCGATGGGGTGTTTGGAGTACTTGCTCATGCGGCCCCTCCGCCGGCGGGTGCCCAGGAGACTCCGCCGGCGGGGAGTCCTGCGTTACCATTCAGCACCGTGCGCAGGGCCTCGGCGGTGTAGCTCTTCTTCGAGCGGCTCACTTGTTCGGGGGTGCCGCAGGCCACCAGGCGGCCGCCGTACTCGCCGCCATCGGGGCCGAGATCGATGAGCCAATCGGCGGTCTTGATCACGTCCAGATTGTGCTCGATCACAACCACCGTATTGCCCAACCCCACCAGGCGCTGGAGCACATCCAGCAGCTTGCGGACGTCGTCGAAGTGCAGACCGGTGGTGGGCTCATCCAGCAGGTAAAAGGTGCGGCCGGTCTGCCGCTTGCTCAGCTCCTTGGCCAGCTTGATGCGCTGCGCTTCACCGCCCGATAGTGTAGTGGAAGACTGGCCCAGGTGGACGTAGCCCAAGCCCACGTCGAGGAGAGTCTGGAGCTTGGCGCGGATCTGCGGCAGGTTCTCCATCAGGGGCAGGGATTCCTCCACCGTGGCGTCCAGCAGGTCGGCGATGGAGTAGCCTTTGAATTTCACCTGGAGGGTTTCGCGGTTGTAGCGGCGGCCACGGCAGACGTCGCAGGTGACATAAACGTCCGGGAGGAAATTCATCTCGATGCGCTTCAGGCCATCGCCCTGGCAGGCCTCGCAACGGCCGCCCTTCACGTTAAAGCTGAAGCGGCCGGGCTTATAACCGCGCTCGCGCGATTCCGGCAACATGGCATAGAGCTCGCGTATGGGCGTGAACAGCCCGGTGTAGGTGGCCGGGTTGGAGCGCGGCGTGCGGCCGATGGGGGCCTGGTCGATGCGGATCACCTTGTCGAGGTTTTCGATGCCCTCGATGGCGTCGTGCGCGCCGGGCTCTTCGTGCGAGCCATAGATCTCGCGAGCCAGCGAGCGATACAGGATTTCATTCACCAGAGTGGATTTGCCGCTGCCGGAAACGCCGGTCACCACGGTGAGGATCCCGAGCGGGATCTCCACATCGATTTCCTTGAGGTTATGAGCGCGCGCGCGGCGGATGACGAGTTTCTTTTCGCCAGGCTTGCGGCGCTCGGAGGGAATCGCGATTTCGAGCGCCCCGGACAGGTACCGGCCGGTGAGCGAGCCCGTGTCGTCGGCGATCGCGGCGGGTACCCCCGCGGCCACCAGCTCGCCGCCCAGGCGCCCGGCGCCAGGGCCGAGATCGATCACATAATCGGCGCGCCGGATGGTCTCGGCGTCGTGCTCCACCACCAGCACCGTGTTGCCCAGGTCGCGGAGATGCGCGAGGGTTTCGAGGAGGCGTCCGTTGTCGCGGGGGTGCAGCCCGATGGAGGGTTCATCCAGCACATAGAGCACACCGCGGAGCTTCGAGCCGATCTGGGTGGCCAGGCGGATGCGCTGCGCTTCACCGCCCGATAGGGTGGCGGCGGAGCGCTCCAGGCTCAAGTAGTCCAAGCCCACGGCGGAGAGAAACTCCAGGCGGCGGCGGATTTCATCGAGCACCCGGCCGGCGATCTGTTTCTCCCGCTCGCCGAGCTCCCAACTGCGCACCGTCACCAGCGCGCGGGCGATGGGAAGTCCGGTGAACTCGGCGATCGAAAAGTTCTTCACCCGCACGGCCAGGCTGGCGGGCCGCAGGCGCAGGCCGTGGCAGGCCGGACATTCGGCCGGGGACATGTACTCGGCAAGCCACTCCCGGTAGCCTTCCGACGACGACGCGTAGGTGGAATCCAGAATTCCCAGGATGCCCGGAATGCCATTGGCGCCTTCCATCAGGGTGTCGCGCGACTTCCGGGGCAGATCCTCGAATGGCTGCTTCAGGTTGATGCGAGACTTCTTGGCCAGGTCTTCGAGCTGCTGCTGCATGTACCAGGAACCCGCGCCCGGGCCGAGCCCGCCGTCCAACAGCGGCTTGGAGGGGTCGGCGATCACCTTGGCCGGATCAAAGGTCCACTTGCTGCCCAACCCGTGACATTCCTCGCAGGCGCCGTACGGGCTGTTGAACGAGAACGAGCGAGGCTCGAGCTGCGGAATGCTGGCGCCGCATTCCATGCAGGCCAGCTTTTGCGAATAGAGGCGTTCCTCGCCGTTCACCACCGCGATGAGGACCAGGCCGTCGGCCAGTTTCGTGGCGGTCTCGATGGAGGCCTCCAAACGCTTCTCGATCCCGGACTTCACCAGCAGCCGGTCGACCACCACTTCGATGGTGTGGTTTTTTCGCTTGTCGAGCGGAATGTCGTCATCGAGCGAGCGCAGCACGCCATCGATGCGGGCGCGCACAAAGCCCTGGCGCGCCAGCTTTTCGATGTCCTTCTTGTACTCACCCTTGCGGCCGCGAACCACCGGCGCCATCACCATGATGCGATCCTCGGGTTTGAGCGCCAGGACGTGCTGCAGGATCTGTTCGGTGGTCTGGCACGAGATCTCGTTGCCGCAGATGGGGCAGTGGGGCACTCCGATGGAGGAGTACAGCAGGCGAAGATAGTCGTAAATCTCGGTGATGGTGCCGACGGTGGAGCGGGGGCTGCGGTTGGTAGTTTTCTGTTCGATGGAAATGGCCGGGCTGAGGCCGTCGATGGAATCGACATCGGGACGTTCCATCTGGTCCAGAAACTGGCGCGCGTAGGTGGAGAGCGTCTCCACATAGCGCCGTTGGCCTTCGGCATAGATGGTGTCGAAGGCCAGAGAGGACTTGCCCGAACCGCTGAGCCCGGTGATCACCGTAAGACTGTTACGGGGAATCTCGACATCGATGTTCTTCAGGTTGTGCTGGCGCGCGCCATGCACGGTGATCCGGTCCAGCATAGTGATCTATAAAGGGAGAAGGTGTATCTTTTATTGTCACGCGGTTGTGCAGTTTGCGCAATTGCGATATAAGTAACAGTGCGGCAATGCGTAAGTGCAAGCGGTGCAACGGCCGGTTGAAGCGGGTCCATCGAACCTTCCTGGAGCGCGTCAATTATATGGCGATTTACGAGTGTCCCAGGTGCGAAACGGAGGAGTTTGTCCCTCGCCGTTACACCTATCACTTGGGAGCGAGCGCCCGTTGCCCGAGTTGCGGAAGCTTCCGGCCGGTGAGACTGCGCGAACGCGATAAGATCGACAGAATGCAATCGGGGGTTTTGAACCTGCTGGAACGTGTGGTGGGGGGAAGACTCTATCACTGCTGTTTTTGCCGATTACAGTTTTACGATCGCCGCCCGCGGGCTGAGCGGGGCAAAACGGAGAATCCCGCGGAGCCGGAA
Source organism: Terriglobia bacterium (assembly GCA_020073365.1). Taxonomy (GTDB): domain Bacteria; phylum Acidobacteriota; class Terriglobia; order Bryobacterales; family Bryobacteraceae; genus JAIQFL01. The sequence goes on along the minus strand of JAIQFL010000142.1, from coordinate 8,926 downwards.
CCACAGCCGGTGACGAGCCCGCCGGATACAGCCGATGCGGCCAAGACGGATGCGTGATTCGCGTCGGATTGGTGTATATTGAAGGAGGTTCCCGGGCCGGTTTCCCGACCCGGGGATATGCGTTACTTGGAACGACGACGGCGCCGCTCAACGCGGACCGTCACCGTGATCGTCATCGCAATGACGATCGTAACGGTGATTCCAATGGCTAAATAAACCATGGGTCACCTCCTTTCCGCCCAGTATTGGCCGGGTCTGGTCGCGAGCCAGGCCCGGTCCTGTTTCTGGACGCCGAAACGCCCCAGGTCCAACACAGCGGAAACCAGATACTAACACGGTGAGAGCAGCAGAACGCCTGATCGCCGAAAGCGCTGATGCCGGCAAGCGGCTCGACCAGATGCTGCATGAGCGCCTGCCGGAATTCAGCCGCTCGCGGATTCAGCGCTGGATCGAGGACGGGCACGTTCTGGTCAACGCCCGACGCTCGCGGGCTTCGCACCTGGTGCGGGCGGGTGAAGCGATTGACGTGAAGCCTGCCGAGGCGCCTCCCCTGCACGCCACGCCGGAAGCCATCCCCTTGACCGTGCTGTACGAAGACGACGACGTCGTGGCCATCGACAAGCCGGCCGGCATGGTGGTACACGCGGGCGCGGGGATACACTCGGGCACCCTGGTGAACGCCCTGCTGCACCGCTTCGGCGCGCTCTCCGGGGTGGGGGGCGCCCTGCGGCCGGGAATCGTGCACCGTCTCGATCGATACACCAGCGGAGTGTTGCTGGTGGCCAAGAACGACGCCGCCCATCAGAGGCTGGCGGCGCAGTTCTCCGGGCGCCAGGTGGAGAAGATCTACCTGGCCTTGGTGCACGGGAAGGTGAAGCTGGAAAGCGGGCGCATCGAGCGACCCATCGCGCGCGATCCCGTGCGGCGCGTGCGGATGACGGCGCGCCTGGCGGAGGGACGAGCCGCCTGGTCCGAATACCGGGTCTTGCGCCGGTTCGCCCCACGCGCAGCACGGGCATCTGGTTTCACGCTTCTTGAAGTCAGAATCGGCACCGGTCGCACGCACCAGATTCGGGTCCACCTGTCGAGTCTGGGCCACCCGGTAGCCGGCGATACACTGTACGGCGCACCTGCCAAGGTGGAGGGCCGGCCGCTGCTGGGACGGTACTTCCTGCACGCCCATCGCATCCGCTTCCAGTTGCCCTCCACCGGCGAAGAGATTGCCGTGGTATCGCCCCTGCCCTCCGAGTTAGAAGCCTGGATGCTGGGGCTGGATGCGGAGACGTAGGATCGTGGTTCGTCCGTCAGGGATCACGGGAGAGCCGCGGAGACTGTCGCAGATTGCGGAGACTGCGGAGGCGCTGACCAGGCGCTGAACATCGATTGACAGCGGGACCTGAAATCGGGTTACAATCGATACGCGCGAAAACGCGTTCGCCGGATGGTGATTCGAGATGCACAGATCAAGGCGTTGGAAGAATGTGTGCTTCGCGCTCTCGAAGACCGTCTTATGGAGCACGCCCGGACGTATTTCCCCGCGCGGCTGCACGACGGCCTGCGTCAGGCTGTCGCCGCGGCGGTTCGAAGCGCCCGCGGCTACGGCATTGACGGACAGCGCGAGATCTGTAAATATCTAAACCTGCTGTTTCTCTTTGGCCGCCACTTCGACATTGATCCGGACTGCTCCTGGGCGCACTTCCCGGTGTTCCGAAGATGGAGCGGCTTTACGGGGAAGCCCTGCGGCACGAGTCCAAGCGAAGGGCTACTTGGCCTCCCCCGGAGGCGCCCGTGAGTGAGTGCGCGCCGGCTTCCCCCGGATCCTCTCTCGCCTCCAGCGGCTCCGGCGCGGACCAGGGATTCAACGACCAACCCGCGAATCAGACCGTCGCGTCCTGCAAGAAAAAGACCTGGATCGGAATTGAACTCAAGGACCCTCAGGGTTAGTCATCAGTGCCAGATAAATCTTCGAATACGGCGGCTCCGGCGGCGAATTCCAACTTGAGCCTGTCGGGCTTGCAGGCCCTGCTGGAATCGGCCCGGCTGTTGAATTCCTCCCTGAGCCTGGAGGAACTGCTGCGGCATCTGCTCCGAACCGTCATGGGACGCCTGCTGGTGACCCGCGGCGCGATCGCCATCGAGGACCACGGGCAGATGCGCGTGGAGTTGGCGCGCGGCGTGCACGGAATCGCGAAAGGGAGCGTTTTTCAAGAGGCCGACGCCGCTGCCGCGAAGCTCGATCTGTGGTATTCCATCGGCGATCCCGGCCGTCCGGTGGGAGTGCTGGCGTTGGGGAAGCCGGTGCTGGGAAAGCTGACGCCGGAGCAGCACGAACTGTTGCTGGCCATGCTGGAACTGGCCGCCACTGCCCTGGGAAATGCGCGCGCCCACGAGCAGACGGTTCGCGTGGCCCATTCGCTCGATCAGAGCGTACAGGAATTGCGGGCGATCCTGGATCTGGCTCGCGGGCTGGCGGCGAAGATCGAGGCCGATGAGATCGCCCATCTGCTGGCCCTGACGTTGGCGGGCCGGTGGACCTCCCGCAGGCATGCCGTAGCGGCATGGAGGGATGGACATCCTCCCGTGATCCGTCAGCGCGGTATCGTGCTGCCGGGCGTCGAGACACTGCGGGCCGCCGCCGCGGAACTGACGGAACCCGCCTACACGGACGAGACTGTGCCGGACGGCATTCGAGGCCTGTGGCGCGTGGAACCCGGCTCGGTGGTGTTCCCCATCCGCACCAGCGAAGAGGCCATCGGCATCGTGGTGTGTGGCGCGCGGGCCACCGGGCTCGCGTATTCCCCAGCGGACCTGGAGTTCGGCGCGGGGTTGATTGCCCAAGCCGCAGTGGCTTTCGAGAATGCCTGGCGGCTGCAGGAGATTCTGGCGCAGAAGAAACTGGAGCAGGAGCTGGCCATCGCGGCCGGCATTCAGGAGAGCCTGTTCCCGTCGGTGCTGCCCTCGCTCGCGGTGTCGGACCTGGCGGCGCGCAACCGCCAGGCGCGCCAGGTTGGCGGCGATTACTACGACGCGCTCCCCATGGACAGCGGCAAGCACCTGCTGTGCGTGGCCGATATCTCGGGGAAGGGACTGCCGGCGGCCCTCCTGATGGCCAACATCCAGGCGACCTTGCGCGCCATCATCGGCGCGCACGCTTCGCTGGCGGACCTGGCCACGCGCGTGAATGCGCTGTTGCACGCCAGTACACCGTCGAACCGCTTCGCCACCGCGTTCTTCCTGGCATACGACCCGGCGACCGGCAGCGGCACCTACGTGAACGGGGGGCACAACGATGGGATCGTGCTGCGCAAGGACGATACCGTGGAGCTATTGACCACTACCGGTCTTCCATTGGGATTGTTCGCCCGGGCCGCATATGAGGAAGGCCGCGTGAGCCTGGAGCCCGGCGATCTGTTGATGATTTATTCCGATGGCGTCACCGAAGCCGAGGACGGCAACGATGGGGAGTTCGGAATGGAGCGTGTGATCGAGGTGCTCAAGTCCTATCGGGACGAGCCCGCCTCCGTGATCGTCGATCGGATGTTTGAGCGCATCGATGCGTTTGCCGGGACCGCGCCGCAGCATGACGATATCACCCTGATGGTGCTGAAGCGGATGAGCTGAGTAACATTTATCGAGACTGACTCCTGCTCTCGTCGGGGCGGCGGTGAGGGTGGGATTCGCACATCGGCCTCGCGAATGAAATCTGTAAGTCACTGATTCTGTGTTGGCCTAAAAGGTCAAAAGGAGCGATTACGGCTATTCTATTGCTCCCGTGTTGGGGTTCGCCCGCCGCTCAATGCGCCGCCAGCGAGACGCGTCGGTGCATCATGCGCCCGGTTGCGTCGGGCCACGCCTCGATAGGCGACCGTCCGTCATCGCGCTACCATCTTAATGATGATGGCTGTCAACGGTGCGCTCCCTTTCGTGATTGGCGGGCTGCTCGGTGAAACCTGGAAGGTCCTCATCGGAGCCCTAATCGGTGGCTTCGTAGCGGTCGCGATCACGGAGCCGTTAAAGCAGTGGCTCCAGAATCTCACCACCTTGAGGCATATGCGGAAGAACCTAGATGCCGAGATGGCCCACAATCTGACAGAACTCTACGGACTGTTCAATTCAAGCTCGCGGACGAAGCTCAGAGGACTCCGGGGTACAGCATTGACCTGAACGCATGTGCGAAGAACACCTTCAAAACGGCGCGATACCAATCCACCAAAGACCGGGCGTTCCTCTTTTACCGCCTGAAAGACGCCGACTGGTACGACTACAACTATTTGATGTTTCGGAAACTGGAATCGGAAGACATCCGGCACGACAATCTGGTACCGATTCTTGGACGGCTGCTTGCGAATGCTCTGGACCACATCGACAAAGATCCGAGCCGCAAAAAGTCAATGAGCAAAGTCAGCGGCGTTGAGTTCAAGACAATTCAGACCACATGGCCCCGGTATGAGGGACCGCGCCGCTCCGACCCGACACAAGCATAAAGGCGTTTCCAGGTTCCTCCGAGACCGTTGCCCACGTTAGCGTACCAGCACGTGAGGTGATGCAACCTGCTCACGGCACTGGCCGACGCCAGCGCCAAGGCCCAAGCGATACCACTATTTGACACCATAGCTCGACGACCATGGCACAATGGATTACATCTTGGCGCATAGCTGCCCCTCACCCATCGAGCAGCACCCGCCGCTCATCGCGGGCGGAGAGCCCGGCGGGTGGCCGCGACCTTACTGTATGCGGTTGCCTGCATCGCAGGGCACCCCGCCACATGCCTCTTGGATCTCTCACAATGGAGTGGTGAGAAGAGTCCGCCGACATTACTGTTCCGCCGAAGCCATCGCCGCAGCCCTCAAGAGCGCGTACCGTTCGACATGCCAACGGCATGTCGAGTGCACGAATCAGGCCCAAACACTCTACCACTACCGCGCGGAGCCAACCATGCGCAAGATTATGGGATCCGGGAAGCTCAGGGCTACAGATGTGCTCCGGATGAACGATCCGGACGAGATCACCTGCGCCCACGGCGTGATCCGGACCATCGTCTCGGAGAGGGACGGTGGATTACCTGTTTTCCAGATAAGAGGGACAAAGGATGCTGAAACCGTCCGCAGTGTCTGGGGGCGATGGTGTACGCATGTTGCTTGTTTCTCTCAGAGCCCGATTCTCCCTCCCAGTGGGAAAACTATGCGAACGAGAAATCGGGAATTGCCATTGGCTTCGCCAGAGAGCCACTGACCAAAGTGTGTAATGAGCTTGGCATCTCCCTTTTCCCTATAAGCTATGACCGCCAACAGCACGAGGCCACAATCCGGGACTTTCTCGGCCAAGCCCGAGACATTGAACTCAATCGAGGCAAGCGACCCGCAATATTTGAAATCTACCGCTATCTTGAATCTCTGGCGATGACAATGAAGTGCGCAAAGTGGTCGGACGAGCATGAGTGGCGGATACGAATCATCCTGCCCGGTGAATCCCGATTCGCGAAATTCTCCGACGATAAAGGGAGATGCTATTTCGAGCTGCCAATTGTCGCACCCCTCACACTCCGGGAATTGTCATCGGGCAATGCTGTAAGTATGGAGAGCACGACTTGAGGCAATTCCTAGATGGAATCAACATGCCCGCCGTCGGCATACGCCGATCCTCCGTTTGCAGAAGTTGAGAACCGACTCCTCTCTAAACTTACGAACGGAGCACCCGCCGAAGCGTGCGGAGCCCTTGGCGAGCAGTTGGAGTCCCGTCTATTCTGGCGGTAAATGTAGGAATCGGAGCTTCATGACCCACCAAAAGCAGGCAGCTTGTGGTTCTGCAAGACACTGCATGCTCCATATGCGCGCAGTTCTCTTCATCATTACACCTGATTAGACCCAAGGCGGATCGGCAGCGAACATTACAACCGCTTACCCCGCGCGGGTTGTCCGGCCAGCAGAAACGTGCTCGGATATCTACCACTGCCACACAGCTTGAACGTACCGAAATCCTTGAACCAATCGCCGTCGGGCACGTCGGGATCTTGGGCTCTCCAGGCAGCTAATTCGAACAGATCTCCCTCGGAAATCTGCCGTTCCCGTGCCCGATCGCGCAAATGAGCCCACTTTTCTCTGGGCAGCCGCTCCCACTGAATCTTGGGCATGCCTTCAACGGCCAAGGATCAGTGCGCGGAAGTCATCGACCATTCGGTCCTGCTGGCTTGGGTCGTCGTTGGCTAAATTCTCCTTCAATCTTCTGAAGAATTCGCGCTTGCGGTCCTCTTGGCTTTCGAGCCCGAGGCGTACCAGCGCCGCGATTGCCTTGCTCATACTTGCGTCGACGGTCTGAGCATACCGCTGCACTTGATTGGCGAGACTGGGGGCAAGTCCGACCGTATAGCGGGATTCGACTTTACCCTGGCGATTCTTTCCAGTCTTCTCCCCGCCACGGCGGCCGCGCTTGGTTCTCGACTCGGATTGCGGCATACATCATCAGGATGCCTCACTGCGATGCATCTTGGCAACAAGTCGAATCGGCAGCACGACGACATTACCCTGATGGTGCTGAAGCGGATGAGTTGACGAGCGCCCCCGGCGGCCCACGGAAGCCGGTAAAATGTACATTGATGAGCGAAGCAGATCCTAACGACCAAACGCAGGAAGATTTTGAAATCCCGCTGCCGCCCCCGTCCTTTACCTTCATCGTGCTCTCCCTGCGGGCACAGACCGAGATGCATCTCGGGTTGATGCACTTCGGGGAGGGAGAAAAACCCCAACCCGACCTCCGCATGGCGCGCCATACCATCGATTTGATGAGCATTCTGCTGGAGAAGACCAAAGGGAATCTGGATCTCGAAGAACGGCGGCTCCTGGAGAACTCCCTCACCGAGCTGCGCTTCCGTTTCGTCCAGATCTCGGACGAGGTTGGCAAATCGGCGGCACAGAAAGCCTGAATGCCCGCGCCTGCCCTGAAGATCACGGTGTTGGGTTCGGGCACAAGTGTGGGGGTGCCCACCATTGGCTGCCACTGCAATGTCTGCACTTCCACCGATCCGCGCGACAACCGGCTCCGCCCCTCCGTCCTGGTGAGCTATGAGGGACATAACGTTTTGATCGACACCACGCCTGACTTCCGCACCCAGGCGTTGCGCGCCGGAATCGATCGTCTGGACGCGGTCATTTTCACTCACTCGCATGCCGACCACATCCTGGGGCTGGACGACGTGCGGCCGTTCAACTTCCGCCAGAAAGGACAGATCCCGATTTTCGCCGCGCCCGAGACGATGGCGACCATCCACCGCTGCTTCCAGTACATTTTCGACGGCGTGAAGAGGGAATCCAACGTGCCGCAACTGGATGCGCGGCTGATCCACGGCGGCGCATTCGAACTGTTCGGCCTGGAGTTCCTGCCGGTTCCCATCCTGCACGGCAAACAAACCATCTACGGTTTTCGCTTCGGCGCGGCCGCGTACCTCACCGACCATAGCGATATTCCGGAATCCTCGATGGACCAGTTGCACGGGCTCGATGTGCTGTTCCTCGACGCGCTGCGCTACAAGCCGCATCCCACGCATTCCACCGTGGACCGCTCCGTCAAAACGGTGGAGAAACTGGCGCCGCGGCGGGCCTTCTTCACCCACATCTGTCACGACCTGGCGCACGAGCGCGCCGAGAGCCTTCTGCCGCCCCACATTCGCCTGGCCTATGACGGCCTCGAAATCCACGTGTCATGAGGATTTACCGCAGCCTTGCCGATGTAGCCGCGGACTTCGGTCCGAGCGCCCTTACCATCGGCAATTTCGACGGCGTGCACTGCGGCCACCGGCGGATTCTGCGGGATCTCAAGGCGCTGGCCGGCGGTAAAGGATGGAAGGCGTCGGTCCTTACGTTTGACCCGCATCCCACGCGCGTGGTGGCGCCCGAGCGCGCCCCCCGATTGATCGCCACTCCCGCCCGCCGTGCCGAGTTGATGCAGGAGGAAGGCATCGAGCAGGTGCTGATTCTGCCCTTCACCCGCGAACTCGCCCTGCTTTCTCCCGAGGAGTTCGTCGCGCATCTGCTGGTGGAGCGCCTGGGCGCGCGCGCGGTCCTGGTGGGTGACAATTTCCGCTTCGGCCATCGCCAGGCGGGCAACATCGGAGTGCTCGCGGAATTGGGGCGGAAGCTCGGCTTCGAAACGGTCGTCGTATCGGCGGTGACCTGCCGGGGCCGCGTGGTGAGCAGCAGTGCCATCCGCGAGCTGATCCTGGCGGGACGGGTTTCGCTGGCAGCGCGGCTCCTCGAACGGCCCTACGACCTGGACGGCGAGATCGTGAGCGGGCGCGGTGTGGGTTCGAAGCAGACGGTGCCCACCCTGAACCTGGCGACCGCCGCCGAACTGATTCCCGCGCGCGGAGTTTATGTGACCCGCACCCACGATTTGGAGAGCGCGAGAGACTGGAAGTCCATTACCAACATCGGATACCGCCCGACATTCGGAGAGAGCGAGGAGCTCTCCATCGAGACCTTCCTGCTCGACCCGCTCCAGGGTGAAGCGCCGCACCGCATTCGTGTGAAACTCCTGTGGCGCGTCCGCGATGAGCGCAAGTTCGAAACGCCGGAAGCGCTGAAGGGGCAGATCCTGCGCGACGTGCGGGTGGCGCAGAACTACTTCCGCCGCGCCCGGGCGTGGGTCGGGCGGGTTCCATGCATTTCCTCCTGAGCGGCCTCTCGCTGGTCCTGATCGACCTGTTACTGGCCGGCGACAACGCCCTGGTGATCGCCATGGCGGTTCGCTCGCTACCCAAGCGCGAGCGCCGCATCGGCATTGCGGGCGGCGCCGCCGGGGCGGTGGTCTTGCGCGTCGCCCTCACCACCGTGGCTGCACGGTTACTCAGCATCGAGTATGTGCAGATCGCGGGCGGACTCTTCATCCTGTGGATTGCTCTGAAGGTGCTGGTGGACGCCAGCGACCCGCCCGA